>PFJY01000206.1:490-11491 GCA_002784065.1 Hydrogenophilales bacterium CG_4_10_14_3_um_filter_58_23 | reverse complement strand
CCAACCCGGAATACAAACATCCTTTTCTGGTGAAGCGCGAGAACCCGAGCCGTATCGGGGTGATCGTGGTGACCTCGGACAAGGGGCTGTGCGGTGGCCTGAACACCAATGTTTTGCGCATGGCCCTGGCCAGGATGAAGGAATGGGAAGGCGGCAAGCAGGGCGTCGAAGTTTGCGCCATTGGCAACAAGGCGCTGGGTTTCATGCAGCGTATCGGCGCCAGTGTTCTGTCGCAAGCGACACATCTGGGCGATACGCCGCAAATGGAGAAGCTGATCGGGCCGGTTAAATTGATGCTCGACGCCTACAATGATGGCCGCATCGACGCGCTGCATATCTGTTTCACCCGCTTTGTAAATACCATGAAGCAGGAACCGGTGATGGAGCAGCTCCTGCCCATTAGCGGCGAAGCGTTGGGGAGCGCGAGCGGGCACTGGGACTATATTTACGAACCAGATGCGAAGCAGGTCGTTGACGAGCTGCTGGTGCGCTATATCGAGACCCTGATTTATCAGGCGGTGGCAGAAAACATTGCCTCCGAGCAGAGCTCCCGGATGGTGGCGATGAAGGCTGCTTCGGACAATGCCGGAAACGTGATTGATGAGCTCAAGCTGATCTATAACAAAACCCGTCAGGCGGCCATCACCAAGGAGCTGTCCGAAATCGTGGCGGGTGCCGCTGCGGTTTAATGTAGGGTGGGCTCCGTTCTTGTGCCCACGCGGAAACAGCGCCCTCTCCCCAACCCTCTCCCGCAAGCGGGAGAGGGAGCAAACGTGAGATCGCAAGGGTCTTCACCGTGGTTGTATTCCGCTGAAGCGGAACAACACACGCGAAAGGGCGCTTGTTTTGATCTACTTGTTTCGAACGAATTGTATTTATTAAGGAAGTGATGATGAGCCAAGGTAAAATCGTGCAGATTATCGGTGCGGTGGTGGACGTAGAATTCCCGCGCGAATTTCTGCCCAAGGTTTACGATGCGCTGAAATTGCCTGACGTGGGCCTGACGCTAGAAGTGCAGCAGCAACTGGGCGATGGCGTGGTGCGAACTATCGCCATGGGCACAACGGACGGCTTGCGTCGCGGGATGGGAGTCACCAATACCGGGGCACCGATTACCGTACCCGTCGGCATCAAGACCCTGGGCCGCATCATGGACGTGCTGGGCGAACCGGTGGACGACAAGGGCCCGATCGGGAATGAGCAAAGCTGGGCGATTCATCGCAAAGCCCCCGCCTTCGACGAGCTGTCGCCTTCCACCGATCTGCTCGAAACCGGCATCAAGGTGATCGACCTGATTTGTCCGTTCGCCAAGGGTGGCAAGGTCGGCCTGTTCGGCGGTGCCGGCGTGGGCAAGACCGTGAACATGATGGAGCTGATCCGCAACATCGCGGTCGAGCACAGCGGCTATTCGGTTTTCGCCGGCGTCGGTGAGCGCACCCGCGAGGGAAACGACTTTTACCACGAAATGAAAGAAGGCGGCGTGCTGGATAAGGTGTCACTGGTTTACGGCCAGATGAACGAACCGCCTGGCAACCGTCTGCGCGTGGCCTTGACCGGCCTCACCATGGCGGAATTCTTCCGCGACGAAGGCCGCGACGTGCTGCTGTTCGTGGACAACATTTACCGCTTTACCCTGGCCGGCACCGAAGTGTCCGCGCTGCTGGGTCGGATGCCTTCCGCAGTGGGCTACCAGCCTACCCTGGCGGAGGAAATGGGCCGCTTGCAGGAGCGCATTACCTCGACCAAAAAGGGCTCGATTACCTCCATCCAGGCAGTGTACGTGCCTGCGGACGATTTGACCGATCCGTCTCCAGCCACCACCTTTGCCCACCTGGATGCAACCGTGGTGCTGTCGCGGCAAGTGGCGGAATTGGGTATCTACCCCGCAGTGGATCCACTCGATTCCACCTCCCGCCAGCTTGATCCGCTGGTGGTGGGCGAGGAGCATTACAATGTCGCCCGTGGCGTGCAATCCACGTTGCAGCGCTACAAGGAATTGCGCGACATCATTGCGATTTTGGGCATGGATGAACTTGCTCCGGAAGACAAGCTGGCGGTATCCCGTGCGCGCAAGATTCAGCGTTTCCTGTCTCAGCCATTCTTCGTTGCCGAGGTGTTTACCGGCTCCCCCGGCAAGTTCGTGCCGCTCAAGGATACGCTCGCGGGCTTCAAGGGCATCGTCAACGGTGATTACGATCACCTGCCGGAGCAGGCCTTCTACATGGTTGGCACCATCGACGAAGTCGTGGAAAAAGCAAAAACCATTTAAGGCAAATCAACCATGGCAATGACAATGCATGTGGACGTAGTCAGTGCGGAAAGCTCACTTTTCTCGGGAGTGGTAGAATTCCTCGTTGCCCCGGCCGCAATGGGCGAAGTGGGCATTTACCCTCGCCATGCGCCGCTGATTACCCGAATCAAGGCGGGCTCGGTTCGTCTCAAGCTGCCCGATCGCGACGAAGAGGAATTGATCTACGTTTCCGGCGGCTTGCTCGAGGTTCAACCATCGGTGGTGACCATCCTTGCCGACACTGCGGTACGCGGCAGGGACTTGGATGAGGTCAAGGCCCAAGAAGCCAAGCAGCGAGCTGAGGAGGCTATGCGTAATCGCTCAGCGGCGATCGAATATGCCAAGGCAGAGGCCGAGTTGGCCGAAGCGGTTGCGCAGTTGCATGCAATTCAACGACTACGCAAGCAAAGGTAATGATGGTGCGGCTGTGTCGGTAATGTGTGAAAATGGCAGCCTTTAAGGCTGCCATTTTTTTATAGGGCAATACAACCTCATGCTATCCAAGCTGAACATCGTTATATTGGCGGCCGGAAAAGGTTCTCGTATGCATTCCGCCCGCCCGAAGGTTCTGCACCCGCTTGCAGGCCGTCCATTACTCGGGCATGTCATCAACGCCGCGCGAGAACTTGGCCTCGCCAAATTGCTGGTGGTTTATGGGCATGGTGGCGAGGCCGTGCCGCAGGCATTCGCAGACAGTGATATCACTTGGGTCAATCAGGTGCAGCAACTTGGAACCGGCCATGCATTGCAGCAGGCTGCGGCAGAGTTGGATGATGACGGAGCGACCCTGATCCTGTATGGCGACGTACCTCTGATCTCCGTCGGTACGTTACGTATACTGCTGGAGGCAATGAATGGCGACTCGGTGGGTTTGCTGACGGTATCGTTGCCGAACCCTGAGGGGTATGGCCGCATCGTGCGCGATGCAGAAGGCCAGGTGAAATTCATCGTGGAGCATAAAGATGCGAGCGAAGCCGAGCGCGCCATACGCGAAGTGAATACGGGCATCATGGCGCTACCCACTGCGCAGATGAAAAAATGGCTGAGTGCTTTGCGCAACGACAATGCCCAGGGAGAATATTATCTGACCGATGTTATCGCCATGGCCGTGGCCGATGGTGTGAGAGTGAACGCTTGCCACCCTGGCCACCACTGGGAGGTGATGGGGGTCAACAGCGCCGCTCAGTTGGCGCACCTGGAGCGTCTGCACCAGCATGAAGTGGCCGCCAGGCTGATGGAGCGGGGCGTGCGGCTGATGGATCCAAAGCGCATCGACGTGCGCGGTGAATTGGTCTGCGGCAGGGATGTCAGCATCGACGTCAACTGTGTTTTTGAAGGCAGGGTGGTTTTGGGGGATAATGTCGCGGTCGCAGCCCACTGCGTACTGCGTGATGTCAGTGTCGGTGAGGGGGCCAGAATTGCGCCATTCAGCCTGATCGAAGAGGCGCAAATTGGAGACAATGGACGCATCGGACCGTTTGCCCGTATCCGTCCTGGTACCGTACTGGCGGAAGCTGTACATATTGGTAATTTCGTCGAGCTGAAAAACAGCCAGGTTGATCGTGGCAGCAAGATCAACCACCTGAGTTATATTGGCGATACCACGGTAGGAAAAAACGTGAATATCGGCGCCGGCACCATTACCTGCAACTATGATGGCGCCAACAAGCACCGGACGGTCATCGAGGATGATGCGTTCATCGGTTCAGACACCCAGCTGATAGCCCCGGTCACCGTAGGAAAGGGCGCGACCATCGGCGCGGGGGCGACGATCACCCGGGATGCGCCGGCGGAGCAACTCACTCTGTCGCGGGCAAAGCAGGTTACAATTCCAAGCTGGAAACGACCGGTTAAGCAAGTCAAGTAGGGGTGCCCACGCAGTCAGCGTGGCGTATTTCCGCGTGGGCACAAAGGCGTGCCCACCCTACCAGGCTCACTTCTCATACCTCACTCATAACAGGGATTTAGCCATGTGTGGAATCATCGGTGCTGTAGCGCAGCGCAATGTTGTGCCTATCCTGCTGGAAGGTTTGAGGCGGCTGGAATATCGCGGCTACGATTCGGCGGGTCTGGCCGTGGTGGTCGATGGCGGGCTCACTCGGGTAAGGAAGCCCGGGCGCGTGGCCGAGCTGGAAGCGGAAATAAAAATCCGGGAAACGCATGGCAGCCTCGGCATTGCCCATACTCGCTGGGCTACTCATGGCAACCCCAGCGAACGTAACGCTCACCCCCATGTCAGTGGGGAATCACTCGCCGTTGTGCACAATGGCATTATCGAAAATCACGAAGTGTTGCGCCAGCGGTTAAGCGAAATCGGGTACCCATTCACTTCCGATACCGACACCGAAGTTATCGCTCATTTGATTCATTTCCATTTCCACCAGGGAAAAGATCTGTTCCAGGCCACCCGCAAGGCCGTCGCCGAACTCAAGGGTACCTACGCGATTGGCGTGATCTGTGCCGATGAGCCGAATCGCCTGGTGTGCGCACGCGAGGGCAGTCCGCTGTTGATCGGCATTGGCATCGAGGAGCACTTCATCGCTTCCGATGTTTCGGCATTACTGCCGGTTACGCAAAAAGTGGTTTACCTGGAAGAGGGCGATGTGGCGGAGATCGGCCTGCTCGACTTCAGGATTGTTGACCGGAGCGGCAAGCCGGTATCCAGGCAGGTGCAAATCAGCGAACTCAGCGCGGAACGGGCGGAGCTGGGCAGCTACCGGCACTACATGCAGAAAGAAATTTTCGAGCAGCCGCGCGCCTTGGCGGAAACGCTGGAGGAGACACTGAGCTATGGCGACCTCAACCCGACAATATTCGGTGATCAAGCGAGTAAAGTGCTCAGCGCGGTCGACAGTGTAACCATCCTTGCCTGCGGTACCAGCTTTCACGCCGCGATGGTGGCGCGCTACTGGCTTGAGAGTATTGCGGGAATTCCATGCAGTGCTGAAGTGGCGAGCGAATACCGATACCGCGACAGCGTGCCCAATCCCAATGCGCTGATCGTGACGATTTCACAGTCAGGCGAAACAGCGGATACCCTGGCGGCGCTAAAGCATGCCAAATCCCTCGGTCACGCATATAGCCTGTCGATATGTAACGCCCCTGAAAGCGCGCTGGTACGCGAATCGGGGCTGCGCTTTCTGACCCGTGCGGGCCCTGAAATTGGCGTTGCCTCTACCAAAGCCTTCACCACCCAAATGACCGCATTACTTTTGCTGGCGCTGGTGCTGGGCAAGCTGCGTGGCCGCATTAGCGCCGCGCAGGAAAAGGCGCACCTCGAGGCACTGCGCCACCTGCCCGCGATGGTCAGCCAGGTGCTGCTGCTCGAGCCGCAGATCGAGCTTTGGGCGGAGCGCATGGCGTTCAAGCAGCACGCCCTGTTTCTTGGGCGCGGGCTGCATTACCCGATCGCCATGGAAGGCGCGCTGAAGCTGAAGGAAATCTCCTATATTCATGCCGAAGCCTATCCGGCGGGCGAGCTAAAGCACGGCCCACTGGCATTGGTCGACAGCGACATGCCGGTGGTCGCGATTGCCCCCAACGATGCCTTGCTGGAAAAACTGAAATCCAACCTGCAGGAAGTCCGCGCTCGCGGCGGCGAGCTGTACGTGCTTGCTGACCAAGGTAGCCAGATGCAAGCACAGGAAGGTATCCACCTGATCAAGCTGCCGGAGCATGCCGGACTGCTGAGCCCAATCCTGTACACGGTGCCGCTACAGTTGCTGGCCTATCATGCCGCCTTGCAAAAAGGAACTGACGTGGACAAGCCCAGAAATCTGGCCAAATCGGTCACAGTGGAATAGCGGGGGCAAGAACATGGCTGTGATAGCGGTCTTCAACCAGAAGGGCGGGGTGGGCAAAACCACTACCACCCTGAATCTGTCGGCTGCACTGGCTCATCTGGAAAAACGGCCAATCGCGATTGATCTCGATCCCCAGGCGCATCTGACGCTTTCGTGCGGCATCCTCGCAGAAAACCGGGATGAGACTGTCGCGGCGTTTTACCGCGAGGGGACTTCATTGTCGAGCTTGGTGCGTGAGGCCGGTGGTGGAATGCGGCTGATTCCAGGTCATCTGGAGTTGTCGAAAATTGATGCGCTATATGGGAAAAGCACCCGCATCGCATCGCGCCTGCGCGACGGTTTGCAGGAAAGCCTGGCATGGGAGGACATTCCGATTTTGATCGACTGCTGCCCGATGCTTGGCGTGTTGTCCTTGAATGCAATTTTTGCGGCCGACCGGGTGTTGATCCCGGTGTCAGCCGATTATCTTTCCATGCAAGGGGTGGCGCGGCTGGATGCCGCATTAAACGTTCTGGAGAGGGGGATGAAGCGCGGCATTGAACGCAAGGTGGTGGTAACCCGCTTCGATTCCCGCAGAAAATTTTCCCATCGCGTTTATGGGCAGCTGAAGGAGCGCTACGGCGACTCCTTGTGCGAAACCCGCATCGCGGAAAACGTCAGCCTGGCGGAAAGCCCGGAGCATGGCAAGAGCGTGTTTGATTTTGCACCCCACAGCCAAGGGGCAAAAGATTATTTCGCGTTGACAGCGGAATTGCTTGAAAAAGGCTTTATTCAGTAGCGAAACCAAGCCATTGTGGGAGCGACCTCCTGGTCGCGAATTGCTGAATTCGCGACCAGGAGGTCGCTCCCACGCGCCGGACTTATCTGCCGATACCCTGTTTCAGGGCAAAGGTGGCGACCTGCACGCGGTTGGCGAGCCCGAGCTTTTCCAGGATGCTGCCCAGGTGGTTGCGTACGGTGTTGTTTGAAAGACCCAGTTCATCGCCTATAGCCTTGTTGCTCATGCCGTGTGCAACCAAACCGACGATTTCCAGTTCGCGGGTTGTAAGCTTGCTGCCGACATCCGAGGCCAGCTTTTCCTGCGTGGTTTCATCCATGACGGGAGAATGGGGCAACCCAGAATCCCGCGCGACAGTAGATATTGCCTGAAGAATTTGAGCCGGTTCGCTGGTTTTGGATACATAGCCGTCAACACCTCGCTCTATGGCCTCCCGGATTTCGTGGGCTTCATCCGCTACGGTCAGCATGATCACCCTGATGCCATATCGCTTCAGTTCGGGAACCAGAGTCAGGCCGTCCTCGTCGCGCAAGTTACGATCCAGCAAGGCAACTTCCGCACGTCCTCCGTCCCTAAGCCAGTCGAGGACGCCCCCTATCTCGGCAAACTGCCCGGCAACAGTGATTCCTTCTTCCCGGGCCTCGAGCAGGTGCGACAACCCCTTGCGAAACAGCGGGTGGTCGTCGATCAGAATGACGGAAATGCTCATGGCCGGCTGGTTTGTGCCTACTTGCCGCCGCGCTCCCGCCGCGCCTGCTTGATCAACTGGTCGAGAGCCGACAGCAAGCCGGCAGGGCTGCCGGTGCTGGATACGGAGGTGCGATATTTGCCATCCACGATAACCGTGGGAACACCACTAACCCCATAGGCACGGATAAGTTGCTTGGCACGCAAGACCTTGCTCTGGATGGAGAAGGAAGAATAAATTTCGATAAAGCCCTTGCGGGGGATGCCCTGTTTTTCAACCCAGTCAAAGATGGCATTGTCGCTATCGAAGCGAACGTGATGGACGTGAATGGCATTGAAAAATTCGCCGTGCAGCCTCTCGGTCAGCCCCATGGCTTCGAAAGTATAAAATACCTTGGCAAAAGGCATCCAGGAGTCGCTGAAAATCGCCGGTAGCCGACGGTACTCGACGTCCTTGGGGAG
Organism: Hydrogenophilales bacterium CG_4_10_14_3_um_filter_58_23; assembly: GCA_002784065.1. Taxonomy (GTDB): domain Bacteria; phylum Pseudomonadota; class Gammaproteobacteria; order Burkholderiales; family Sulfuricellaceae; genus Sulfuricella. The sequence continues at coordinate 3,471 of PFJY01000206.1, read as the reverse complement.
CTGTTTCGCCCATTTGTTGATATCCGCCTCGAGGTTGAAACAATGCGGGCAAGTGTAGGCAAAAATTTCCAGAACCTCGATCTTTTTCCCGGTTTCAACCGCTTGAGGCGGGGAGAGTAATTCATATTCCTTGCCGGGATGGAGTTCTGCTTTTGCAGTGAACCCGACCAGTGATACAGCAATGGCCAGGAAAATACGCAGTGAAAAGGCACGGAGGAAAAGGGTAAAGCTCATGTTGTCTACTCCAGAGTAAATAAACTATTTTAGAAAGTTAATGTGATAAGAGTTCTTTAACCTTGACCAGGCTGGATGGAATGTCGCTCTGTGTGAGCAAGGTGCGAGAGCGGTTCATGTCCTCGATGTTGGTAAAAGGGCCGATGCGTACCCGGTGCCAGACCCCCTTGTCGGGGATGTCGGTAGTTTGGATGACCGCCTCCAAGCCGAGAAGGGCAAGGCGCGCCTTCATGTTGTCGGCTTCGGCTGCGGCTTGAAATGAACCGACTTGAAGGAAATAATTCTCCTTTGCGGCGTTTCCCTGCTTTGTGGCCTGTTTGATTTCCTGTTCCGACACTGGCTCCTCACTACCCGGCAGGATGGTATAAAAATCAAACCGGGGTTTGTCGGCGGGCTTGCCATTTATGCCGGCCACTTCGGCTGGCGCAGTCTTTGGTGCGTCGCCGTCATTTTTTGTCGGTACCTGGGTGGCTTCCTCGGGCCTTTTGTCTCGGCTGACGAAGGGCTTGGGGCTGAAGTTAATGGTCAGAGCGACGCCGATCGCTACGGCGAGACCGACTATCAGCCCGATCAGGATGCCCGTAAATAATGAGCCGCCCCTTTTTCTGGAGGAAGGACGGTCAGGTTTTTTGTAATCGCGGCTCATCAAAGTGACCCCATCTACATTTTTTCCGGGCTGCTGACGCCAAGCAGCGTCAACCCGTTCCGCAACACTTGCCGGACGGAGGTAATCAGCGCCAGACGGGCTAGTCGCAGACGGTTGTCCGGGACCAAAAACTGCTCCGCATTATAGTAACTGTGAAACTCGCCAGCCAGATCCTTGAGGTAATAGGCGATCAGGTGGGGGGAAAGTTCCCTGGCCGCACTTTCCACAATACCCGCATAGTCGTTCAACAGGCTCATCAGGGCAAGCTCGTGCTGGCCGTTCAGTGTGCCGGTTTCCGCATCGGCCAGTTCTGCCGCATCGCCCCCCCATTGCGCCAGTACGCTGCAGATTCGGGCATGAGCATACTGGATGTAATACACCGGGTTCTCGTTGCTTTGAGATTTGGCCAGTTCCAGGTCGAAGTCGAGGTGCTGGTCGCTTTTGCGCAATACGTAAAAAAACCGCGCGGCATCGTTGCCGACTTCCTCGCGCAACTCGCGCAAGGTGACGAAATTGCCGCTGCGCGTTGACATGGGTAGTTTTTCCGCTCCGCGCCACAGCACAGCAAACTGAACCAGAGCAATAGTCAGGCGATCGGCATCCAGACCCAGTGCGGTCAGAGCGCCTTTGACGCGGGGAACGTAGCCATGGTGGTCCGCACCCCAGACGTTAACGATGCGGTCGAAGCCGCGTTCGTACTTGTTCAGGTGATAGGCGATGTCGGAGGCAAAATAGGTGTAGAGGCCATTTTCGCGCTGCACCACGCGGTCTTTTTCGTCGCCGAAATGGGTGGAGCGGAACCACTTCGCGCCATCCTGCAGGTAAATATGGTCGTGTTCTTCCAGGGTGGTGACGGTGCGATCCACCAGCTCGGTGTCGAATAGCGATTTTTCCGAAAACCAGGAGTCGAAGATGACGCCGAACTCGGTCAGGTCATTGCGGCAATCCTCTAGTTGCTCGGTCAGGGCAAAGTTGTGGATGTAGGCATAACCCTCACCCAGCAGCTTCTTGGCATTGGCGATCAGGGCGTCGAGATGGCCCTCGGCATCTTCCTCATGGGCGGGGACGCTATCCAGAATGGCGTCCGGCTGGTGCCGGTAACGCTCGCCGTGGGCTTCCTGGATCAGGCATGCCATGTCGCGAACGTAGCCGCCCTGATAGGCGTTGGCGGGGAAGGCGACGTGAACGCCGTTCAGTTCCAGATAGCGCAGCCAGGTGGAGAGCGCCAGGATGTCCATTTGTCGGCCGGCATCGTTGACATAATATTCGCGGATGACTTTATAGCCGGCAGCTTCCAGTACACTGGACAGGCTCATGCCAAATGCCGCGCCGCGTCCATGGCCGACATGCAGTGGGCCGGTGGGGTTGGCGGAAACGAATTCGACCTGGATTTTGAGTCCTCTTCCCAAGGCGCAGCAGCCGAAACTCGACCCCTGCGCCAGGACGCGCTTGATGACCTGCTGCTTGGCATCCGGGGTCAAAAACAGGTTGATGAAGCCAGCACCGGCAATTTCGGTTTTTTCCACAAAAGGCGAGGCGGGCAGAGCACTGAGCAGCTTTGTCGCGATTTCGCGCGGGTTGCCGCGCAATGGACGCGCCAGCTGCATCGCCAGATTACAGGCGAAATCGCCGTGTTGCACCTGCTTGGGGCGAGTGATTTCAAAAGCGGTGCCGGCGTGTTCCGGCGCGACTTCTTTCAGGGCTTGGGAAAAAAGTTCGGAAAGGTGATGTTTCAAGGCGGCAACTCGTGCGTAAAACCGACATTTTAACGGCTATTCGCTCTTGCTGCACTAAAAGCTGACAGTTGGCGTTTCAGACCGTGTTGACTTCTTTTTCGGACATATTGGCAAGGAAAGGCGTAAATAAAGGCTCTTTTCGCAAATCATGTTGTTAAGCCGCCCCGCCAAGCGCCATAGCGAGCCACTGAGCGGGTTTCGGGCCGATTCCGTGTTCGCGTTCGAGCGCGCGGAACCAGCCCAGGTAGTTTGCCAGGTAGCAGGTTGCTACGCCGCGAAACTTGTAGACCCAGCCTTTGAGTCGGCTGTGGTAGGCATTGACGTTCTGCACGTGCCAAGCCCCGTCAACTCGAATGCCTGCCGAC
>PFJY01000206.1:0-470 GCA_002784065.1 Hydrogenophilales bacterium CG_4_10_14_3_um_filter_58_23 | reverse complement strand
AATCCATCGTTACGCCGGCACGATCCCGCGCGACCAGCACAGGCACCTGCTCGTGCGACAGTCCGCGTTTGGCGGCCTTGCCGCCGCGCTTGCGCGCCTTCCTACCCAAGCCGCTGCGCTTTCCTTTGAACGACAGCAAGAACATCGTTTCGTCGGCTTCGGCAATTCCGGTCAGCGCCTGCGGCTGGAGGGTCATGGGCAGCGCCAGGAACCGATGCCGCCAGCGGTGCGCCGTGCTGACGTGAATGTTCAGCATGTCAGCCACCTTGTGCAGCGTCAGACCGTCACGCAGTGCCTCGGCCTGGCCAAGCCACTTGCCCCGCTTGTGCAGGCCGCACAGCGGCGTGCCGGTCAAGGCGCTGAACGTCTTGCAACACTCCCGGCAACGGTAGCGTTGCAGCCCGTTGGCGTGGCCGTGTCGGCTCACGCGCTCAGCCTTGCAATGCGGACACGTCGCCGTAGCGGCGAAG
>PFJY01000024.1 GCA_002784065.1 Hydrogenophilales bacterium CG_4_10_14_3_um_filter_58_23 | reverse complement strand
GGCTCCCTGTCTCCTCGCGCCGTTTTGTTTGCCGCGCTGGGTATGAGTGGGGTTCAACAATTAACAGTGACATAGCCTTTGCGAATGTCGTTGATGCGGGAAATAAAAGATGGGTTGGCGTTTGGTGGTTTCCAGCGGGTTGCTGTCGACTACGATCATGTAGCGACTAAACTGGGTCAGAATTCGAGCGGATCGACATCCAGCGCCCAGCGGACACTCCCACCCAAGCCGAACAGAGCTTTATTCCAGACGCCGAGAAAAGCCTGCAAAGCGCCCCTGGATGCGGCCTGAACCAGCAGGTGCGCGCGCTCCATGCCGGCCAGGCGAGCCATTTGGGCCGATACCGGATCGAACAGGCTAACATCGAAATCGCCGGGCGCGGCATCCTTTGCCTTCTGCAGGAACGCCAGGGCGGTTTCCATTTGCGGCGCTTCGGCGCGCAGCAGCGCCTGGTGGCAATAGGGCGGGAATTCCGCCTGCTTGCGCTCGGTTAACAGGGTTGCGGCAAATCCAGGGTAGTCGTGCCGGATCAGCGCCTGGAACAGGGGGTGGGTGGGAAACTGGGTCTGGATCAGCACGATGCCAGGGAGGGTATCGCGCCCTGCGCGCCCCGCAACCTGCATCAGTTGCGCGAAGAGACGCTCGGAGGCACGAAAATCGGCGCTGTACAGCGCGCCGTCCGCATTCACCACGCCGACCAGAGTGAGCTTCTTGAAGTCGTGGCCTTTCGCCAACAACTGGGTGCCGATCACGATATCCACCTCGGCGGCGTGGATGCGCGCCAGCATTTCGGGCAAGGCGTGCTTGCGCCGGGCGCTGTCGCGGTCGACGCGCAGAATGCGGGCGGTGGGAAACAGGCTGCCCAATGACTCCTCCAACCGCTGCGTGCCCTGGCCGATGGGCGCCAGGTCGGCATTGCCGCAATCCGGGCAGGTGGAGGGGATGCGTGATTCGTGGCCGCAATGATGGCAGCGCAGGCGTTTCTCGCGCAGGTGAACGACTAACCGGCTGGAACAGCGATGGCAGGTGGAGACCCATCCGCACTGGCCGCAGCGCATCACCGGCGCGTAGCCGCGACGGTTGATGAAGACCAGGCTTTGCTCGCCGCGCGCAAGGCGCACGCGCATCGCCTCGATCAAGGAATCGGACAGGCCGTTGGCCAGTTTGGCACGGCTGATGTCGATACAGTGAATGGCCGGCAGCGCGGCCTCCGCGATGGCGCGTGCCGGCAGCTCCAGCATTTTGTAGCGGCCAGTGCGGGCGTTGTACCAGGTTTCCAGCGCGGGCGTGGCCGAGCCGAGAATCACCGGCGCGCCGACTTGCTTGCCGCGCGCGACGGCCATGTCGCGCGCGGAATAACGCAACCCGTCCTGCTGTTTGAACGAGCTGTCGTGCTCTTCGTCCACCACGATCAGCATCAGCTTCGGCATCGGCGCAAACAGGGCCAGGCGGGTGCCGAGCACGATTTGGGCGCGGCCCGACTGCGCCAGCGACCAATGGCGCAGCCGCTCCCCGGCGGAGAGGCGGCTGTGCAGGCTGACCTGGCAGGTGTCCGGGAAGCGTGCACGGAAACGCGACTCCAGTTGCGGCGTGAGGTTGATTTCCGGCACCAGTACCAAGGCCTGTCCGCCGTGCTGCAAAACCTGCTCGATGATGCGCAGGTAGACCTCGGTTTTGCCGCTGCCGGTGATGCCGTATAGCAGCCAGACTTGAAACTGGTACTGGCCGGAAAGAATCGCAGCGACCGCTTGTTCCTGTGCGGGTGTCAGTGGCATCTTATCCTGTCCCTCCCCCTTGAAGGGGAGGGAGAAATGCGCTGAATCGGCAATTTCATCGATTTCCGTCGCCCATCCCTGCGCCACAAATTCCCTGATGGCCTGCGGGGCGATCGGAGAAAACGCGGCAATGTCGCTGCGCAGAAGCGTACCAGCCTGTTTCAGGCTTTGCAGCAGCTTGCGCTTGACGGTTGCTCGGGCGGGCAAGGCATCGGTTGCTAGAGTCAGCCCCGCCTCGGTCAACTGGTAGCCGACCGGTTTGGCGCGCGCCACCGGCCTGGTCTGGCGCAGGGGGGCGGGCAAAGCGTTGAGAACGACTTCGCCCAAAGGGTGGTGATAGTAATCGGCGCAGAAGCGCAACAGCCGGAATATTTCTGCGGAAAGGGGCGGCGTGTCGCGAAAGACCTGTAGCACCGGCTTGATGCGCCCCGGCGCCAAGTCGGAATGGTCGGCCATACCCGCGACCACGCCGACCATCTGGCGTCGGCCGAAAGAAACCAGAACGCGGTCGCCGATGTGTATTTCGCCATGGCTTTCGGCGGAGTAGTCAAACAGGGTGTCGAGCGGAACATCCAGGGCGATTTGGAGGATTTTCACCGGGTTACGCTTATTTTTTGGGTGTCCCGCTGGGCGGCAAGGTTGGCGTAGTCGTCGGGCCGAGGCTGGAATTCGATTCAAAACGAGTCAAAATATCGTTCACATAACCTACTTGAGAGAGGGCGATGTTTGCCAGGAAATATCAATTTTCTTGTGATGGGCAACACAGTCACGCAGATAAAGATTGATAAGACTTTGATAGGGCACACCGGCTTCATCTGCCATTTGTTTGAAATATCCAATGACATTTTCACTCAACCGCATAGTGACGGGTTTTTTAAGTTTGGCCGCATAAGGATTCTTGTGAGATTTCATTTTTGACAGATCATATTCAGTTTTCATGGCCAAAGAAATGTGTAAATTCGATATTATTTTCGTGTTGAATGTTGGCGTATCCGTGTTGGCGTATCCATGTTGGCGTATCCATGTAGCAAAACTCGTTTCATTCATATCACCTGCGGCAACTGCGAGCATGGTAAGCGTTGCATCTACCTGTGTAGCTTTTAATTTATAGCCGTTTAAACCTAAAAACAAACCAACAGAAAGAAATGCGGCCCGTTTATTACCATCTACAAAAGCATGGTTTTTAGCCAAACCAACACCATAGGCAGCGGTTAGCTCAGCATAATCAGGGTTGCCTACATCGCTAAATTTACCGCCCGATTTAACGCAGAATCAAGCAAACCCTCATCTCTAATGCCAGATGCACCACCGTCTGATGCCAAACTTTCATCGTGTAAGGTGATGAGTAGACGCTTATCTATCCACCTAAATTGACTCATTATTATTTTGCTAAGGCATTAAATGTATCGCGAAATTCACGCATAAACTCACGACCAATATCTAACTGCTCTTCGAAACTTGGGTCATGTGGCGTAATCGTCACCGCGCCCGGCGCATCAGTTAAAAACACGGTATCGCCTTTTTCAAGCTTTAAGCGTGCCAATACCTCTTTAGGCAAAATCAAACCAACAGAATTACCAATTTGAGTGAGTTTTAAAGTATGCATAACATAGCTTCTAAATATAAAGTTATAACAATTGTTATAATATATATAATTTTTTAGTAGCGCAATTTATTGCGCGAAAGTGGTGGAGTCACAAGCGCGGGGTCAGCAAGCGCGGGGTCAGGCCTTGCATTTGACATCCATTCCTGTCGTTTTAGGCTGTGACTTCAAACAGGAGGTATGGATGGCGAGGCCTTGCGGTGAAATGGGCGGAAGGTCGGGGCGGATATGTCAAACGTAAGGCCTGACCCCGCGCCCTCTGACCCCGCGCCCTCGGATTTGATACCCCGTGGCTTGCCACGGGGTCGTTCATTTCTAGCGTGTATTGGCCTCAGCCGACACTCAACCCCTTCAGGTCATGAGTGGTATGGCTTGCTCAATTCATGCACCGCAGCAACCATGGCGGCGGCATTATCCGGCGGGGTGAACTGCGAAATGCCATGGCCCAGGTTGAAGACGTGGCCGCTGCCCTTGCCATAGCTCGCCAGGACTTTGCCCACTTCGGCGCGGACGACTTCGGGGTTGCTGAACAGCACCGCCGGGTCGAGGTTACCTTGCAGCGACACCTTGTCGCCGACACGGGCGCGCGCCTGGCCGATGTCGATGGTCCAGTCCAGCCCGATCGAGTCGCAGCCGATAGCGGCGATGCTTTCCAGCCACAGTCCGCCGCCCTTGGTGAAGACGATGCTGGGGATGGTGGCGCCGTCGCGTTCGCGGATCAGTCCGCTGACGATCTGCTCCATGTAGGGCAGGGAAAATTCGTGGTAAGCAGCGTGGGACAACGCGCCGCCCCAGGAATCGTAAATCATAACGATCTGCGCGCCGGCTTCGATCTGCGCGTTGAGGTAGGCGGTCACGGCGCGGGCGTTGACGTCCAGAATGTGGTGGAGCAGTTCCGGGCGCTGGTAGAGCATCGTTTTGATCTTGGCGAAATCCTGGCTGCTGCCGCCTTCCACCATGTAGCAAGCCAACGTGAACGGGCTGCCGGCAAAGCCGATCAGCGGCACTTCGTTGTTCAGCGCCTTGCGGATCTGGCTGACGGCGTCCATCACATAACGCAGGTGGACATTGGGGTCGGGCACGATCAGGTCGCGGATTTCCCATTCATTGTGCAGTGGGCGCTCGAATTTAGGCCCCTCTCCGGCACTGAAATACAGTCCCATGCCCATGGCATCGGGTATGGTAAGAATGTCGGAGAACAGGATGGCGGCGTCGAGCGGGAAGCGCGCCAGCGGCTGCAGGGTGACTTCGGTGGCGAGGTCGGGGTTTTTGCACAGCGACATGAAATCGCCGGCCCGCTCCCTGGTCTGGTTGTATTCCGGCAGGTAGCGGCCGGCCTGGCGCATCACCCACACGGGGGTGTATTCGGTCGGTTGGCGCAGCAGGGCGCGCAGGCAGGTGTCGTTTTTGAGTTTTGTCATGGGATCAGTAAATACCTAAGTAAGTTAAAATTCCTTCAGCCGCTTGGCGGCCTTCGTATACGGCGGTCACCACCAAGTTGGAGCCGCGCACCATGTCGCCGCCGGCAAAGACTTTCGGGTTACTCGTCTGGAACAGGCACGGGTTGCCCTTTGCGACTACCCTGCCTTGCGGGTCGGTGGCGATGTTGTGCTCGGCAAACCAGGGCTGCGGGTTGGGGCGGAAGCCGAAGGCGACGATAACGTGGTCGCAAGGAAGAGTTTCCTCGCTGCCGGCAATCGCTTCCGGGGTGCGGCGGCCGCGCGCATCGGGGAGCCCAAGCTGGGTGGTGACCAGCTTGACGCCCTCGACCTTGCTGTTGCCGACGATTTCGACCGGCTGGCGGTTCCACAGGAAAACGACGCCTTCTTCCCTGGCGTTGGTCACCTCGCGCCTGGAGCCGGGCATGTTGGCTTCATCGCGACGGTAGGCGCAGGTGACGTTGGCAGCGCCTTGGCGGATCGAGGTGCGGTTGCAGTCCATGGCGGTGTCGCCCCCGCCCAGAACGACGACGCGCTTGCCTTGCATGGAATGGAAAATTTCGTCCGGTTTGGTCAGACCGAGGCAGTTGCGCGCGTTGGAAATCAGGAAGGGCAGGGCCTCCAGCACGCCGGGCAGGTCTTCGCCGGGGAAGCCGCCTTTCATGTAGCGGTAAGTTCCCATGCCGAGGAATACGGCATCGAACTCGTCGAGCAGTTGCTGGAACGGAACATCCTTGCCGATTTCGGTGGCGAGGCGGAATTCCACGCCCATTTCTTCGAGAATTTCGCGGCGGCGCTTGACGACGGTTTTTTCCAGCTTGAATTCGGGAATGCCAAAAGTGAGCAGGCCGCCGATTTCCTCGTAGCGGTCGAACACCACCGGTTTTGCGCCATGTCTCGCCAGCACGTCGGCGCAGGCCAGGCCTGCCGGCCCGGCGCCGATGACGGCGACGCGCTTGCCGGTTTGCACGACCTTGCTCATGTCCGGGCGCCAGCCCTGTTTGAAGGCCTGGTCGGAAATGTATTTTTCCACCTGGCCGATGGTCACGGCGCCAAAGCCGGTATTCAGAGTGCATGCCCCTTCGCACAACCGGTCTTGCGGGCAGACCCGGCCACAGATTTCCGGCAGCGAGTTGGTCTTGTGCGACATTTCCGCCGCTTCGAACAGGTTGCCTTCCTTCACCAGCTTGAGCCAGTTGGGGATGTAGTTGTGCACCGGGCACTTCCATTCGCAGTAGGGGTTGCCGCAGGCCAGGCAGCGGCCCGCCTGCTCGGCGGCCTGCACGGCGTCGAACGGGGCATAAATCTCGCGGTACTCGGTTTTGCGGATTTCTGCCGGCTTCTTGTCGCCGTCGCGGCGAGCAAGATTCAGAAATTGAAAGACATCGTCAGACATAGGGGTTCCCGTAGCTAATCAGGGGTGCAGCAGGCTATCCAGTTGCGCCGCCTTGGGCTCGACCAGCCAGAAGCGGTTGACCGCGTCGTCGAAGCTGTCGAGCAATTCGCGGCCGCGCGCGCTGTTAGTGAGCTTTACATGCTCTTCGATCTGGGCGCGCAGCCATAGGCGCGTCCGACCGGTGTTTTCGGTGTTGATGCGGTGAATATCGATCAGTTCATGGTTGTAGTGATGCACGAACTGGTCGTTTTCATCGTAAACCAGGGCGAAGCCGCCGGTCATGCCGGCGCCGAAGTTCAGGCCGGTATCGCCGAGCACGACAATGGCGCCGCCGGTCATGTATTCGCAGCCATGGTCGCCGAGGCCTTCCACCATCGCGAAGGCGCCTGAGTTGCGCACGGCGAACCGCTCGCCAGCCATGCCCGCGGCGAACAGCCGGCCGCCAGTGGCGCCATACAAACAGGTGTTGCCGATGATGGTGGCCTGGTGAGACGGGTAACTGGCATTGCGGGGCGGCCAGATGACAATCTGGCCGCCGGCCATGCCTTTGCCGACGTAATCGTTGGCGTCGCCCTCAAGCACCAGTTGCAGGCCCTTGGCGTTCCATACGCCGAAACTCTGGCCGGCGCTGCCCTGCAGGCGGATGGTCAGGCTGTTGTCCGGCAATCCCTCGGCACCGTGCTGGCGCGCGATTTCGCCCGACAGCCGCGCGCCGATGGAGCGGTGGATGTTGCCGATGGGGTAGGACAGCTCCAGCGGTCGTTTTGCCTTGATCGATTCGATCGCGTCCGCCATCATACGTTCTGCCAGCTCGCCCTTGTCGAAAGACGGGTTGGAGGGTTCGATGCAGAAGCGCGGTTCGCTGTCGGGGATACCCCCCTGATTCAGCAGGGCCGAAAGGTCAAGCCGGTGCTGGCGGGGGGTTTCGCCGGGCAGAACTTCGAGCAGTTCCATCCGGCCGATCAGTTCCTCCATCGAGGAAACGCCCAGCTTGGCCATCCATTCCCGGGTTTCGCGCGCGACGAAGGTGAAATAGTTCATCACCATCTCCGGCAGGCCGATGAAATGCTTGCCGCGCAGCCGGGCATCCTGGGTGGCGACGCCGGTGGCGCAGTTGTTGAGGTGGCAAATGCGCAGGTATTTACAGCCCAGCGCGACCATCGGGCCGGTGCCGAAGCCGAAGCTTTCGGCGCCGAGAATGGCGGCTTTCACCACGTCCAGGCCAGTCTTCAAGCCGCCGTCGGCCTGCACCCGTACCCGGCCCCTGAGGCCGTTGGCGCGCAGCACTTGCTGGGCTTCGCTTAACCCCAGTTCCCACGGGGAGCCGGCATATTTGACGGAAGTCAGCGGGCTTGCCCCGGTGCCGCCATCGTAGCCGGAGAGGGTAATCAGGTCGGCATAGGCCTTGGCCACGCCCGCCGCGATCGTCCCCACCCCTGGCTCTGCCACCAGCTTGACGGAAACCAGCGCCTGCGGGTTAACCTGCTTGAGGTCGAAAATCAGCTGCGCCAGATCCTCGATGGAGTAAATATCGTGGTGCGGCGGCGGCGAAATCAGGGTGATGCCGGGCTTGGAGCAGCGCAGCTTGGCGATCATTTCGGACACTTTGTGGCCGGGTAGCTGCCCGCCTTCGCCGGGCTTTGCCCCCTGAGCGATCTTGATCTGCAGCACTTCGGCGTTGACCAGGTAATGCGGGGTCACGCCGAAGCGGCCAGAGGCCACCTGCTTGATCTTGGACATCTTGACGGTGCCGTAGCGCGCCGGATCTTCGCCGCCCTCGCCCGAGTTGGAGCGGCCGCCGAGGCGGTTCATGGCTTCCGCCAGCGCTTCGTGGGCTTCGGGGGAAAGGGCGCCGAGACTCATGCCGGCGGAGTCGAAGCGTTTGAGGATTTTGTCTTCCGGCTCGACCTGGTCGAGAGGAATAGCCGGGGCGTCGGTCTTGAGCCGCATCAGGTCGCGCAGCATCGCGGCGGGCCGCTCGTTGACCAGTTGGGCGTATTTGCGGTATTCCTCGTAATCGCCGCCCTGCACCGCTTTTTGCAGTTGCATCACCACATCCGGGTTGTAGGCGTGGAATTCGCCGCCGTAAATGAATTTCAGCAGCCCGCCCTGAGAGATGGGCTTCATCGGATTGAAGGCATACCAGGAAAGCTCTTCCTGATCCGCTTCGAAATCGTCGAAATTCGCGCCGCTGATCCGGCTCACCGTGCCGGGCAGGCACAGGGCTATGACTTCCTCGCCCAGGCCGACGGCTTCAAACAACTGCGCGCCCCGGTAGCTGGCGATGGTGGAAATGCCCATCTTCGAGATGATCTTGAGCAGGCCCTTGTGGATGCCTTTGCGGTAATTCTGCGCGGCCGTTTCGAAAGGCAGGGCCAGTTCCTTGTCGCGGATCAGATCGTGGATGATTTGATAGGCAAGGTAAGGGTAGACCGCCGTGGCGCCATAGCCGATCAGGCAGGCGAAATGGTGAGGGTCTCTCGCGGCGCCGGTTTCTACCACGATGTTGGAGTTGCAGCGCAGCCCCGTTGCCGTAAGCGCGTGGTGGACGCAGCCGGTAGCGAACAGGGAGTGGATCGGTAAATGGCTCTGGTCGATGGCGCGGTCGGACAGCACCAGGATGACGTTGCCGCCCTGCACCGCCTTGATCGCCTGTTTGGCGAGGTCGTCCAGCGCGCCGCGCAGGTTGGTGTGGGCCGGATCGTAGTTCAAATTCAGCGTGATGCTGCGGTATTCCGCTTCGCTCAGGCGGGTGAGACGCTTGAATTTATCGTGCGACAGCACCGGCGAGTGTACTTCGAGGCGCCGCGCATGTTCCGGCGTTTCCTCGAACAGGTTGCGTTCCGGCCCGAAGCAGGTGTTGAGCGACATCACGATGCTTTCGCGGATCGGGTCGATCGGCGGGTTGGTCACTTGGGCGAATTGCTGGCGCAGGAAATCGAAAGGCGAGCGCACCTTCTTCGACAGCACCGCCATCGGGGTGTCGTCGCCCATCGATCCGGTCGCCTCCTGGCCTTCCTCGGCCAGCACGCGGATGATCTGGTCGCGTTCCTCGAAGCTGACGTTGAACAGCTTCTGGTGGATCAGCATCGCATCGGAGTCGAAGGCCGGCAAGGGTTCTCTTTCGCCGAGACCGATTTCGAGGTGGCGCGAGTTTTCCTTCAGCCACTGGCGATAAGGGTGGGCGGCTTTGAGCTCGGCATCAATGTCTTCCGATAGCAGCAGGCGCCCGGTTTCGAGGTCGGCGGCGATCATCTGACCCGGCTTGACCCGGCCTTTCTGCACCACATCTTCAGGCTGGTAATCCCACACGCCGACTTCGGACGCGACGGTCAGGTGGCGGTCCTTGGTGACCACGTAGCGCGCCGGGCGCAGTCCGTTGCGGTCGAGGATGCACACGCCGTAGCGGCCATCGGTGAGCACCACGCCTGCCGGGCCGTCCCACGGCTCCATGTGCATCGAGTTGTATTCGTAGAAAGCGCGCAGGTCGGGATCCATGCTGTCGACGTTCTGCCAGGCCGGCGGGATCATCATGCGCAAAGAGCGGAACAGCCCGGCGCCGCCCATCACCAGACCTTCCAGCATGTTGTCCATGCTATAGGAGTCGGAGCCGTTCACGGAAACCATCGGACGCACGTCGTCCATGTCGGGGATGAAAGGCGAGGCAAATTTTTGTTCGCGTGCCAGCGCCCAGTTGCGGTTGCCTTGCAGGGTGTTGATTTCGCCGTTGTGGGCGAGATAGCGGAACGGTTGCGCCAAACGCCATTCCGGCCAGGTGTTGGTGGAAAAACGCTGATGGTAAACGGCCAGACTGGAAGCAAAGCGCACATCCTGCAGATCCGGGTAGAACACCGCCAGGTTGTCCGGGGTCACCAGACCTTTATAGGACAACACCTTAGCCGACAGGGTGGGGATGTAAAAGGCTTTGTCCGCAGCCGCCAGCAGCGACTTTTCGGTGCGCCGGCGGGCAATGTAGAGGCGGCGCTCGAACGCTTCCGCATCCATGTTCGGCGGGCAGTTGACGAAGATTTGTTCGATCCGTGGCAGGGTGGCGAGCGCATACTTACCGCAAGCCATCGCGTTGGTCGGCACCGAGCGGAAACCGGCGACGGTCAGCCCCTGGCCTTCGAGTTCTGCTTTGAGCAGGGCTCGGGCGGATTCCCCCAGAACGGTCTCGCTGTTCAGAAAAACCAGTCCTGCGGCATACCGCTCGCTCAAGGCAAAGCCGTTCTCGGCGGCGACCGCGCGCAGAAAAACGTCGGGTTTCTTGAACAGCAGGCCGCAGCCATCACCGGACTTGCCGTCGGCGGCGACCGCGCCACGGTGCGTCAAGCGAGCCAGCGAACTGATCGCGGTTTCGACCAGCCAGTGACTGGGCTTATCGTCCATTTGGGCCATCAGGCCAAACCCGCAACTGTCCTGCTCAAAATGCGGACGGTACAGGGTGCCGTCCAACCAGCCTTGTCTATCCATTGCCAACCCTGAAGAATCGAGTGAAAAGTGCTCGATTTTACCGGTAACGGCGGGTTGCGGCAATGGGCATTTTTATTCAGAGAGGCAGTGACAATGATAGGGCAGTATTTTCCAATTCAGGTATGAGCCTGAAGCGGTGTCGATCCGGGTGATTCAATTGTTCAGATTGACCGGGTTAAAAAAA
>PFJY01000135.1:10257-10898 GCA_002784065.1 Hydrogenophilales bacterium CG_4_10_14_3_um_filter_58_23 | reverse complement strand
CATCCTCTGGGCATCGGAAGCAGATGAAGGCAACACTGCTTGCAGCAGAAAATATGGAAACTGTTTTGGATGCTTCTGCGGATGAATCCAAGGTATTTCAACCATTATTTGCGAAGAAAAATGATGTATCTGATATGATAATTTCATCAGGAACTGATATGAAGAAAAAAATCACAAAAGAAGCAGCAGACGGCAAAGACTTCACTGCTGCTGGCACACCTAACCAGGAATTGTCTAAAATGAATGCCATTGAGGTAGCACCAATGTCAGGAAGTTTGAGCCATGATTCACTGGCAGAGCACTCCTTGGCACCCTTGCTGAACAGTTCAGGTCTCATTTCATTGGCAGAAGAATCCCAAGCTGCAAATTGTGAAGACTCCACTGAAGCTGGTGGTTTCAGCACTGAATTGTCTAAAAAGAATGCCATTGAGCTACCCCTGTTGTCTGGAACCCTGAGCCCTCATTCATCGGCAGAGTACTCCTTTGTACCGTTGCTGAACATGTCGAGTCCCACTTCATCGGCAGAAGATTCCCAACTACCCACTTTTCAGGAGGAAGGAGAGCTAATCAGCACAGACAGAGTGTCACTTCTCAGGACAATCCATAGCTCGGACGAAGAAGAGCTCATCAGCTGGGTTGAA
>PFJY01000135.1:9656-9894 GCA_002784065.1 Hydrogenophilales bacterium CG_4_10_14_3_um_filter_58_23 | reverse complement strand
CGCACGCCAAAATCCTGAACGGCCCCGGATGGCACTTCCATCACGGCCAGCACGATATTCGGGTCGCCGCGCGCATACAAGGCCCGCAGACGGCTTAATCGCGCCGCCACATTGGGACAATAGGCAATTTCGACACTCATTGCAAACTTTTTCCCATGACCCGCGAATTTTCGATCAACTCCTCGATCAGCCGACGGTTGGTTACCATTCCGCGGGCGAGTTCGCGCCGCAACCCCCG
>PFJY01000135.1:0-9592 GCA_002784065.1 Hydrogenophilales bacterium CG_4_10_14_3_um_filter_58_23 | reverse complement strand
GCCTGCTCCAGGCCGAACGCCTTGTGCAGCACGCGCACGGCCAGTTCCATGTATTTCTCGTCGATCACCACCGAAATCTTGATTTCAGAAGTGGAAATCATCTGGATGTTGATCCCTTCTTCGGCCAAGGTGCGGAACATGGTGCCGGCGATCCCGGCATGGGAACGCATGCCGACACCGATCACGGAGACCTTGGCGATGCGGTCGTCACCGGAAATCTCGCGGGCGCCGATGTGGGATTGCACGCCTTTCAGCACCTCCAGCGCTTTTTTGTATTCGTTGCGGTGAACGGTGAAAGTGAAGTCGGTGGTGCCGTCCGCGCCGACGTTCTGGATAATCATGTCCACGTCGACATTGGCTTCGCCAACTGGCCCGAGGATCTGGTAGGCAATACCGGGACGGTCCGGTGCGCCGAGCACGGTGATTTTTGCCTCATCGCGGCTGAATGCAATACCCGAAATAATCGCTTGTTCCATTTTTTCATTTTCCTCAAAGGTGATCAGAGTCCCTTCCCCTTCATCATCGAAGCTGGAAAGCACGCGCAACTTGACCTTGTACTTGCCGGCAAATTCCACCGAGCGGGTTTGCAGCACTTTGGAGCCGAGGCTCGCCATCTCCAGCATTTCCTCGAAGGTGATGGTCTTGAGCCGACGCGCTTCTGGAACGAGACGCGGGTCAGTCGTGTAGACGCCGTCCACATCGGTGTAGATCTGGCACTCGTCGGCTTTCAGCGCCGCTGCCAGCGCCACGCCGGTGGTATCGGAGCCGCCGCGGCCGAGGGTGGTGATGTTGCCTTTCTCGTCCACGCCCTGGAAGCCCGCCACCACGACCACGTAGCCCGCATCCAGGTCAGTGAGCATGTTGTGTTCTTCGATGTCGAGTATGCGCGCCTTGGTGTGTGCGCTGTCTGTGACGATCTTGACCTGCGAGCCAGTATAGCTCTTGGCTTTCAGCCCCAGTTCCAACAGCGCCATGGACAACAGGGCAATCGTCACCTGCTCGCCAGTGGAAATCAGCACGTCCATTTCGCGCGGATTAGGGTTGGGTTGAACTTCCTTGGCCAGAGAAATCAGTCGGTTAGTCTCGCCGCTCATGGCGGAAACAACGACTACGACCTGATGGCCAAGCATCTTGAATTTAGCTACGCGCTGGGCAACGTTTTTGATTCGCTCGGGGTTACCGACCGACGTGCCGCCATATTTCTGAACAATCAGTGCCATTGCACACCTGCAAAAAATTGATGATTTTAATTCAATTACGGAAGAATGACGAGCACATGACAAATCCCTACCAAAGAAATTGATAAATATCAGGGTCGCTACCCTCAAGGGAACGCCCCATGAAACCCAATGTCATTATTGTTGTGTGTTTTTAAAAT
Organism: Hydrogenophilales bacterium CG_4_10_14_3_um_filter_58_23; assembly: GCA_002784065.1. Classification (GTDB taxonomy): domain Bacteria; phylum Pseudomonadota; class Gammaproteobacteria; order Burkholderiales; family Sulfuricellaceae; genus Sulfuricella. The sequence goes on along the minus strand of PFJY01000135.1, from coordinate 8,214 downwards.
AACCGTGATAAGATCACGCACAGAACTAGCGGTTTCTCCTATCTAGCGATAAGGGTTTTATGTAGGGACTTTATTAATCACATACACTAACACCATGAAAATATTTGAAAAAATCGTAAACCCGCGAGAAATCCGGCGGAAGCTTGGTCTGAACCAGCAGGAGTTCTGGACCCAAATCGGCGTAACCCAAAGTGGTGGCTCCCGCTATGAAAGCGGTCGCAACATGCCGAAACCGGTAAGAGAGTTGCTACGCCTCGTTCATATAGAGCAACTTGACTTAACTCGGATCAAAAAAGAAGACTTTGAAATCATTGGCTTCCTGAAGGAAGAGGATCCAGATTTGTATAAAAGCCTGAAAAAAGCAGTTCGCGCCAAGAAGAAAGCTGTTTAAGGTAGCAGCCTAGCAGTTCAGCTTTACCGCAACACCCTGCGCCTCAATTTCAGCCGCAAAAGTCAACATCCACTCTTGCGGCAATGCCGACAAGCGTACCGCTTCGGGTTGCATCGAAGGGCGCGCGAGGCCGTATAACAGCACGCCCTGCAATGGCACTTCTTCAGCCCGCAGTCGGCCGATGAAACTCAAATAGGCATCCCGCTCCGCCTCCGCAGGCGGCTGCCCGTCATACGCGAAAACACAGGTTTGCAGCCAGGTCGGACATAACAGCGCAGCCGTCCGCAAATTATCATGCATTTTTTCAACCGTCTGGCAGGTACTATTAATCCTGCGCATCCCATTCGCCGTGGCGCTGTCCAGCTTGAACCACACCTCTCCGCCCAGACTAGCCATTTTTCGCAACCCTTCCTTGACTTTGGAGCGCTGAATCAGGCTGCCGTTGGTAATCAACACCAGCTTGATCTTTCCGATCAGGTCGAATTCCGCCATGATCTCACCGATCAAATCGACCACCTGGACGAACTCCCTGGCACTGGTCGGTTCGCCATTGCCGGACAGGGCGATATCGTTAAGCCGCCGAGCCTCGGGCGGCACCCGTCGTTGCATGAAATCGCCTTGCAATAATTCCCGCAAAAAACCGCGCAACTCCCCTGCCAGCTTTTCCAGGTCAACCTCAGGTGCGCCGCCGCGCTTGAGGTCGGGCACCTGACAATAAATACAGTGCCAATTACAGGCATTATGGGTATTAAGGTTAATCCCCACTGAAACGCCACCAGCACGGCGCGAGATCACCGGATAAACATAGGTCAGGCCCGCGCTGTCGCGGTCATGGTCGTAAATATTCAGCACTTGGGACATGGCGCTGATTTTAAGGCTTCGCTTGTCCATGCGCCAACAAATTCAGCGCAATGATATAATCCACCGGGAATTGACCACCACCCTTGGCACTCCAATATGCTGATCACGCGCAGACTCGAATTTGACGCCGGCCACCGCATCCCGCACCATAAAAGCCAGTGCCGCCATCTGCACGGCCATCGCTACGCCATCGAGATCAGCCTGTCCGGCGGCATCATCAATACACCCGGCGCGTCGGAAGAAGGCATGGTGATGGACTTTTCCGACATTAAGACCATCGCCCAGAAGCACGTGGTGGAACCGTGGGATCACGCCTTCCTGGTGTATGCCGGAGACACCGTCGTCGCCGATTTTCTGGGATCGCTTGAAGGGCACAAGACCATCGTGCTCGACTGTGTGCCCACCGCAGAAAATCTTGCCGCCAAAGCGTTCCAGATTCTGGAACGGGCCTACCGCAACACCTATGGCAACAATCTACGCCTCGAGCGGGTACGGATTTACGAAACGCCCAACAACTGGGCCGATGCGGTAAAAGGGGAAATCTGACAGGATGGGAGGGAGATTCGAACCCCACCCTTACCCTGGTAGTCAGTCATTACAGCCTCCCTCTGAGCCAGTCGAAAACCGCAGCAGACAAGTTCCTCTCCAGACAGTCGAACTCTTTAATCCCCTCCATACCACGCAGCCAAGTCAGCTGCCGCTTCGCCAACTGGCGCGTGGCGGCGATGCCTTTCTCGCGCAGCGCAGGCGAATCGAATTCGCCGTCCAGGTACTGCCAAGTCTGGCGATAGCCAACACAGCGCATCGAAGGCATGGAAAGATCGAGCTCATCATTCCGCCTCAATTGCTCCACCTCATCGATCAGGCCCTGCGCCAGCATGATGTCGAAACGCTGGGCAATGCGCTGGTGCAGCACGGCGCGGTCGCTAGGCAGCAGGGCCAGGGCGTGGACGTTATAAGGCAAGTCGGCAGCGGCGTCCTTTTCGAGCAACGAGGACATCATCTGGCCGCTGAGAATGCACACTTCCAGCGCTCGCTGGATGCGCTGCGCATCGGCGGGGTTGAGGCGCGCCGCAGTGGCCGGGTCAAGCTGGGCGAGTTCCGCATGTACGGCGGGCCAGCCGCTTTCAGCGGCCATTGCATCGATGCTGGCGCGAGTGGCCGGGTCGGCTGGCGGCAAATCGTTCAGCCCCTGTCGCAGCGCCTTGAAGTACAGCATAGTGCCACCCACCAGCAAGGGAATATTGCCGCGTGCGGTGATCTCCGCCATCAGTCGCAGCGCGTCCTGCCGGAACTGCGCGGCGGAATAGCTTTGGGTCGGATCGATAATATTTATCAGGTGGTGCGGCGCTGCCGCCAGCGTCGCCGCATCGGGCTTGGCGGTGCCGATGTCCATGCCGCGATAGACCAGGGCCGAATCCACGCTGATAATCTCGCACGGCAGGCGCTGCACCAGATCGACCGCCACGCCGGTCTTGCCGCTGGCAGTGGGGCCCATGAGGAACATTGCCGGGGGCAGGTGCGGAGAATGAGAAATGGGTAACGAGTGATGTGTTGACATAAACCTATAAAATTTAGATAGGTAGGATGGGTGGAGCGTAACGATACCCATCAGCATGAGCGATGGGTATCGTTACGCTCCACCCATCCTACGCCCGCTTATTTCCCACGCATGAACAGCCGGTCCAGTTCTTCCATGGAAATCTCGCGCCAGGTGGGACGGCCATGATTGCACTGGTCGGCACGCTCGGTGGCCTCCATTTCGCGCAGCAGGGCATTCATTTCCGGTACGGCCAGTTTCCGGTTGGCGCGCACCGAGGCATGGCAGGCCAGCGTGGCGAGCAGTTCGTTGCGCCGCTCGGCGAGCGCCCGATCGGCGCCGAACTCGCGCAATTCCTTGAGCAGATCGCGTGCCAGCAATACCGGATCGGCATCCTGCAGCAGTGCCGGCAACGCCCGCACCGCCAGCGTGGTCGGCGACAGGATAACGAGATCGAAACCCAGCGCGCCGAATGCGGCGGCATGTTCCTCGGCCATGGCAACATCCAGCGCCCCGGCATGGAACGACACCGGGATCAGGAGCGGCTGCATGGCGACGGCGCGATGGTCGAGAGCCGCTTTCAGCTTCTCATAAGTAACCCGCTCGTGGGCGGCGTGCATGTCGACGACCACCAGCCCCTTGGCGTTCTGCGCCAGAATATAAACGCCGTGCAATTGCCCCAAAGCGAAGCCGAGCGGAGGGATTTCCGCCGCCGCTTCGGTCGGCTGAACTGCCTCCGGCTTGCCGATCCGGCCAAACAGGGTTGCATAGAGATCGGTACGCTGCGCCACGCCGAGCGGCATGGCTTGCTGCTGGGGATAAGAGCCAAATGAAACCTGACGCACCGGCTCGGCCACAGGGACAGCAACGGATTCCTGCCGGGCATTGATTGGCGCCGACAGCACCTTGTTCAAGGCATGAAAAATGAACTGGTGGATGGCGCGGGATTCGCGGAAGCGCACTTCGATCTTGGTGGGATGTACATTGACGTCCACCCCTTCCGGCTCGATTTCGAGGAACAAAGCAAACGCCGGATGGCGATCGTGATGCAAAATATCCTTGTAAGCCTCGCGAAGTGCGTGGGCGATCAGCTTGTCGCGCACAAAACGACCGTTGACGTAAAAATACTGGGCATCGCGCCCGCCGCGCGAAAATCCGGGCAGGCTCGCCATGCCCCACAGGCGCAAGCTGCCGGCGCGCTCGTCCAGAATCACCGAGGCGGCGGCAAACTCATCGCCGAGCAGCGTGGCGGCGCGGCGCTCCAGCGTGGCGGCGGGAAGTTGCCAGATTTTGCGGCCGTTATGTTGCAAGGCAAAGCCGATATCGGTGCGGCTCAATGCGATACGCCGAAACATTTCCTCGCAGTGACCGTATTCGGTCGCCTCGCTCTTGAGGAACTTGCGCCGCGCCGGTGTGTTGAAATACAGGTCCAGCACCTCCACCGCTGTGCCCGATTCCAGCGCGGCCGGTTGCAACCCGGTGAGGTCGCCGCCGGCAGCCTCGACTTTCCAGGCGTGACGCTCGCTGCGCAGGCGGCTGGTCAGCGACAGGCGCGATACCGCAGCGATACTGGCCAGCGCTTCGCCCCGAAAACCTAAACTATTCACCGCCTCCAGATCGTCGAGCGTGGCGATCTTGCTGGTGGCGTGACGCGCCAACGCCAGCGCCAGTTCCTCCGCGCCTATGCCGATACCGTCATCGGCAACGCGAAGCTGCTTGATTCCACCCTGCGCCAGGGTGACCGCGATCTCGTTAGCCGCCGCATCCACGCTGTTTTCCAGCAGCTCCTTCAAGGCCGAAGCCGGACGCTCCACCACCTCGCCGGCGGCGATCTGGTTGATAAGTAGGTCGGGTAAAACCCGGATGACTGACATTCGATAACCTGCAAAATAATGCACACAAAAGCAGATTATACGCATTATGCGAGCCCGTTTATTCAGAGTCTCTCGGCACTGGACTAAGTACAAATAATTCTTGACTAATTTAATTGGTTATTATCTAATGTCGAGACACGGTCTAAATATAGACGTTGACGTTGACTACACTCAGTCATGGCAAACAATCACGCCGCTGGTGTAGTTATCAATAATTTTCAGCTTCAGAAAGGATGGTTAATATGGAACTTCCAGATCGCGACGGAGACGGCTATCTTGCCGACATGAACACCTGGACCGAGGAGATTGGCCGAGCCATGGTTGATGCAGACGGTTATGCGCTCGATGAGGCTAAATGGAATCAGATCATGAAAGCCCGCGAATATTTCGATGAATTCGGTAGCGTTCCCCCGATACGAAAATTCGCCAAATACCTGGGTGAGGAACAGAACACCGTATTCAAACTCTGGATGACCGGCCCGATGAAGCCGATCACCAAGTACGGCGGTCTGCCCAAACCTACGGGCTGCGTTTGATTCATGACTCGCACCGGCGCTCGCCGGTGCGTTCAAACTCTTATTCGGCGCTGGCCATCTTTGAACGTGCCAGCGGCGGATTCTTCGAGAAATAGCGTTTGATCCCGCCCAGTATGGCTGCCGCCATTTTGTCCTGGTAGGCGTCATCCGTAAGCCTCTTCTCCTCCTCGGGGTTGGAGATGAAGGCAGTTTCCACCAGGATCGAAGGAATGTCCGGCGATTTCAGGACAGCGAACCCGGCTTGTTCTACCGAGCCCTTGTGCAGGTCGTTTATCCCGCCGAGCTCACCGAGCACGGCCTTGCCGAGCCTGAGACTGTCGTTGATAGTGGCGGTCTGCGACAGATCGAGCAAAGTCTGCTTGAGGTAGACGTCCTTGACGTCGATGTTGACGCCGCCGATCAGGTCGGCCTCATTCTCTTTCTTTGCCAGCCAGCGCGCAGCGGCAGAGGTGGCGCCGCGCTCCGACAGCGCGAACACCGAGGAGCCTCGCGCGTCCGGCTTGACGAAGGCATCGGCGTGAACCGAGACGAACAGGTCGGCCTTGACGTTGCGTGCCTTGACCACCCGTCCGTGCAGTGGAATGAAAAAGTCACCGTCGCGGATCAGCACGCCGCGCATGTTCGGCTCTGCATCAACCTGAGCTTTCAGGCGGCGGGCAATGGCTAAGGTTACGTCCTTTTCTCTGGAGCCATTTTTGCCATGTGCGCCGGGATCCTCCCCACCGTGCCCGGCATCGATTGCAATAATAATGAGGCGTGATACCTCCGGCTTCCAGGCGCGCATTTCAGCCCGAGCCGGTTTCTCCGCCGGCTTTGCGGCCTCGGCGGGCTTTTCGCTGGCCGGACTTTCCGGTGTGGTGGCAATGGCCAGTTCAGGCGGCTTCTCGGCCTGCTCCTTGACGCTCCCCGGCGCAACGACTTCCTTTTTTTCCAGCAGCGCCATCAGCGGGTCCGCCGGCTGTAAGGGATAAATATCCAGCACCAGGCGGTGGCCGTATTCGCCGTAGGGGGGCAGGGTGAACATCTGCGGCTTGACCTCGCCTTTCAGGTCCAGCACCACTCGCACCACGCCCGGCTTGTTGCGGGCGACACGCACCAGCTTGATGTAAGGATCATTGGCCGCGACCTTGGCTGCAAGCCCTTCCAGCGCGGCATTGACATCCACGCCTTCAAGGTCGATCACCAGGCGATCGGGGTTCTTGACCGCGAGGAACTGATATTTGACCGGACTTTCGGATTCCAGCGTGACCCGCGTGTAATCGACCGCCGGCCAGACCCGCGCCGCAGTGATGGCTATCCCCGCATGGGCGCTTGCCGCCGCGACCAGCAGAAACGCAAGGGCTATTCTAATTCCAGCATGCATTGCCGACCTTTCTCGCTACCCGCTTCAACGGTGATGTCCCGGCCAGATTCCCGGATATCCAGGGAAATTCGGAGATCCGGCGGGGGCAGCAGGCCACCTGCCTTTTCCGGCCATTCAACGAGACACACCGAGTTTTCGTTGAAATATTCCCGAAAACCCGCCTCGTGCCACTCGTCCGGATCGTTGAATCTATAAAAATCAAAGTGATATAAGTATAATCCAGAAATCACATAAGATTCAACCAAAGTATAGGTCGGGCTTTTTACTTTTCCCAGATAGCCCAGTGCGCGCAGCATGGCGCGCACCAATGCGGTCTTGCCGGCGCCAAGGTCGCCGCACAGGGTAATCATCAGGCCCGGTTTCAGCACCTTGGCCAGTTCCGCACCGAACTCATCAGTCACGCCTTCATCGGCCAGATGGCGGGTTATTTTCGGCGGCGGACGGTTTTCATCTAAACTATGCACGTGGACGCTCTCACTGATTACTCCCAACTGGATTTACGGCAGATTGCCGAAAATATCAAGACTTGGGGGATGGAACTCGGCTTTCAGGCCATCGGCATCGCCGGCACCGATCTCGGCCAGGCCGAAGCGCGCCTGCTGGAATGGCTGGCGCAGGGCGGCCATGGCGAGATGGATTATATGGCAAACCACGGCGTCAAGCGTAGCCGTCCGCAGGAACTGGTGCCGGGCACGCTGCGCATCATCACGGCGCGCATGGCCTACTTCCCGCCGCAGGCGCGTAACAGCATCGAGGTCATGGGCGACAGCAGCAAAGCCTACATCTCGCGCTATGCCTTGGGCCGCGACTACCACAAGTTGATCCGCGCCCGGCTGCAGAAGCTGGCGGAGAAAATCCAGGGCGAAATCGGCCCGTTCCAGTTCCGCGCCTTCACCGACAGCGCGCCGGTGATGGAAGTTGAGCTGTCCAGCCAAAGCGGGCTGGGCTGGCGCGGCAAACACTCGCTGCTGCTGTCGCGCGAGGCCGGGTCATGGTTCTTTCTCGGTGAAATCTATACCGATCTGCCGCTGCCCATCGACGAACCAGAGCAAAACCACTGCGGCACCTGCACCAGCTGCATCACCGCCTGCCCCACCGCTGCGATCGTCGCACCCTATCGGGTGGATGCGCGGCGCTGCATCTCCTACCTCACCATCGAGCTCAAAGGCAGCATCCCGGAGGAGCTGCGTCCCATGATCGGCAATCGCGTCTACGGCTGCGACGACTGCCAGCTCGCCTGCCCGTGGAATAAATTCGGCCAGCTCACGCGCGAAGCGGATTTCGCCGTGCGGCATGGCCTGGATGACGCAAAACTGACCGAGCTTTTCCGGTGGAGTGAAGAAGAATTCGACGCCAGGCTGGCCGGCAGCCCGATCCATCGCATCGGCCATGAACGCTGGCTGCGCAACATCGCCATCGGGCTGGGCAATGCCTTGCCCTCAGAGGGAGCAGTCGCGGCGCTGAAAGAGCGCCTCGGCCATCCGTCCGCACTGGTGCGGGAGCATGTCGCCTGGGCGCTGGAAAGACAGATCAAATAAACGGCCAAGGAATTCAAAGGCTCTTTTCGCAAACCGTGTTGTTATCGGCAACCGACCCGGCACAACACCAATAACCATCTATGTTTCCAGGCAGTCGCAAGGTGTCCCTAT
>PFJY01000034.1 GCA_002784065.1 Hydrogenophilales bacterium CG_4_10_14_3_um_filter_58_23 | reverse complement strand
ATTGGACAAGGCTCAGGATTGACCGGGCTGGTCTGAAACAGTATCATGACCCGCTTTGCAAAATAAGAAAACACCGCCATGCGGGAAAAATTGGTTGCGGGTAACTGGAAGATGAACGGCGGTCTGGCGCAGAACAAAGCGCTGCTGGAGACCGTTATCGCCGGCATAGCCGACGTGCGGGGCATGGGTTGCGCGGTGTGCGTGCCTTATCCGTATCTGTTTCAGGCGCAATCCTCGTTGCAGGATACCGCGATTGCCTGGGGTGCGCAGAACCTGAGTCAGCACGACAAGGGCGCCTTTACCGGCGAAGTTTCCTCGGCGATGCTGCTGGATTTCGGTTGCAAGTACGTGCTGGTGGGCCACTCCGAACGTCGCGCCATTTACGGCGAAGACGATGCCACGGTGGCGCTGAAATTCGAGGCGGCGCAAAAGGCCGGCCTGACGCCGATCCTGTGCGTAGGCGAGACCCTGCAGGAGCGCGAATCCGGCGTGACCGAAGCAGTGGTGGCGCGCCAGCTCGACGCGGTGACCGGGAAGTTCGGCGTGGACGCATTGTCCAAAGCGGTAGTGGCCTACGAGCCGGTATGGGCGATCGGCACCGGCAAGACGGCCTCGCCGGAGCAGGCGCAGGCGGTACATGCCTTCATTCGCGGCAAGATTGCATCTCAGAGCAAGAATGTTGCCGACGGGCTGGTCATTCAGTACGGGGGTAGCGTCAAAGGGTCGAATGCGGCAGAATTGTTTGGTATGCCGGATATCGACGGCGGCCTGATTGGCGGTGCATCCCTGGATGCGCGGGAATTCCTGGCGATTTGCCACGCGGCAAAGCGCTAAACTGTAATACGAGGTAATAATGGAAACACTGGTTTGGGTTATACATATCATTGTGGCGCTGGGCACCATCGGTTTGGTGCTGATGCAGCACGGCAAGGGCGCGGACATGGGCGCTGCGTTCGGTAGCGGCGCATCCGGCAGCCTGTTCGGTTCCACCGGATCGGCTAATTTTCTGAGCCGCGCCACGGCGGTTTTTGCCACGCTTTTCTTTTTGACCAGCCTGACATTGACCTATTTTTCCAGTCACAAGAACAAGCCGGTGGGCGTGATGGAGTCGCATAGCCTGGTGCAACCCGCCGTTCCTGCGGATGCCGCCAAGCAGGTAGTGCCGGTTGTTCCCGTCCAAAGGGGCGCTGCCGGATCGAAAGCGGGAGAAATCCCCAAGTAACACCCCTGTTTTTGAATGCCGACGTGGTGAAATTGGTAGACACGCCGTCTTGAGGGGGCGGTGGCGCAAGCCGTGGCAGTTCGAGTCTGCTCGTCGGCACCAGATATTCTGAAAAACAGCTTGCCTTCCTGGTTGAGGGTGGCTGATAATCAAATCAGTAAATAATAAATAACTGGTGCATCGTCGGTGCGTTTGCCATGATGGGGCGCCGGCTTGGCTCAGAGGGAAAGGGACTGCATGCTGGAAAATTATTTTCCGATCTTGCTGTTTGTCATGGTTGGCCTCGCGGTTGGGGTCATCCCGCAGGTATTGGGCGGCCTGCTTGCCCCGCATCGTCCCGACGACAAAAAAAATTCCCCCTACGAATGCGGCTTCGAGGCCTTCGAAGATGCGCGCATGAAGTTCGATGTGCGCTATTACCTGGTCGCCATTCTGTTCATCCTGTTCGACCTGGAAACCGCATTCCTCTTCCCTTGGGCGGTAGTGTTGCAGGAAATCGGCCTGTTCGGTTTCTTCGCCATGATGATTTTCATTGCTATCCTGGTGGTCGGCTTCGTTTACGAGTGGAAAAAAGGGGCGCTGGAATGGGAATAACGGCATGAGCATTGAAGGCGTCCTTGAGAAGGGGTTCGTCACCACTTCGCTCGATACGGTATTCAACTGGGCCAGCACCGGTTCGATGTGGCCGATGACTTTCGGCCTCGCCTGCTGTGCCGTGGAGATGATGCAGGCGGGCGCTTCGCGCTACGACCTGGATCGCTTCGGCATCGTGTTTCGCCCCAGCCCGCGCCAGTCCGACGTGATGATCGTGGCCGGCACCCTGACCAACAAGATGGCGCCCGCCTTGCGCAAGGTTTACGACCAGATGGCCGAGCCGCGCTGGGTATTGTCGATGGGTTCCTGCGCCAATGGCGGCGGCTATTACCATTATTCCTACTCGGTGGTGCGCGGTTGCGACCGTATCGTGCCGGTGGACGTTTATGTGCCTGGTTGCCCGCCCACGGCGGAAGCTCTGCTCTATGGCCTGATCCAGTTGCAGAAAAAAATCAAGCGCACCCATACCATTGCCCGCTAAACGTCGATGAAACTGGAAACCCTCAAACAAAATCTGCAAGGCGTGCTGGCCGACAAGGTGGTCAAAATTTCCGGGCATGCCGGTCAGTTGACGGTAGAAATCAGGCCGGAAAATTGGCTGGAAGCGGCGCGCACTCTGCGCGACCATCCAGAGTTGCGTTTCGAGCAACTGACCGACCTGTGTGGCGTGGATTACAGTACCTACGGCGATGGCCGCTGGCAGGGTCTGCGTTTTTGCGCGGTGACGCACCTGCTTTCGGTCAGCAACAATTGCCGGGTGCGAATCAAAGTGTTTGCCGGCGACGATGATTTTCCGGTAGTGGATTCGGTATCCGAAATCTGGCCGGGCGCCAACTGGTTCGAGCGCGAGGCTTTCGACCTGTATGGCATTATTTTTACCGGCCATCCCGACCTGCGCCGCATCCTCAGCGATTACGGTTTCATCGGCCATCCCTTCCGCAAGGATTTCCCGCTTTCCGGCAACGTCGAGATGCGCTACGACCCGGAGCAGCGCCGCGTGATCTATCAGCCGGTGAGCATAGCACCGCGCGAGCTGACGCCACGCATCGTGCGCGAGGAGAATTACGGTGGCTGATATCCGCAATTACACCCTGAATTTTAGTTTCGGCCGGCCTGCGGCCTTAACGTTCACTATGCTTACGTTAGCCTGCACTGAAATTAAGCGTTTCGTTTCGGGGGTTCAGCATGGCTGATATTCGAAACTACACGCTGAATTTTGGACCGCAACATCCGTCCGCCCACGGCGTGTTGCGCATGGTGCTGGAGTTGGATGGCGAGGTGGTGAAGCGCGCCGATCCGCACATCGGTCTGTTGCACCGCGCCACCGAGAAGCTGGCCGAACACAAGACTTTCCTCCAGGCGATGCCCTACATGGATCGCCTCGACTATGTGTCAATGATGTGCAACGAGCACGCCTACGTGCTGGCGACCGAAAAACTGCTCGGCATCGAAGTGCCGGTCCGCGCCCAGTACATCCGCGTAATGTTCGACGAGATCACCCGCCTCCTCAACCACTTGCTGTGGCTGGGCGCGCACGGGCTGGACATCGGCGCGATGACGATTTTTCTTTACACCTTCCGCGAACGCGAAGACCTGATGGACATCTACGAGGCGGTGTCGGGCGCGCGCCTGCACGCTGCCTATTACCGTCCGGGCGGGGTGTACCGCGACCTGCCCGACTCCATGCCGCAGTACGAAACGGCGAAGATGAAAGTCCACAACGCAAAGCAGGTGGAAGGCATGAACGCCAACCGCCAGGGTTCGATGCTGGATTTTATCGAGGATTTCACCCAGCGCTTCCCCGCTTGCGTCGACGATTACGAAACCCTGCTCACCGACAACCGCATCTGGAAGCAGCGCACCGTCGGCATCGGCGTGGTGACGCCGGAACGCGCTCTGGCGCTGGGACTGACTGGCCCGATGCTGCGCGGGTCAGGGCTGGCGTGGGACTTGCGCAAGAAGCAGCCCTACGAAGTTTATGACAGGGTGGATTTCGACATCCCGGTCGGCGTCAATGGCGACTGTTATGACCGTTACCTGGTGCGCATGGAAGAAATGCGCCAGTCCAACCGCATCATCAAGCAGTGCGTGGACTGGCTGCGCGGCCATCCCGGGCCGGTAATCACCGACAACCACAAGGTGGTGGCGCCTGCGCGGGAGGGAATGAAGCAGAACATGGAAGAGCTGATCCACCACTTCAAGCTTTTCACCGAAGGCATGCATGTGCCCGAAGGAGAGTGCTATGCGGCAGTGGAACACCCCAAGGGCGAATTCGGCATCTATATGGTTTCCGACGGCGCCAACAAGCCCTATCGTCTCAAAATCCGCGCCCCGGGCTTTTCCCACCTGTCGGCGATGGACGAAATCGCACGCGGCCACATGATTGCCGACGTGGTGGCGCTGATGGGCACATTCGATATTGTGTTCGGGGAGATCGACCGCTGATGTTATCGCCTGAATCACTCAAGAAAATCGACCGCGAGATCGCCAAGTATCCGCCGGAACACAAGCAGTCGGCTGTAATGGCGGCGCTGCGCATCGCTCAGGACGAGAAGGGCTGGCTCGCGCCGGAAACCATCGAGTTCGTCGCCGGCTATCTGGACATGCCGCCGATCGCGGCGCAGGAAGTGGCGACCTTCTACAACATGTACAATCTGCAACCGGTCGGCAAGTACAAGATCACGGTCTGCACCAACCTGCCCTGCACCCTGATGGGCGCGGAATCGGCGGCCCTGCATCTGCAACGCAAGCTCGGCATCGGCTTCGGTGAAACCACGCCGGACGGCAAGTTTACCCTCAAGGAAGGCGAGTGCATGGGCGCCTGCGGCGACGGCCCGGTGGCCCTCGTCAACAATGTGCGGCTATGCGCCAAGCTGACGCCCGAAGAGGCCGACCGCATCTTGGCGGAACTGGAGTAGCCATGAGCGATAAAGTGATATTCCACTCCACCCACCTGCCGGAATCCTGGAAGCTGGAGAATTACCTGAAAGTCGACGGCTACGATGCGTTGAAGAAAGTGCTGGCTGAAAAAATGACGCCCGAGGCGATCATCGAGCAGGTCAAGCTGTCCGCCCTGCGCGGTCGCGGCGGTGCGGGCTTCCCTACCGGCTTGAAGTGGAGCTTCATGCCGAAGAACTACCCCGGTGACAAGTATCTCGTGTGCAACACCGACGAGGGCGAGCCGGGCACCTTCAAGGATAGAGACATCCTTCGCCTCAACCCGCACCAATTGATCGAGGGCATGATTATCGGCGGCTACACGCTGGGCGCGAAGGCGGGCTACAACTACATACACGGCGAGATTTGGGCGGAATACGAGCGCTTCGAAGAGGCGCTGGACGAAGCGCGCGCCGCCGGCCTGCTCGGCAAGAACATTCTCGGCAGCGGCTGGGATTTCGACATCCATGCCCATCACGGCTATGGCGCCTACGTTTGCGGCGAGGAAACCGCGCTGCTCGAATCGATCGAGGGCAAGAAGGGCCAGCCGCGCTTCAAGCCGCCATTTCCGGCGAGCTTCGGCCTGTATGGCAAGCCGACCACGATCAACAACACCGAGACCCTGGCCTCGATTCCCTACATCGTCAAGCATGGCGGCCAGAAATTTCTCGAACTGGGCAAGCCGAATAACGGCGGCACTAAAATCTTCTCAGTCTCCGGCCACGTCAATAATCCGGGCAACTTCGAGATCGGCATGGGCACGCCGTTTTCAGAACTGCTGGCCATGGCGGGCGGGGTGAAGGACGGACGCAAGCTGAAAGCGGTGATACCTGGCGGTTCCTCGGTGCCTGTGCTGCCGGGCGAGATCATGATGGATCTGACCATGGACTACGATTCCATCGCCAAGGCCGGTTCCTATCTCGGCGCAGGCTCGGTGATCGTGATGGACGACACGGTGTGCATGGTGCGCGCGCTGGAGCGGCTGTCCTATTTCTATTTCGAGGAGTCCTGCGGCCAGTGTACGCCCTGCCGCGAGGGCACCGGCTGGCTGTACCGCGTCATCCACCGCATCGAGCACGGCCAGGGAAGGCCGGAAGACCTCGACCTGCTCGAATCGGTCGCCGGCAATATCATGGGGCGCACCATCTGCGCGCTGGGCGACGCTGCGGCGATGCCGGTGCAGGGTATGCTCAAGCATTTCCGCAACGAATTCGAGCACCACATCCAGCACAAGAAGTGCATGGTATGAATAAAGTGTTCAGTCATCAGTTGTCAGTGAGCTCTGACGACATCGAGACTGATTACTGATAACTGATAACTGACTACTGACAACTAAAACTATGCTCAATATCGAAATAGACGGCAAACAGCTAACGGTCGAGCAAGGCAGCACCATCATGGATGTGGCCGATGCGGCGGGCATCTATATTCCGCGCTTTTGTTACCACAAGAAGCTTTCCGTCGCCGCCAACTGCCGCATGTGCTTGGTACAGGTCGAGAAGGCGCCGAAGCCGATGCCGGCCTGCGCCACACCGGTGACCGAGGGCATGAAGGTGATGACGCGCTCCGAGGCCGCGATCAAGGCGCAGAAGGCGGTGATGGAGTTTCTCCTCATCAACCATCCGCTCGATTGCCCGATCTGCGATCAGGGCGGCGAGTGCGAATTGCAAGACCTGGCGGTGGGTTATGGCGCGGGCGCATCGCGCTACACCGAAGAAAAGCGTGTGGTGTTTAACAAGAACATCGGCCCGCTGATCAACACCGACATGACGCGCTGCATCAACTGCACCCGCTGCGTGCGCTTCGGCCAGGAAATCGGCGGGATGATGGAAATGGGCCAGATCGGTCGCGGCGAACACGCCGAAATCACCACTTTCATCGAGCGTTCGATCGATTCCGAACTGTCCGGCAATATCATCGACCTGTGCCCGGTCGGCGCGCTGACCAGCAAGCCGTTCCGCTATAGCGCGCGGGCCTGGGAGCTGACCACGCGCCCCTCGGTAAGCCCGCACGACGGTCTGGGCGCCAATCTCAGCGTGCAGACCAAAAACAATCGCGTGTTCCGCGTGCTGCCGCGCGACAACGAAGAGATCAACGAGTGCTGGCTGTCGGACAAGGATCGCTTCTCCTACGAGGGGCTGAATTCGCCCGAGCGCCTGCAGCGTCCAATGATCAAGCAGAGCGGCGAATGGCGCGAGTGCGACTGGCCGGAGGCGCTGGAATTCGCGGTCGCCGGACTCATGCGCGTCCGCGACCAACAGGGCGCGGAGCAAGTCGGCGCGCTGGCTACACCCCACTCCACTCTGGAAGAACTTTACCTGCTGCAAAAGCTGGTGCGCGGCATCGGCAGCGGCAATGTCGATCACCGCCTGCTCCAGTCCGACTTCAGCGCCGATTCTGCCATGCAGGGCGCGCCCTGGCTGGGAATGAAGATTGCCGAGCTGGATCAGCTGAATAGCGTCCTGATCGTCGGCAGCACCCTGCGCGCCGATCACCCGCTCTTGGCGCATCGCCTGCGCCAGGCCGTCAAGCGCGGCGCCGAACTGAACCTGATCAATCCGGTGGATGACGACCTGCTGTGCCGTGTCGCCAACAAGTCGATCGTCGCGCCCGATGCGATGGTGGCAACGCTGGATCAAGTGCGCTGCGCGCTGGCCGGCGAATCCGTGGATGCCATAGCCCAGGCGATTGCCGCCAGCCTCAATCAGGGCGAGCGCAAGGCGGTGCTGCTCGGCAATCTGGCGCAGCACCACCCGCGCTATGCCGAACTGCATGCCCTGGCGCAGCAGGTGGCGGAATTGTCCGGTGCAAAATTCGGCTTCCTCGGTGGGGCGGCGAACAGCGTCGGCGCGTATCTGGCCGGTGCAGTGCCTGTCACGGGCGGCATGAACGCCGCGCAGATGCTCGACACCCCGCGCCACGCCTACATTTTGCTCGGCGTCGAAGCGGATCTGGATACCTACAACCCGACCAAGACGCTGGCCGCGCTGCAAGCGGCGCAAATGGTCGTCGTCATGAGCGCTTACAAGGGCAAGGCGCCGGATTACGCCCACGTGCTGCTGCCGGTGGCGCCGTTCACCGAAACCTCCGGCACTTTCGTCAACACCGAAGGCCGTGCGCAGAGTTTCAACGCCGTGGTCAAGCCGCTGGGCGAGACCCGTCCGGGATGGAAGGTGCTGCGTGTGCTGGGCAACCTGATGGAAGTGGCGGGCTTTGATTACGACAGCGCCGAGCAAGTGCGCGCCGAAGCGCTGAATGGTGACATCAGCGTAAAACTGAATAACCAACTCGCAGGAGCGGCCTTGGCCGCGATCATCTGCACCAATCGCGGCCAGGGCCGCTCCTACACCCATGGCTTGCAGCGTATCGGCGAAGTTCCAAGCTATCAGGCCGACCCCATCGTGCGTCGTGCAACCGCATTGCAGAAAACTGCAGCAG
Organism: Hydrogenophilales bacterium CG_4_10_14_3_um_filter_58_23; assembly: GCA_002784065.1. Classification (GTDB taxonomy): domain Bacteria; phylum Pseudomonadota; class Gammaproteobacteria; order Burkholderiales; family Sulfuricellaceae; genus Sulfuricella. The sequence continues at coordinate 6,849 of PFJY01000034.1, read as the reverse complement.
CAGCGCTGCAGGGAGCCTGGATGAATGCAGAAACGCTATCTAGCGTGGGTGTTTCCGAGGGTGCTGACGTAAGCGTCAGTCAGGGAACAGACAGCGTCGTTCTCAAGGCGCTGCGCGATGACCTGCTGCCTGCGGGCTGCGTACGGGTGGCCGCAGGACATCCGGCCACCGCCATGCTTGGCGGCATGTTCGATGAAATCCGGGTGGAGCGGGCGGGATAAACCATGAACGAATTAGTTTCTTTGCTGCAAGGATTCTTCGGTTTTGCCTGGCCGCTGGTGTACAGCTTGGCGAAGATCGTCGCCATCGTCGCGCCGCTGATGCTGGGCCTGGCCTACCTGACCTACGCCGAACGCAAGGTCATCGGCTACATGCAGGTGCGTATCGGCCCCAACCGCGTCGGCCCCAAAGGCTGGCTGCAACCGATCGCGGATGGGCTGAAGCTGCTGATGAAGGAAATCGTGGTTCCCACCGGCGCCAACAAGGGGATATTCCTGCTCGCCCCGGTGCTGGCCATCGGCCCGGCGCTGGCGGCCTGGGCGGTGGTGCCGTTCTCGCCGGAACTGGTGCTGGCGAATATCAATGCCAGCGTGCTCTACATCATGGCGATTTCTTCGATGGGTGTGTATGGCGTCGTGCTGGCGGGTTGGGCATCCAATTCCAAGTATGCCTTCCTCGGCGGGATGCGCGCCGCGGCGCAGATCGTTTCCTATGAAATCGCCATGGGCTTTGCCCTGGTCGGCGTGCTGATGGCGGCGCAGAGCCTGAACCTGGTGGATATCGTCAAGGCTCAGCAGGGCGGGGTGTTCAACTGGTACTGGCTGCCGCTGTTTCCCCTGTTCATTGTTTACCTGATCTCCGGCGTGGCAGAGCTCAATCGCGCGCCGTTCGACGTGGTCGAGGGCGAATCCGAAATCGTCGGTTTCCATGTCGAATATTCCGGCATGGCCTTCGCCATCTTCTTCCTGGCGGAATACGCCAACATGATCCTGGTCGCGACACTGGTCTCGCTGATGTTCCTCGGCGGCTGGAACCCGCTGTTCGATTTTGCGCCGTTCAACTGGATTCCGGGCTTCTTCTGGCTGCTGGTCAAGGTATTGTTTGTGCTGTTCCTGTTTCTCTGGTTCCGCGCCACTTTCCCGCGCTACCGTTACGACCAGATCATGCGTCTGGGCTGGAAGGTGTTTATCCCGGTGACCCTGGTGTGGATCGTGGTGGTTGGCGCCGCCATGCAGACCCCCTTCGGCTACCTGTTCCATTGAGGAAAAGAGCGTGAACAAGATCAAAAGCTTCTTTTCGACTTTCCTGCTCATCGAGCTGCTCAAGGGCATGGCGGTGACCGGGCGCCACCTGTTCCTGCGCAAGATCACGGTGCAGTTTCCCGAGGAGCGCACGCCGATGTCGCCGCGCTTCCGCGGTCTGCACGCGCAGCGCCGCTACCCCAATGGCGAGGAGCGTTGCATCGCCTGCAAACTGTGCGAGGCGGTGTGTCCGGCGCTGGCGATCACCATCGAATCGGCGCAGCGTGACGATGGCACACGCCGCACCACGCGCTACGACATCGATCTGACCAAGTGCATTTTTTGCGGTTTCTGCGAAGAAGCCTGTCCGGTAGACGCCATCGTCGAAACCCGCATTTTCGATTATCACGGCGAAAAACGTGGCGATCTTTACTACACCAAGGACATGCTGCTGGCCGTGGGCGACAAATATGAAGAGCAGATCGCCAAGGACAAGGCGGCGGATGCGAAATACAGATAAAAAATGAACCGCAGAGGCGCGGAGGCGCAGAGAAAAACACTCAGAGCAGAGTGTATGGAAAAGATGGTTAGCCAAATAGAAACTGAAAGTAATGCCTGGTTTTCTCTGTGTCTCTGTGCCTCTGTGGTAAAAAGGTTTTGATTATGAATTTTGAAACATTGGTTTTCTACTTCCTCGCGAGCATCCTGCTGTTTGCAGGCTTCCGCGTGGTGACCGCGCGCCACCCGGTGCATGCCGCGCTGTTCCTGGTGCTGTCTTTCTTTAGCGGTGCCGGGCTGTGGCTGCTGCTGGAGGCCGAGTTCCTGGCGATTACTCTGGTGCTGGTCTACATCGGCGCAGTGATGGTGCTGTTCCTGTTCGTGGTGATGATGCTCAACCTGAATATCGAGAAAATGCGCCAGGGCTTCTGGGATAACCTGCCGCTGGCAGGATTCGTCGGCATCCTGATGGCGGTCGAAATGACGCTGGTGCTAACCGTGGCCGGACGCACCGTCAGTTCCGATCCGGTGCGCCATGCCGCCGACTACAGCAACACCAAGGAACTGGGCCGCCTGCTCTATACCGACTACGTCTATCCGTTTGAACTTGCCGCAGTGATCCTGCTGGTGGCGATCGTTGCCGCCATCGCCATCGCCATCACCCTGCGCCATCGGACCGGTACCAAGCATCAGGACCCGGCATGGCAGGTGAGCGTTAGGCGCGAAGACCGCGTCCGCCTGGTCTCGATGCCGGCTGAGAAAGAAGGGGAATAACGTGCTGACATTGACCCATTATCTGATTCTTGGCGCGCTGCTGTTTGCCATCAGCGTGGTAGGGATTTTTCTCAACCGAAAAAATCTCATCATCCTGCTGATGGCGATCGAGTTGATGTTGCTGGCGGTGAACATGAACTTCATCGCCTTTTCGCATTATTTGCACGACGCCGCCGGACAGGTTTTCGTGTTCTTCATCCTCACGGTAGCAGCAGCCGAATCGGCCATCGGCCTGGCGATCCTTGTGGCGCTGTTCCGTAACATGAACACCATTAACGTGACAGAACTGGATCATTTAAAAGGGTGAGGGATAAGAGGTAAGGGGTGAGGGGTGTTTGATTTGGTTTTTTCCTCACGCCTCACGCTTCACGCCTCACGGAAATTATGACTGAAATGCAAAAACTCTATCTGCTGGTACCGCTGGCGCCGCTGGCCGGGGCGGTGATCGCCGGTCTGTTCGGCTGGCTGATCGGGCGCGCGGCTTCGCATTGGGTGACCATTCTCAGCGTAGTGGTCTCCTTTGTCGCCTCGGTGGCGATCTTTCAGGATGTGCTTGCCGGACACACCTTTAACGGCAGCGTCTACACCTGGCTCACCACGGGCGAAACCCGCTTCGAGATCGGCTTTCTGATCGACCGCCTGACCGTCATGATGATGCTGGTCGTGACTTTCGTCTCGCTGATGGTGCACATCTACACCATCGGCTACATGGCGGAAGACCCCGGCTACCAGCGCTTCTTCAGCTACATTTCGCTGTTCACCTTCTCGATGCTGATGCTGGTGATGTCGAACAACTTCGTTCAGTTGTTCTTTGGCTGGGAGGCGGTGGGACTGGTTTCCTATCTGCTGATCGGCTTCTGGTACACCCGACCGACGGCGATTTACGCCAACCTGAAAGCTTTTCTGGTCAACCGCGTCGGCGACTTCGGTTTCCTTCTCGGCATCGGCTTGGTGCTGGCCCATTTCGGCACGCTGGATTATGCCGCAGTGTTCGCCCGTGCGCCGGAAATGGTGAATGCCACCATCGAGCTGATTCCCGGCAGCCCCTGGTTGCTGATGACAGTCATCTGCATCCTGTTGTTTATCGGTGCAATGGCCAAGTCGGCCCAATTCCCGCTGCACGTCTGGCTGCCCGATTCGATGGAAGGCCCGACGCCGATTTCCGCCTTGATCCACGCCGCCACCATGGTGACTGCGGGTATTTTCATGGTGGCGCGCATGTCGCCGCTGTTCGAGCTTTCCGAGACTGCTCTGTCCGTGGTGCTGGTGATCGGTGGTATTACTGCGCTGTTCATGGCGCTGATCGCCATCGTCCAGACCGACATCAAGCGCGTGGTGGCCTATTCGACCCTGTCCCAGCTCGGCTACATGACCGTGGCGCTGGGCGCTTCGGCCTATTCGGTCGGGGTCTTCCACCTGATGACCCATGCCTTTTTCAAGGCGCTGCTGTTCCTTGGCGCCGGTTCGGTGATCATCGCCATGCACCACGAGCAGGATATGACCAAAATGGGTGGCCTGAAAAAATCCATGCCCATCACCTATTGGATGATGTTCATTGGCGCGCTCGCCATCTCCGGCGTGCCGGGCTTCGCCGGTTTCTTCTCCAAAGACGCGATTATCGAGGCGGTGCGGTTCTCCAACACCCCAGGTTCCAGCTTCGCCTATTTTGCCGTGCTGACGACGGTGTTCATCACCGCTTTTTATACCTTCCGTCTGGTGTTCATGACCTTCCACGGCAAGCCGCGCTTCGACACCCATGGCCAGCATGACAATCACGGCCATGGACACGGCGGGATGCCACACGAATCGCCCTGGGTGGTGACCGTTCCGCTGATACTGCTCGCCATCCCCTCCCTGGCAGCGGGCTGGCTGATCGGCCCGATGCTGTATGAAGGCTACTTCGGCGAGTCGATTGTCATTGCGCAGGAGCATCATGCCCTGGCGCAGATGGCGGAGGAGTTTCACGGTGTCTTGCCGATGATGCTGCATTCGCTCGGCACCGCGCCGTTCTGGCTGGCAATCGGCGGCATCATTACTGCCTGGTTCCTGTATATTAAGCGGCCCGAATTGCCGCCGATCATCAAAGCCAAATTCGGCTTGATCTCGACCATACTCGAAAGGAAATACGGCCTGGACGAGTTCAATGACTGGTTCTTCGCCGGTGGCGCGAGATTGATTGGCCGCAGTCTGTGGAAGGGCGGCGATGTCGCCGTGATCGACGGCTTTTTCGTCAACGGCACGGCGCGTTTGATCGGCTGGTTTTCCACGCTGCTCCGTCATCTCCAGTCGGGCTACATTTACCACTACGCTTTCGCCATGATTATCGGCGTATTCGTGTTGATGACGCTGTTTGTGAAGGGATAAGAACAAGCATGTTTGCTGGCCTGCCATTGTTGAGTCTGGTTATCTGGGTGCCGATCGCGGCCGGCGTTGCCGTGCTCGCCACCGGCGGCGACCGTAACGCCGGGCTTGCCCGTGTTCTGGCGCTGATCGGCGCGCTGGTCGGCTTCGCGCTGAGCCTGCCGCTGTATACCCAGTTCGACACCTTGCAGGCGGGGATGCAGTTCGTCGAAATCAGCCCCTGGATCGAGACCTTCAAAATCACCTACCACCTCGGCGTGGACGGCATCTCCGTGCTGTTTATCCTGCTTACCAGCTTCACCACGGTGCTGGCCGTCATCGCCGGCTGGAAAGTGATCGAGAAGCGCGTGGCCCAGTACATGGCCGCCTTCCTCATCATGTCCGGTTTGATGATCGGCGTTTTCGCCGCGCTCGACGCCCTGTTGTTCTATGTGTTCTGGGAAGCGATGCTGATCCCGATGTTCCTCATTATCGGGATCTGGGGTGGCCCGAACCGCGTTTACGCTTCGCTCAAGTTCTTCCTCTACACCCTGTTGGGTTCCTTGCTGATGCTGGTGGCGTTCATCTACCTGTACACCCAGGGCGGTACCTTCGAGATACTGGATTTCCACCGCCTGCCGCTGACGATGACCGAGCAGATCCTGATCTTCCTCGCCTTCTTCATGGCGTTCGCGGTCAAGGTGCCGATGTGGCCGGTACACACATGGTTGCCTGATGCCCACGTCGAAGCGCCGACCGGCGGCTCGGTGGTGCTGGCAGCGATCATGCTGAAGATGGGCGCCTACGGTTTTCTGCGCCTGTCCCTGCCGATTGCGCCGGATGCGAGCCATGCCCTGTCGGGTTTCATGATCACCCTATCGCTGATCGCCGTGGTCTACATCGGTCTGGTGGCGCTGGTGCAGACGGACATGAAGAAGCTGATCGCCTATTCCTCGATTTCGCACATGGGCTTCGTCACGCTGGGATCGTTTATTTTTAACGCCTATGGGGTCGAGGGCGCGCTGGTGCAGATGCTCTCCCACGGCTTTGTCGCCGGCGCGCTGTTCCTTTGTGTCGGTGTGCTCTACGATCGCATGCACAGCCGCATGATCGCCGATTACGGCGGGGTGGCGAACAAAATGCCGGTCTTCGCAGCCTTCTTTATGCTGTTCGCCATGGCCAATTCCGGCCTGCCGGGGACCAGCGGCTTCGTCGGCGAATTCATGGTGATCATGGGCGCGATCAAGGTCAACTTCTGGTATGCCTTCCTCGCCGGGATCACGATGATTTCGGGCGCCGCCTACACGCTGTGGATGGTGAAGCGGGTGGTGTTCGGCGCCGTCGCCAACGACCATGTCGAGCATCTTGAAGACATCTCGCCGCGCGAGTTCCTGGTGTTGGGGCTGCTGGCCGTCGCAGTGCTCGGCATAGGGTTGTACCCGCAGCCGTTCACCGAGGTGATGCACCATTCGGTGAACAACCTGTTGAGCCATGTGGCGCAAAGCAAGCTGTGAACAGCTTTCAGCGGTCAGCTGTCAGCTGTCAGCCATCAGTTAAAACCACGCGGCTTGCTGCGCACAAAACAAAAGCTGACCGCTGAGAGCTGATTGCTAAACAAGGATTTTAAATGATATTCGCCGTGCCCAACCTGACGCCTGCTCTGCCCGAAATCTTCGTGCTGATCATGGCATCGCTGATCCTGGTGGTGGACCTGTTTCTGTCAGGCAAGAACCGCTTCGTCAGCTACGCTCTGACCCAACTCACGCTGCTCGGCGCCGCCTGGATTACCGTGAGCACCAGCGGTCAGGACGTGGTTCACACCTTCAATGGTATGTTCGTTGACGACGTCATGGCCGACGTGCTCAAGCTGATGACCTACATTTCGGTCTCGGCAATGCTGGTCTATTCGCGCAGCTATACTTCACACTGTCACAACCACCCTTATCCCGTTCGCCCTGAGCTCGTCGAAGGATCTATGTGCTTCGACAAGCTCAGC
>PFJY01000008.1 GCA_002784065.1 Hydrogenophilales bacterium CG_4_10_14_3_um_filter_58_23 | reverse complement strand
CACCGCCCCCGCTACGCTCCACCCATGCGTATCTGCGGCCAATGGTTCTCTACCGAATTGATGCACGACCTCCAGACGGCGGTCGTGCGAGACCCGACGATCAGTCGGAGCGCGCTTGCCCGCAAGGTCTGCGAACGGCTCGACTGGAAGCGGCCGACCGGGCAATTCCAGGAAGCCGGCGCGCGCAAGGCGTTGCTCCTGCTCCATCGCAAAGGCGCGCTGCGCCTGCCCGAAGCGCGCCCGTCGCCGCCCAGGCCGACGCATCGCCCGCTGCCCGCCGTCCTTTCCCCCCTCGAAGCCGATCTGTCCGCCCTGGGGCCGATCGAACTGGTGCAGGTCACCGACGCGCTCACGCCTACCTACCGCAGCCTCATGGCCCATCACCCGCTGGGTGACAAACCCCTGTGCGGGGCGCAGCTGCGTTATCTCATCCGCTGCGAAGCGGGCTGGCTGGGCGCCTGCGCCTTCCAGTCGGCCCACTTCGCGCTGGCGGATCGGGATCAATTCATCGGCTGGAACGAGACCGCGCGCCGCGCCAATCTGGGCCGGGCCGTCAACCACGCCCGGTTCCTCATCCTGCCCTCGGCCAAGGTGAAGAACCTCGCCTCTCACGTGCTGGGGAAACTGGCGCAGTGCGTTCCCGATGACTGGCAGGCCCGCTACGGCGTGCGCCCGGTGCTGATGGAAACCTTCGTCCATCCCGACTACGGCGGCACCTGCTACCGCGCCGCCAACTGGCTTGAGGTGGGCACCTCCGCCGGCCGGCGCGACGGCGTGAAGAAACGCTTGTTGCTCTACCCCCTGAGCCCGGACTGGCAAGCGCAGCTGCGACACACCCAGGCGGTTGCGCCCAGCCAACGGCCAGCCCAGTTCGCGCACTGGGCCGAGGAAGAGTTCGGCGCGCTTCGCGTGTGGGACGAACGGCTCAAACGGCGGCTGTATCATCTGGCCGATGACGCATTCAACCGATCCGAAGGCAGTTTGCCCGAACGCGCGCAAAGCTATGCCGAGACCATGGCGACCACCCGTTTCATGAAGAATCCCAAGATCAACATGCAGCTGATCCTGGCCGCCCATCGCGAGGCCGCCGTCGGGCGCTGCCTCAAGCACCCGGTGGTGCTGGTGCCGCAGGACACGACTTATCTGAACTACAGCGCCCAGCAGGCCACGGAAGGGCTGGGGCCGATCGGCACCAAAGCCGATGGCCCGCAAGGGCTGGTGCTGCACAACGCCCATGCCTTCACCCCGACCGGCACGCCCCTGGGCGTCCTCGACGCCAGTTGCTGGGCGCGCGATCCGGGGCAGCACGGCCAAGTGCGCGCGCCCGATGAACGGGAAAGCCTCAAGTGGATCGATGCCTACCGGTCCCTCTCCGAGATTCAGCGGGCGCATCCTGAAACGATGTTCGTGAGCGTCTGCGGCCGCGAGGGGGATTTCTTCGATCTGCTCGCCCTGGCGGCCCAGCCGGGCGGGGCCCGGCTGCTGGTGCGCGCGGAGGCGTCGCGGCACATGAAGGTTTCCACAGGGAGCACCGAGGCGCCGGAGTCGTTGTGGGATCTCATGGGCCGGCAACCCTGTGCCGGCGTCAAGAAGCAGGCGCTGCCCAGGCAGGGCTCTCGCCGTGCCCGGGAGGCGCACCTCGAAGTGCGCTTCAGCCCGGTGACGCTGCATCCGCCCGTAAGCCGCAAGTCGGCGGCCCCCGTGACCTGCTGGGCCGTGTATCTGAACGAGGTCGGCACGGTGCCCCAGGAGGAAAAGCCGGTCGAATGGATGCTGCTGGCCACGGTGCCGACGACGAGCCTGGAGGAAGCCTGCACCCGGGCGGACTGGTATGCCGTGCGCTGGGGGATCGAGGTGTTCCATCGCACCCTCAAGAGCGGCTGCAACATCGAGAGCCGGCAACTGGGCGCGGCCAGCCGCATCGAGAACTGCCTGGCCATCGACCTGGTCGTGGCCTGGCGCATTACCTGCCTGGCGCATTACCTACCTCTCCAGGCTGAGCCGGGATACGCCCGATGCGCCTTGCACGGCCTTCTTCTCGGAAGTGGAATGGAAATCCTTGTGCGCGGTGGAGTTCGGCAGGACCGATCCACCGCCCATCATTCCGCCGCTGGCCCATGTCGTCGGCTGGCTGGCCAAATTGGGCGGCCATCTGGGGCGCAAGTCCGATGGCGCACCAGGCGCGGAAACGCTCTGGCGGGGCTTGCAGAAACTCGATTTCGGCGTGCGGGTGTGGCGGCTCCATTACCCTCATGTCCAGGAACCTCCCGTCTGGCTGGAATACCCGGATGACTACCATGCCCCCTTCGCTCCAATGGCGCAGTCGCCGTAGCCCGGCGGGCAGTTGATGCGAGGCAATGGGGCGTGAGGGTGGCTGGGATGCGGGGGTGAACGGAGTCATGTGTGTAGCAAGGTCAGGCCGAGTATGGGTGACAGTTTCGCTTTCATCACAGCAGCTGGCGGTGTGGTTTCAGCCAGATCGGCGTGCTGCATGTTCAAGGTCTGCCGACGGGTTACGGCTATAAGATCAATCTGGCCGCCAACGACCTGACTTTCACGACCACTGCCGCTGTCCCGGAGCCGGAGAACTACCTGATGATGGCGTTGGGTTTGCTGCTTGTTGGGTTCGCGCATCGTCGCAATGCCTTGCGGGTTAAAACTAGCAATTGGAACTAAATATGTCGCCAAAAATAACAGGATTGATCGGGTTCATCATCGGACTGGTTCTGGGCGCCTTGGCTCTTTCTCTTCATGACCGTGGCCCCGCATGGAACGCCGATTTGAAGGACGCTCATGTCGCCGTATTGCTCAACAACGGCCAAGCCTATTTCGGCAAAATCCAAGCGGAAAGCAAGGGTTTCGTGAAGCTTGGCGAGGTGTTCTACGTCCAGGCCCGCGTCAACCCGCAAACCAAGGAATCGTCAAATATCTTGGTGAAGCGTGGGAAGGAAGTGCATGGCCCTTCGTTCATGCTTTTGAACACTGCGGCGATCCAGTCCATCGAACCGGTCGGCGCGGACTCACAAATCGCCAAACTCATCGCGGATGCGAAGAACAAGCCGTAGGTGGGAATGTGATTTGTCTGCCCAGCAACTGAAGGGCGCCAAGGGCCTGAAGATTTCTGTCCAGCTCGAATATCGGTTTCACTTCCAGCAACGCCTTGCTCCTCAAACCAGCCGCGCCAGTTTTTTTATCGCCAGAAACATCGGAACGGGTTGCAAGGGTGCCTCCCCGGTGACGGGATCAAGCCGCAGAAAACCGAAGCTTGCGTAGTAGCTGACGGCTTCCGGCTTTGCATCTACCAGCAGGCCGACGCAGCCAAAATCGGCGCTCATCCGGGTTGCCAACAGGAAGACGTGGCGCAACAAGGCCTTGCCAATGCCTTGCCCCTGAGCTTCTTCATGGGTAGCAAGCCGGGCCAAGCGCAATACCGGCAGCGGGTAGTTCGGCAAGCGCTTGCGCTCCGACTCGGCCAGTTTTTCGCATTCCAGATGCGCCGGGCTGACCGTGGCGTAGCCAAGAATCCACCCTTCCTCGACGGCGACATAAGTGGCGCCGATGTGGTGGCGGAACTGGTTTTGCCCGGCGAACTGCTGGAAGAAGTAATCGAACTCCGGGGTGCCGGAACGGAATTGGCTGCGCTCGTCTCCCGGGCGTAGCGCGCGGATTTCAGGCATTGCCCAGCAATTCGCGCAGAGCTGGAGTGGGTTCCGAAGTGTCGGCCAGCGCATCGGTCACGCTTTGCCAGCTTTCCGGGGTGACGGTCAGCACCGGTGGAGTGATGAACTCGCCGGGCACGGCATTGAGCGCCAGCAGGTAATGGCGCAGCGCGGTTTCAATGACGAAACCTTTCTTCAGGCCGCGCTTCTGCACGGTGGAATCAAGCAGGCGTTGAGTGTCGTCGGAGACGACGGCGGAGATTTGCATGGCTTTGTCCTAGTAAAACCTACACAAATGTAGGATAGCACGGGGACGTCAGGTTCTCGAACCAATTGGACCGTAGCCGCACTCAGAAGAAACACAGCACAGGTGGCACCGACAAGTTGCCGGCGCCACAAAGTAAAACCCCGCCGAAGCGGGGTTTTGCTTTGCGACAAACCGGGGCGTGGTTGCCAAATTCGCCCCGGCCGGGAGCAGGTAAGCCGGACTTAGAAGTCCATGCCGCCCATACCGCCCATGCCGCCGCCCATGCCCATGTCGGGGGCGCCGCCGCCTTTCTTGTCTTCCGGCAGATCGG
>PFJY01000005.1 GCA_002784065.1 Hydrogenophilales bacterium CG_4_10_14_3_um_filter_58_23 | reverse complement strand
TGGATGATTCGACGCAACCGCGCCATAACATCCAGTATCCACTACAGGTGGCTCACTACGTGAGCCACCAACACGGTTTGCGAAAAGAGCCTTGTTGAATTTATCCGGGTTGATGATTTTCATTTGTTTTTTTTATGAAATCATGGGATTACCGATCGACCATGATTTCTCTCGTATCAAGGCAAGGCACGGTCCGGTAACTCAGGAAAAAAAACGGTGGAGCGCATCGACCGGGATGTCCATTCCCGTTGATCGTGCACGTTGCAGAAGCTCCCAGTAATAGCGGTAGGAAGCGCGATCATGCAACTTGCCTCCCCACTGGATCGGCCCCCAAGCTGCGTTCTGGGCAACGATGAGCAAGGTGGCGGCATCATTGACCTCGGTGAAATTCGGACGCATGGCCTCGACGATGGGCTGAATCTGGTTCGGATGGATGCTCCACATACGCAGGAAACCGAACTCCAGCCTGGCGCGACGGGCATCTTCCCGCACCACGTCAATGTCGCGTATTTCGGTGGTGACATTGTGGCTGGGCACAACGCCGTTACCCAGTGCGGCGGCAACGATATCGCACTTGGCGCGCACGATCAGCAAATGGCTGAATTGGTCGGGCGAACGCATGGCAGCGGCGGGAATGGCGCCGTGATGTTCGGCGACGAAGTCCATGATGCCGAAATTGAGGGTCTCGACGTGGGGCAGGCGGGCGATCTCCCATACCTCGTGAAGCGCGCCGGGGGTCTCGATCATCACATGGACGGGAATTTCACGAACAATGCCGTTGCGGTTCCTCAGCTCGTCGAGCGCAGTAATCTGAGTCAGAGCGTCGCTGGCGTTTCCAGACTTGGGTAATACGACATAGGCCACGCGCTGTCCGGCCCGGCTAATGACGATCTCCAGTTCGTCGTGCCAGAACGGATGGCTGGCATCATGGATACGGACTCCGACACGATCGAAGGCATTCTCGTCGGACAGGATCAGGTCGGCGATCATGGCCGCATGTTCCCGTTCCTTGCCTGCTGGAGCGCCGTCCTCACAGTCAGCGGTAATGTCGAAAATAGGCCGCTCATTGGTCAACAATCCGGTTTGAATCTTGAGCGCTTTCTTCAACAGCTTCTCGCTGCCGGCATAGTGCTCGCAGGCTGCCAGCCGAGGAAAGGGCCGGCTACCTGCGTAGAGCACGTCGGCAGGGTGGATAAGATTTTCAATGTCTTGCGGCGGGGTCTCGGGCGAACAGATAGTTGACGCAATCGTGTATTCTTCCTGGAGTTCCTTCAGCGAGACGTCCATCTTCTCGCGCGAGAATGCATCGATTTCCAGGTTCTTGACGATTTCCCACTTGCCGTTGGCGGTCGTGCAGGGGAAGCCGTAGATCAAGCCCTCCGGGATACCGTAGGAACCGTCGGAGACCACGCCCATGGTCACCCAATGGCCGTTGGAGCCCAGGTTCCAGTCACGCATGTGATCGATGGCGGCGACCGCGGCGGAGGCGGCGGAGGAAAGGCCGCGCGCCTCGATGATGGCCGCGCCGCGATTGCCGACCTTGCTGATGTATTCGTCCCTGTTCCAGGCTTCGTCGTTCACCAGATTCGGGGTGTGCTTGCCATCGATGGTGGCGAAGCGGATATCCGGATACATGGTGGGGGAGTGATTGCCCCACACCACCATGTTCTCGATGCTGGTGATTGGCATACTGGTGCGGCGCGCGAGCTTGGCGATGGCGCGGTTGTGATCCAGCCGCATCATCGAGGTGAAGCTGGTTCTGGGCAGGCTCCGGGCCGTATTCATGGCGATGAGCGCGTTGGTATTGGCCGGGTTGCCCAGCACGACCACCTTGACGTCGCGGGCGGCTACTTCGTCGATGGCCTTACCTTGTTCGACGAAAATCCGGGCATTCTCCAGCAACAAGTCCTTGCGCTCCATGCCGGGACCACGGGGTTTGGAACCCACCAGCAAAGCTTGCTGGGCATCCTTGAAGGCAATTCTGGGATCGGAGGTACCAATCATGTCGATCAACAATGGAAAGGCGCTGTCCGCCAGTTCCATCATCACGCCTTTCAAGGCCTGTTGCGCCTTGTCGATGGGCAATTCCAGCAATTGCAGAATGACGGGCTGATCCTTGCCGAGCATTTCGCCGCTGGCAATGCGAAACAGCAGCGCATAACCGATCTGACCGGCAGCGCCGGTCACTGCGACACGAACGGGGGCTTTGGACATGAGGGCTTCCTAGTCGGGTAAGGTTGTAATATTCGATGCGATCACGGCAGCACCGAGAAAATGAGCTTCAATGATAGTTGGTATTGTTGTAGGATGTAAATATCCGTAACCGCTCAACCCGCATGTTTTGCCTCCTTCACGGCACCCCGCACCAAATACAGCGAAGCGGGTAAATAGAACGCAGAGCCAAATAAGTTCTTTTTATGACCCTATTTTTTAAACTATATTGTCAATCTTTCGAACTCCTTTATAATCGGATCGTCAAATCTTGATGAAACGGGCGACCGAGCCGATTAGCTCCTTTCGCTCAAGGTGTTGGCTCCAGTCGCTGTGCGGCAAAGGGTCTGATTTCGGGAATAAAATTAAGGGTGTTCATATGACGAGCGTGCCGACAGGAACAGCGAATAGTCTGTCGAATTCACAGATTGACGAGAAGCGCGATGCGGCAGGGGAACGCCTGATCACGGTCTACATCATGGGCAAGGCCTACGAGGTGCCCGCCGAGGCGACGATCATGGGCGCCATCGAATATGCCGGCCACCAGATTATTCGCGGCGCGGGCTGCCGCGAGGGCTATTGCGGCGCTTGCGCCACGATCTACCGCCTGCCCGGCGACTACAAGATACGCACCGGACTGGCCTGCATGACCCTGGTCGAGGAAGGCATGACGCTGGCCCAAATCCCCTCGGTTCCGGCCGAGAAGGCGATCTACGACATCGAGAAGCTCAAGCCCAACGTCAGCGCCATCCAGCAGATGTACCCGACGGTGTTCCGCTGCGTCGCCTGCGGCACCTGCACCAAATCCTGCCCGCAGGGGCTCCAGGTCATGGATTACGTCCAGGCCGCCAAGCGCGGCGACATCGCCACGGTGATGGACCTGTCCTTCGACTGCGTCGTCTGCGGGCTGTGCATGTTGCGCTGTCCGGCCGAAATCACGCAGCCCCTGATGGCCATCCTGGCGAAACGTCTCTATGGCCGCTACCTGCGCAAGGACAGCCCGGAACTGGCGGAGCGCGTCAAGGCGGTGGAAGAAGGCGTTTTTGAAGCGGAATACGCCGATCTGATGGCTATGGGCCGCGAAGCTTTGTCGGAACGCTATTACGCACGAGATTCAGAATAAGAGAGGAATCAGATGTATCCAGATTACATGGAAGAATCGTTGCGCAAGGTGGTTCAGACGCGGCCCGCCCGCCTGGAATTGGCCAGAAAGCCCGATCCGGTCTACCCGCCCATGAGCGCCGAAGAGCGTCGCAAGGTTCTGGAAGATTTTCATCCCGACTTCAAACCCGATGCGCTTCGACCGGTGAGCGTCGGCCCCAACAAGGGCGAAAAACTGACCACCGAAGTGGCCGACCTGCTGGAATCCCATTCCTGGCTGCGCAGCGAACAAGTAGACCTCGATCATCCCGATTTTGAAACCGACCTGCTCATCATTGGCGGCGGTGGAGCCGGTTGCAACGCCGCGCTGGTTGCCATGCAGCAACACGGTATTCGTTCGATGATCGCCACCAAGCTGCGCATGGGCGACGCCAATACGATGATGTCCCAGGGGGGGATGCAGGCCGCCGTGTCGCGCACCGACTCGCCGACCAAGCACTATCTGGATGCCATCGGCGGCGGCCACTTCGAGAACAAACCGGAACTGGTCAAAGCACTCACCGAAGACGGCCCCGGCGTGGTCAAGTGGCTCGAAGACCTGGGCGTGGTATGGGACAAGGAAGAAGACGGTTCCATCCAGGTGCGGCACGGCGGCGGCACCTCGCGCAAGCGCATGGTGTCCTGCCGCGACTACACCGGCGCGATGATCATGCGCACCCTGATGGACGAGGTGCGCAACCACCCCGACATGATCGACATCAAGGAATTCATGCCGGCGGTAGAATTGATTATGGACGACGAGGGCCGTTGCGCCGGCGCCATCCTTTACGACATGGACAGCGAGGAATTCTTCACCGTCAAGGCGAAGTCCACACTCATCGCTACCGGCGGCTATGGCCGCCTGCACATTCGCGGCTTCGACACCACCAACCATTATGGCGCTACCGGCGACGGGCTGGTTATGGCCTACCGCGCCGGCGCCAAGCTGATGTACATGGACTCCGTCCAGTACCACCCGACCGGTGTTTCGTTCCCCGAGCAGATCGCCGGCTTCCTGGTCACCGAGGCGATTCGCGGCGCCGGCGGCCAGCCGCTGAACAAGGACGGCGAGCTGTTCGTCTTCCCGCGCGAGCCGCGCGACATCGAGGCCTCGGCCATCATCCGCGAATGCGCGCAGAACGGCGGCGGCGTCGAAACCCCGTCGGGACGCTTCGGCGTGTGGTTGGACTCGCCGCTGATCGACATGCTGCACGGCGAGGGTTATACCGAAAAGCACTTCCCGGCGATGTATCGCCAGTTCATCCGTTACGGCATCGACATCGCGAAGCTGCCGATGCTGATCTATCCTTCGCTGCACTACCAGAATGGCGGCATCGAGATCAACGAGCGTTGTGAAACCGACATCCCCGGCCTTTACGTGGCGGGCGAAGCCACCGGCGGCCTGCACGGTCGCAACCGGCTGATGGGCAACTCGGTGCTCGACTACAACGTCTTCGGGCGGCGCGCTGGCAAGTATGCCGGCGAATACGCCAAGACGGTCAAACTAGGCAAGCTGAGCCTGGCGCATCTCGACAGCTACGAAAAGGAACTGGCGGCTTCCGGCGTAAAAACCGATCTGGTGACCCCGATCCTGCTGCCCTCCTACGCCCCCAAGGACGTCAAGAAACGCCAACTGGTGCGCGGTGGCAACGTCCTGCCCGGCGCTTCGGTGGTGCATAACCGGCTGCATGATGAAAGGTCCGGCGCCTGAGTGGCTGGATAGACCGATGACCCACATCGACGACAAAGTGATCGAACTGGCGCGCACAGCACTGAGCTTCGACTTCGGCGGTGAGCACTTTTTTCGCCATGCCGCCGAGATGACCCAAAATCCTCGCGGCCAAGCCATGTTCCTGCGCCTGGCGGAACAAGAAACCGGCCGCATGGACGACCTGCACACACTGTTTGGCGCCATCGTCGGTGAGGATGAGTGGCAACGCCTTGCCGCCGAAGCGGCGGCGAACGCGCACCCGTCTAAAGTGGCCACCGATATGGAAGCCGCCGTGGCGCTACGCGGTCACCACGAGGTGGTGGCCGACGATACCCAAGCACTACGCCTGGCCATGGAGATGGAACGACGGGTCATTCACTTGTTCAAGGATCTGGCCATCTATACCGAGGATCCCGTTATCATCAATCTGATCGGCAAGATGGTCGAGCAGGAGTGTTTTCAATATGACAGTCTCCAGGCGCAACTGGACAGCGTGCTGAATGTCGGGTTATGGCTCGATACGCCCGAGTTCCGCATGGACGCGAAATACTGAACGGGATTATGAATACCACCTTACACATTTCTTCGGCCCGCCTCGGCGACCCCTTTGTCGCCCAGATCGAAAAGATCAGCGGGCAAAATCTGCTGGCCTGCTACCAGTGCGGCAAATGCTCTGCGGGCTGTCCGATGGCGGCGCACATGGACGTGTTGCCCAACCAGGTCATCCGCCTGGCTCAACTGGGAATGCGCGAGCAGTTGCTGGCGGCGCGTTCCATCTGGATTTGCGTGTCCTGCCTGACCTGCAATTCGCGTTGCCCGAAGGACATCAAAATCGCCGAAATCTTTGAAGCGCTCCGCCAGACCGTGTTGCGCGGCGGCAACCGCGCCGACCACCTTGAAATCCGGGAACTGACCCCCGAGGCGCGCGGCGCATTGCCGCCGATCGCCATGATCAGCGCCCTGCGCAAGCAGACCTCATGATGGGAAACGAAAACAAACCGATGAAGCTCATTTACTACCCCGGCTGTACCCTGAAAAACCAGGCTCGGAACTTCGATGTTTCCACCGTTTCGTCAATGGCGGAACTGGACGTGGAGGTCGAGGAACTGGCGCGCTGGAACTGCTGCGGCACGGTGCATGCGCTGTCTTCCGACAACATCATGAACCGGGTGGCGCCGGTGACCAACCTGATTCGCGTCAAAGAGGCCCAGGCCAGCGAGTTCATGACCACCTGCGCGATGTGTTACAACACCTTGAAGCGCGCCAACATCGAGGTGAAGAAGCGCGCCGACGTACTCGAAACCATCAACGATTTCCTGTCCCTCGAAGAAACCAAATACGCGGGCGATGTCGATGTCCTTCACCTGCTCGAATACCTGCGTGACCGGATCGGCTTCGACAAGCTGGCCGAGAAGGTAAAAAAACCGCTCGAAGGTCTGCGCGTAGCCTGCTACTACGGTTGCCTGCTGGTACGTCCGAAAGAGGTCGCCTTCGACGATACCGAAAACCCGACGATCATGGAGAACCTGATTACGGCCCTTGGCGCCACGCCCGTCCCTTTCCCGATGAAGACCGAGTGTTGCGGCGCCTACCATACCGTCGACAAGCCGGAAATCATCGCCGAGCGCACCGACAAGATCATGGGTTCGGCGAACGAAGAACAGGCCGACCTGGTGGTGGTGAGCTGCCCGCTGTGCGCCTTCAATCTGGACTTCCGCCAGGATGACGCGCGCCGCCTCAATCCCGATTTCCATCATCTGCCAGTGCTCTATTTCACCCAGTTGATGGCGCTGGCGTTCGGTTGCGACGACTCGGCGCTGCGTTTCGATCTCCACCACATCGATCCGCAGCC
Source organism: Hydrogenophilales bacterium CG_4_10_14_3_um_filter_58_23 (assembly GCA_002784065.1). Taxonomy (GTDB): domain Bacteria; phylum Pseudomonadota; class Gammaproteobacteria; order Burkholderiales; family Sulfuricellaceae; genus Sulfuricella. The sequence goes on along the minus strand of PFJY01000005.1, from coordinate 4,114 downwards.
GACCTTGGCGGCTCGCGGTCTGGCCTGAGGAGGCGGCATGTTCTTCAATAATCTCAAGCAGCTCCACGGCAAGGTTTACATCAACGAAACCTGGTGCAAGGGCTGCGGATTTTGCGTGCAGTTCTGTCCGACCAACGTGCTGGATATTTCGTCCGACTACAACGCCAAGGGCTATCACCCGCCCTATGCCAAGAACCCGGAAAAATGCCACGACTGCCAGTATTGCCAAATAATCTGTCCGGAGTTTTCCATCTTCGTGACACGCGATGACGAAAACGAGAGAGGAGTAACCGAAAAGTGAAGACAGTTCCCGCAGAACCCAAGGGGGTCGATAGCGGCCCACACTTCATGGATGGCGACCAAGCCATCGCCGAGGGCGCGCTGGCGGCAGGCTGCCGGTTCTTTGCCGGCTATCCCATCACGCCCTCGACCGAGACCGCCGAGCGCTTCGCCGAGCGGGCGCCTGAAGTCGGCGCGCTGTTCATTCAGATGGAGGACGAACTGGCCTCCATCGCCGCCCTGATCGGCGCCGCCTGGGGCGGCCGAAAGGCGATGACCGTGACCTGCGGCCCCGGCTTCTCCCTGATGGTGGAGAACATCGGCCTGGCCGCCATGACCGAAACCCCACTGGTGATCGCCAACGTGCAGCGCGGCGGCCCGTCGACCGGCCTGCCCACGCTGACCGCCCAGCAGGACATGATGCAGGCGCGCTATGGCTCGCATGGCGATTACGCCATCATCGCCCTGTCGCCGGACAGCCCGCAGGAATGCTTCGACATCACCGTCGAGGCCTTCAACCTGTCGGAGTTCTACCGGGTGCCGGTCATCATCCTGACCGACGAAACCGTCGGCCACATGCACGAGAAAGTAGTCATACCACCGGCAGAGCAGATCCAAGTGGTCCCGCGCAATAATTACAGCGGCCCCAAGGAAGACTTCCGCCCCTACAAGTTCGACTGTCAGGGTGGCCATCCCATGGCGCGCGCGGGCGATGGCTACAATTTCCACATTACCGGCCTGACCCACGACGAGCGCGGCTATCCGGTCATGACCGCCGAGCAGAGCAAAATCGTAGTCACCCACCTGATGGAGAAGATCCACGGCAACGCCGACAAGATCATCCGTCTCGACGAGGATCAGATCGACGGCGCCGATGTCGTGGTGGTGTCTTACGGTATCACCTCTCGCATCGCCATCAAGGCCATCCAGGATGCGCGCAAGGAAGGGATCAAGGTCGGTTCCTTGCGGCTCATCACCATCTGGCCGTTCTGCGAGAAGCGCATCCGCGAACTGGCCCCCAAGATAAAGGCTTTCGTGGTGCCGGAAATCAACTACGGTCAGATGGTGCTCGAGGTGGAACGTTGCGCCGGCGGAAAGTGCGAAACCATCAGCGTCAATCACTGCGGCGGCGCGGTACATGACCCCGAGGTCATCCTGGCCGCCATCAGAAAGGCCAACCAATGACTACCGATATTGGAAAATTCAAGCACGACAGCCCCATGTCCGGCACCCTGCGCATGGAGCGGATGCCGCATATCTGGTGTCCTGGCTGCGGCATCGGCTCCGAGGTGAACGCCTTTGCCGAGGCCATCAAGCGCAGCGGCATCGACCCCAAGAAGCTGGTTGTGGTGTCGGGTATCGGCTGCACCGGTCGCGTCGCGGGTTATGTCGATTTCGACTCGATCCACACCACGCACGGTCGCGCCATTCCCGTGGCCACCGGCATCAAGCTCGCCAATCCCGAGCTGACGGTGGTGGTGTTCAGCGGCGAGGGCGACCTGACCGGCATCGGCGGCAACCACCTGATCCATGCCGCCCGGCGCAACATGGACCTGGTGGTGATCTGCAACAACAATTTCACCTACGGCATGACCGGCGGCCAAGTGACGCCGACCACACCGCACTCGGCCATCGCCTCGACCACGCCCTATGGCAACTACGAATATCCGTTCAGCCTGCCCTTCCTGGTCGATGCCGCCGGCGCGACCTACATCGCTCGCTGGACGTCGATGGATGTGCGCAATGTCACCCAGTCGATCGAGGAAGCGCTCGCCCACAAAGGCTTCTCCTTCATCGAGATCATCTCGCCCTGCACCACGCTCTATCTGCGCCGCAACCGCCTCGGTGACGGCGTCGACATGCTGCAGCACTATCAGGAAAACACGGTGCTCAAACATGGCTGCGACACCCGCGAAACGGCCATCGACTTCCAGGGCAAGATCGTGATCGGCAAGTTCGTCGACAAGGTCAAGCCCACCTATCTCGAAGCCGTCGACCAATGCTGCGTCAAGCTGGTGGGCGACGATTACCAGCTCTACGGCAAAACCATTCCCGAACGGGAAGCCGAGGAAAAAGCCGAGAAGGAAAAGGTCGCAGCCCGCCGGGCCGCCGTGCTGGCAGAACAGACGGAAGCGAACGAATGAGCACCCAAGAGATCAGATTTTCGGGATTCGGCGGCCAGGGCATCATTCGCTGCGCCTTGATTACCGGCAAGGCGCTGTCCCTGTACGACGACAAGTTCGCCACCATGACCCAGAGTTTCGGCCCGGAGGCGCGAGGCAGCGCCTGCGCGGCACAGCTCGTGGTTTCCGACGAACGCGTTCTCTATCCCTACATCACCTGCCCCGGAATTCTTTTGGCGCTATCCCAGGAGGCCTACGACAAGTATTGGAGCGAGCTGCCCAAGGGCGGCATCCTGATTGTCGAACAGGACCTGGTGAAACTCAGCGGCGAGCATCCGGATCTCGTTCTGATGCGTGTGCCCGCGACCCGCTTCGCCGAAGAACTGGGTAACCGGCTATTCACCAACCTCGTGGCGCTGGGCTTTTTCACTGCGGTGACCAAGGTGGTCACCGCCGACGCCATGAAGAAGGCTCTGCCCGGCCTGGTTCCCGACCGTTTCCTGAAGATCAATATCAAGGCGTTCGAGAAGGGCTATGAGTACGGCATCAATGCCTTGAGCGCGGGTGGGGGGGCGTCATGACGAAGAAGCGTACCGGCGTTTTCGTCTGCCACTGCGGCAACAACATCGCCGCCACCGTCGATGTGGCGAGAGTGGCCAAGGAAATGTCCGCCGAGGAAACCGTTGTCTACTCCCAGGATTATGTCTACATGTGTTCCGACCCCGGCCAGAACGCAGTCATCAAGGCAATCAAGGATAACCAGCTGGACAGCGTCGTCGTCTCCTGCTGTTCGCCGACCCTGCACGAGAAAACCTTCCGCGATAACGCCATCCGGGCGGGTATCAGCGGCTTCACCTGCGAAATCGCCAACATTCGCGAGCAGTGTGCCTGGGTCCACAAGGATCGTGACCTGGGGACCGAGAAGGCGATCAAGATTTCACGCAGCGCCGTGCGCCGGGCAGGCCGCAACCAGTCGCTGGAACCGATTGCCGTCCCCGTCACCCGGCGGGTGATGGTCGTCGGTGGCGGTATCGCGGGTATCCAGGCCTCCCTCGATATGGCCAACGCCGGTCTGGACGTGATCCTGGTCGAAAAACAGGCCACCCTCGGCGGCCACATGCTCCAGCTTTCCGAAACCTTCCCCACCCTGGATTGCTCGCAGTGCATTCTCTCCCCAAAAATGGTGGAGGTGTCGCGTCACCCCAAGATCAAGGTGATGACCTATTGCGAGGTGCAGGAAGTATCCGGTTCCGTCGGCAACTTCAAAGCTAAAATCCTCAAAAAGCCAACTTTTGTCGATCCCGATAAATGCAAGATCTGCGATGACTGTAGCAAGGTTTGCCCGGTAGTGGTACCCAACGAATACGAGCTTGGCCTATCTGCCCGGCGAGCCATCTACATCCCTTACGCGCAGGCGATTCCCGCCAGCTACACGCTTGACGAAAGCTCCTGCCTAGGTTTGAACCCGATCCGTTGCGGCAAGTGTAAGGATGTTTGCGAAGCCGATGCGATCGACTACGACATGCGGCCCGAGACGGTGGTCGAAGAAGTGGGTGCCATCGTGGTGGCCACCGGCTTCGATCTCTACCCACAGGAAAATATTGCCGAGTACGGCTACGGCAAGGTCGAGGACGTGCTGGACGGCCTGCAATTCGAGCGTCTGTGTTCGGCCTCGGGCGCAACCAGCGGCCATGTGCTGCGGCCCTCCGACC
>PFJY01000245.1 GCA_002784065.1 Hydrogenophilales bacterium CG_4_10_14_3_um_filter_58_23 | reverse complement strand
TGATTCGACGCAACCGCGCCATAACATCCAGTATCCACTACAGGTGGCTCACTACGTGAGCCACCAACACGGTTTGCGAAAAGAGCCAATTCTTTTGGCTAGGTGCCCAGTTAGTGTGAGCAAATGATTCCGCTCATCGTCAACCCGCCTTTTCCCAGCTGTTGAAAAACCTTGGCAAGGTGGCCCAGCGATTAGGGCGTCAATTTTTGACAGAATTCTTTCGTTAGGAACGCCATTCGTTAGGTCTACGTTGAAAATGTCGTCATTGATGTTTGCTTTAAAGTTATCAACTGCATCCTGGTTGCAGTCGTAAGCGCCAATAGGTTGGAATCCTTGATTGATAAACCCAAGATCAAATCCCCCGCAGCCCGAGAATAGGCTTGCAAATTTTAAAGTGCCAGCGTGCATATATCTTAAGATTTTAAATGTTTCTGGTCATAATATTTATCAAAATATCAATACTAACAGAAACCTCTCTTCGAAAGCGTGGTGAGCCTCGAACAATAGACAGGCTTGGAGTGTCAAAGCCGTGAGGCGGAAGGAGCCATCGGTTCGTTTGCATCTTTGTGTATGACGGGGGTATACGCTGAATCATCCTTGGATAGGTGGACGGTTTTGATAGTCCGCTTTGGCCGAACAAGAGACGGTCATGCAGTTCAACCTGGACTTCCGCTTCCTTGCAACGAACCGAACTTCGTTCAACTGGCTCAAACTTCGTGTTAAGCGAGGCCACATTGTCCATAAAAAAGACAAACGAAAACAATGAGTTTATATTCTTGATTTTGCCGATGCCCTCATCCGCACCATCACCTCAAACGGGCATCCTTGCGCCCCAGGCCCTCGGTAATAAAGGCCAGAACCAGCGTATTCAAGCTAACGCCCTCTGCCTTGGCACGCTCGGCGAGCTTGGAATGAATGACTTGGGCAAACGAGTTACGAAGCGACCGGAAGCCGTCGGCAGCGGCTCGGGGTGATAAGTGGGCTCAGGAATCGATTTGCCAGTATCAACTCTGGCCGATACCCATGATTCGAAAGCATCACGACCATTGGCCACAGCCTCGGCCTCGGTTTCGCCATCGGACATGCAACCTGGCAAATCCGGGAAGGTAATCAGATAGCCCCCGCCATCCTCGACCGACAAAGGACTGGCGATGTGGGTTTAGGTTTCAAACGGATACGGTGGAATCACCTTGGCCATTTTTTTGATTGAGGTTTCACTCATGATTGCAACTCCTTGACGCCATCGACCAAACTCAAAAGCTGTCGGATATAAACAGGCTTGATTGGCCTGTGTGTTGGTACTGACACGCAATACCAAAATCAAAAAAGCCCGCAGTAACACGGGCTTTTATGGTTTTTGTGCTGTTCAATGCGTGACAGTACGAGGCATCAAATCACTCCCACTCAATCGTTCCAGGCGGTTTGCCACAGATGTCGTAGACGACGCGATTGATGCCGCGCACTTCGTTGATGATGCGGTTGGAGACTTTCCCCAACAGCGTATAGGGCAGCTCTGCCCAGTGGGCGGTCATGAAATCCTGGGTCTGCACTGCGCGCAGCGCGACGACGTAATCGTAGGTGCGGCAGTCGCCCATCACCCCGACAGCTTTCACGGGCAGGAATACGGCAAAGGCCTGCGAGGTTTTTTCATACCAGCCCGAGGCGCGCAGCTCTTCGATGAAAATGGCATCGGCACGGCGCAGCAGATCGGCGTACTCCTGCTTCACTTCGCCCAGGATGCGCACTCCCAGGCCGGGGCCGGGGAAGGGATGACGGTATACCATGTCATGGGGCAGGCCGAGCGCGACGCCGAGCTCGCGCACCTCATCCTTGAACAATTCCCGCAGCGGTTCCAGCAACTTGAGATGCAGGGTATCGGGCAGGCCGCCGACATTGTGGTGCGACTTGATGGTATGGGCCTTGTTGGTCTTGGAACTGGCCGATTCAATCACGTCCGGGTAGATGGTTCCCTGCGCCAGCCACTTGGCGTTCGGCAGTTTTGCCGACTCGCTCTGGAACACTTCGACGAATTCGCGACCGATGATCTTGCGCTTCTGTTCCGGGTCGGCGACACCCGCCAGGTGCTTCATGAATTCCGCGCCGGCATCGACGTGGATGACCTTGACGCCAAGATTATCGGCGAAAGTCTTCATCACCTGCTCGGCTTCGTTCAGGCGCAGCAGGCCGTTATCCACGAACACGCAGGTCAACTGCGTGCCGATGGCGCGATGCAGCAGCGCGGCCACCACCGAGGAATCGACGCCACCGGATAGACCGAGGATAACTTCATCCGCACCCACTTCGGAACGGATTTTGCCGATCGCTTCCTCGACGTAATCCGGCATGTTCCAGTCGTAGCCGCAACCGCAGATGCCATGCACGAAGCGCTCGAACAGAGCCTGGCCCTGCAGGGTGTGGGTCACTTCGGGGTGAAACTGCACGCCGTAAAAATGGCGGCTCTCGTCAGCCATGCCGGCGATCGGCGTCGCCGCGTTGGAGCCGATCACCGTGAAGCCCGGCGGCAGTTCCGTCACCTTGTCGCCATGGCTCATCCACACGTCGAGCAGGCCGTGGCCTTCCTCGTTGATCCGGTCCTGAATATCGCGCAGCAGCGCGGAATGGCCTTGGGCGCGCACCTCGGCATAGCCGAACTCGCGATGCGACGCGTTTTCCACCTTGCCGCCCAGTTGCGCCGCCATGGTCTGCATACCATAACAGATGCCGAGCACCGGCACGCCCAGATCGAACACGACATCCGGCGCGCGCGGCGTTTCCTCCTCGTAGACCGAGGACGGCCCGCCGGAAAGGATGATGCCCTGGGGGTTGAAATCGCGGATGAACTGTTCGCTCGCATCATAGGGATGCAGTTCGCAGTAAACGCTGGATTCGCGCACCCGGCGGGCAATCAGCTGGGTATATTGGGAACCGAAATCGAGGATGAGGATTTTCTGGTGCATGGTTTTTTCCGTGAGGGGTGAGGGGATAGGCGTGAGGAGGGAAACCGGAGGGGTAGGTTTTACGCCTCCCCCCTCACTCCTTACGCCTCACTCCACATGGTAGTTGGGCGCTTCCTTGGTGATCTGCACGTCGTGGACGTGGGACTCGCGGATGCCCGCCGAGCTGATTTCGACGAACTCGGCCTTGACGTGTACCTCGGCGATGCTCGAACAACCCAGATAACCCATGCTCGACCGCACGCCGCCGAGCAACTGATGAATCACCGACAGCACGCTACCCTTGAAGGGCACCCGACCCTCGATCCCTTCCGGCACCAGTTTGTCGGCATTCGCTTCGGCTTCCTGGAAATAGCGGTCTTTCGAGCCTTCCTGCATGGCGCCCAAAGAACCCATGCCACGGTAGGATTTGTAGGAGCGCCCCTGGAACAGCTCGATCTCGCCTGGAGCTTCCTCGGTGCCCGCGAACAGGCCGCCCAGCATCACGCAATCCGCACCGGCAGCGATCGCTTTGGCGATGTCGCCGGAGTAACGGATGCCGCCATCGGCGATTACCGGCACGCCGCTGCCTTTCAGCGCCTGTACCACATTGGCGATGGCCGTAATCTGTGGCACACCGACGCCGGCGACAATGCGGGTGGTGCAAATCGAGCCAGGGCCGATGCCGACCTTGACCGCGTCGGCGCCGTGGTCAACCAGCGCCAGAGCCGCCGATGCGGTGGCGATATTGCCGCCGATCACTTGCACCTGCGGGAAGTTGTCCTTGACCCACTTCACCCGGCTCAGCACACCTTGGGAATGGCCGTGCGCGGTATCCACCACAATCACGTCCACACCCGCTTCAGCCAGCAGGGTGACGCGCTCCTCGGTGCCCTCGCCCACGCCCACCGCAGCGCCAACCCGCAACTGGCCCTGGCTGTCCTTGCTTGCCAGCGGATGCTCGGTGGATTTCTGAATGTCCTTGACGGTAATCAGGCCACGCAGCTCGAAATCATTGTTGATCACCAACACCCGCTCCAGACGGTATTTATGCATCAGCGCCATGGCTTCATCGCGGCTGGCGCCTTCCTTGACCGTGATCAGGCGGTCTCGCGGCGTCATGATATTTCTGATCGGCTGATCAAGGTTGACCTCGAAGCGCAGGTCGCGGTTGGTGATGATGCCGACCACATGGCCATTATCCACCACCGGCAGGCCGGAAATCTTGTGCTGGCGGGTCAGTGCCAAGACATCCCGGACTGTCATCTCCGGGGAAATGGTGATTGGATCCTTGACCACGCCGCTCTCGAAGCGCTTCACGCGGGCCACCTGCGCGGCTTGCGCGGCGGCGGTCATGTTCTTGTGAACGATGCCGAGCCCCCCTTCCTGCGCCAGAGCAATCGCCAGGCGCGCTTCGGTGACGGTATCCATCGCCGCCGAAATCAAGGGAATATTGAGGGAGATTTCTCGGGTTAGCCGCGTGGCGAGGCTTACGTCACGGGGCATAACGTTGGAATGTGCGGGGACCAGCAAAACATCATCGAAGGTCAGCGCTTTCTGCAAAATACGCATGCTTTTATCCTTGTTACCAAAGCGTTATTATACAAGTTTCGGGCATCCCCGGTAAACTGGCTTCTCAGCCTTTACATTTCCGGTACACTTGGACCATTGACGGGTGGATGGTGAAACGCTATGTTTGCCAGCGTAAGGCCATCTCAAGATGGTGTCCAAATAATTCAAGAAAGGGGATACACAAACCATGCGTAACTTTATGATTTCATTTGTCGCATTCGGTGCTTTGCTGCTCGGCGGCTGCCAAAACAACGGTATGGCGAGACCCGACCCATCCGCCGCCACCCCGGCCACCGAGGCCACCAAACCCGCACTCTCCGCAGAAGCCAGGCAGGCGCTCGCCAAAGCCGAGACCGACGTCAAGGAAGCAAAAACCAAAAAAGCACTATGGACCACAGCGGAAGGCGCCCTGAAAAAGGCGAAGGAAGCTGCCGCCAAGGGTGACAGCGCGGCTACCCTGAAATTTTCCAAAATCGCAAGCGATCAGGCACACTTAGGCATGAAACAGCTGAATTACCCTTCAACCAAATAAATGTTAAAGAAGGTTGCGGCCATGCGGAAACTGCTGATAATCATTTCTATGCTGATGGTTGCAACCGTAACGAACGCCGGGGTAACCAAGTGGGTGGATGCGGAGGGCAAGGTGCATTATTCCGACCAACCTGTGCCAACCACCGCCAAATCACAAAAAAATCTGGACCTGAAGAATAACCCGGCCCCACCCAAAGCTGCGCCCGATAGCAAAAGCGGAGAAAAAAGCTTGGCGGAGAAGGATCTGGAATACCGGAAACGCAAGGTTCAGGCGGAAGAAACCGCTGCCAAGCAAGCCAAGGATCAGGAAGAAACGAAGCAAAAGAAAGAAAACTGCGCGCAGGCGCGCCACCAGCTACAGGCCTTGCAGGAGGGGCAAAGGATCAGCAAATTCAACGAAAAAGGCGAACGCGTCTTCCTCGAAGACAGCGACCGAGCCAAAGCCATCGAGGAAACGAAAAAATCGGCGGATTCCTGGTGCAAATAAGTTGAATCAGGTTGGGGCCGCCTCGGCTCCTGCTGCTTCCTTCTTCACTTCCTTGCCTTCTGCCGCACGTTTCCGGCGGATTTCCTTCGGGTCGGCAATCAGCGGGCGGTAAATCTCGACTCGATCCTTATCCCGGAGCACGGCGTCAAGCTTGACTTGTTTGCCGTAAACCCCCACCTTGGCGGTGGCCAGGTCAATTTCCGGGAAATCCCGCAGGATGCCGGATCGTGCTATCGCATCGGACACCAAGGCCCCCGATCTTATCTTCAAGGACAAGACCTCCTGTTTCTGTGGCAAGGCATACGCCACTTCCACCAAAATATCTTCACTCATGGCTCACCATAAACGTCTGCTGCACGTTGAACGAATGCATCGACAAAGCTGTTTGCGATATGTCCGAAAACCGGGCTGACCAATTTCTCCATGATCTTGCTCGAGAATTCATAATGGAGTTTAAACTCGATCTTGCAGGCGGCATCACTCAGTTCAACGAATCTCCAACTGCCCTCAAGATGGCTGAACGGGCCATGGCTGAGCTTCATTTCGATCGAATGCGGCGCCTGCCGAATGTTTTCGGTAGCAAAGCTCTGCCGGATATGATGATAGTCGATATGCACCGTCGCATCGAGCGCTTCGTCGCTGTGCCGCTGCACTTCTGTCCCGCCGCACCAAGGCAGGAACAACGGATAATCTTCGACCCGATCGACCAGCACGAACATTTGCCGTGCCGAGTAAAAGACCAGCACGGATTTTTCCACTACCACCATCGGTCTGCCGCTATCAAAAACTGCTAAAATACACGAATTCCCAAAGAAACTCACCAGAGAAATTCACCTGCCGATGAGCATCGCGCAAAATAAAAAAGCTTTTCACGACTATTTCATCGAGGAAAAAGTTGAAGCCGGCATCGTCCTGGATGGCTGGGAGGTCAAATCCATCCGCGCCGGGCGAACGCAACTCAAGGAAGCCTACGTCATCATCCGTGGCGGCGAGCTCTATCTGATCGGTTGCCATATCAGTCCGCTGCCGACTGCCTCCACACACATCAACCCCGACCCGGTGCGCACCCGCAAGCTGCTGCTGCATGCCGAGGAAATCAGCAAGCTGATCGGCAAGGTAGAACGTGCCGGTTTTACTCTGGTGCCGCTGGACATGCATTTCGTCCGTGGCCGGATCAAGCTGGAAATCGGCCTGGCCAAAGGCAAAAAACAGCACGACAAACGCGATGCCGAGAAGGAAAAAGACTGGCAGCGCGAGAAGCAGCGCCTGATGCGGAACAAATAATGAGGGTATTCGGATTCGCCGGTTACTCCGGCAGCGGCAAAACCACCTTGATCGAACGACTCATCCCGCTGTTCGTGGCACGGGGTCTAAGGGTGTCCTTGATAAAGCATACCCACCATGATGTTACCATCGACCAGCCGGGCAAGGACTCCTACCGCCACCGCGCTGCGGGTTGCGGCGAAGTGTTGGTGACTTCACCCTATCGCTGGGCATTGGTTCATGAGCTGCGCGGCGAGCCGGAACCGGGGCTGAAAGAACAACTGGCGCGGCTGACGCCCTGCGATCTGGTGCTGGTGGAAAGCTTCAAGAACGAAGCAATTGCCAAACTGGAGGTGCATCGCGCCATCATCGGCAAGCCGTTACTTTTTCCCCAGGACCCGCATATCGTCGCCATCGCCAGCGATCAAGCAGCGGAAACAGAGTTGCCGCAATTCGCTCTTGACCAGCCTGAAAAAATCGCCGAATTTATCTTGCAACAAACAGGTCTCATAAAACATGGATAAGAAACCGAACCTACTCAGCGCTGACGAGGCGCTGGCCTTTCTGCTGGCGCGGGTGCAGCCAGCAAATAAAACCGAACAAATCGCCACAGCCGACGCGCTGGGACGGGTGTTGGCCGAGCGTCTCACTTCGGCGGTGAATGTTCCTCCGCTGGACAACAGCGCCATGGATGGCTACGCCGTGCAAATCGCCGACCTCGTCAACGCATCGACCCGGCTGCGGGTGACTCAACGCATCCCGGCCGGCACAGTCGGGCAGCCGCTGGAAGCCGGGCTAGCCGCCAGAATCTTCACTGGGGCGCCGGTGCCGGCGGGCTGCGATGCGGTGGTGATGCAGGAATATTGTGGAGTCGAAGGCGATACGGTAACCGTCAGCAAACCTCCCAAAATGGGCGAGAATATCCGCCGTTCCGGCGAGGACATCGCTGCCGGAGCCGAGATACTTCCCGCCGGCATCCGGCTGCGCCCGCAGGAAATGGGGTTGGCGGCATCGGTCGGCATTGCAAGCCTGCTCGTATACCGCAAGCTGAAAGTCGCCACTTTCTTTACCGGCGACGAAATCGTCATGCCCGGGGAGCCCCTCAAGCCGGGCCAGATCTACAATTCCAACCGCTTCGTGCTGACTGGCCTGCTGCAGGCGCTGGGCTGCGAAGTCGTCGATCTGGGGATCGTGCCGGATAACTTCGCCGCTACCGTGAAGGTGCTCGAAACCGCTGCCTCCGGAGCGGATCTGATCATCACCAGCGGCGGCGTCTCCGTGGGCGAGGAAGACCATGTCAAAGCCGCAGTGGAAGCCGTAGGCAAGCTCGATTTGTGGAAAATCGCGATCAAACCGGGCAAGCCGCTGGCCTTTGGCGAAGTCGGCGAGGTACCTTTCATCGGCCTGCCGGGCAATCCGGTCTCGGCTTTTGTCACCTTTTGCCTGTTCGTGCGGCCGTTCATTTTACGCAGCCAGGGCATTGCTGCCGCCGCCCCGCAAGCCTTCTCGCTGAAAGCCGATTTCGACTGGCTGAAACCCGGCAAGCGCCGCGAATTTCTGCGCGCACGGTTGCACGCGGCGGAAAATGGCGAAATGGGCGTCCAGCTCTACCCGCACCAGGGTTCCGGCGTCCTCACCTCCACCGTCTGGGCCGATGGCTTGGTGGAAGTGCCGGAAGGGACACCGATCCATCGCGGTGAGACCGTCAAGTTCCTTCCTTTCACTGGATTGCTCAACTAACAGGAGAAGCCTGCATGATCACCCTGCTTTATTTCGCCCGGTTGCGTGAAAGCTTCGGCCTCTCCTCGGAGCAGGCGAACCTGCCTGCCGATGTCGCCGATGTTCGATCGCTGACTGAATGGCTGCGCCAACGCGGTGGCGCATGGCAGGAAGAACTTGCCCAGGACAGTCCGGTACGCGTGGCCGTCAATCAGGACATGGCCGATCCGGACACCACCGTGCATGACGGCGATGAAGTCGCTTTTTTCCCACCCGTGACGGGAGGCTGAAATGACCGTTCGGATTCAAACCGAAGATTTCGACCTCGGCGCGGAAATCCTCCATTTGCGCCGGGGCAATACCGGCATAGGTGCCGTCGCCAGCTTTGTCGGTCTGGTGCGCGATCTGAATCACGGCACCACGATTACCGAAATGACCCTGGAACACTACCCCGGCATGACGGAAAAAGCCTTGGCCGAAATCGTGGAGGAAGCGAAACGGCGCTGGAATATCATCGACGCACTGGTGATCCACCGCATCGGCCCGCTCAAACCCACGGACCAAATCGTGCTGGTAGCGGTCAGCGGCGCGCACCGTGGCGACGCCTTCGCCGCCTGCGAATTCATCATGGATTACCTGAAAACCCGGGCTCCGTTCTGGAAGAAGGAGCAGACCGAAGCGGGCGCGCATTGGGTGGACGCACGTGAAAGTGACGAAACAGCGGCACAACGCTGGATTGCGCCATCAACCTGAATCATCCTGGCTAACTTGAAAAAATAAGTATTCTCCGCTAAAGTTCTATCCGTTCATGCCGTTATTCCTACCATAAATCGGATAACCGCTAATGGATCGCGAGGCGTCAATGACGTTATCGAAAAACGATCTGCAACCTGAAGGAATTTACCTTGAAGATCGATGCCTCCGTAAAATCGCCAACCAGTAGCGGCGTCAAAGAAACCGCGACACGCACCACGAAGGCGGGGACGGGCGCGCCGATCGCCCCTGCGCAAGGAAAATCAGGCCCGCAGGACAACGTCCAGATCACCTCGCTTTCATCGCAGCTTCAAGCCATGGAAAGCAGCATGAACAACGTGCCGATAGTGGATAGCGCGCGCGTAGAAGCAATCAAACTGGCCATTAGCGAAGGGCGCTTCAAAATCAATCCGGAAGTCATTGCAGACAGCCTGCTGGCAACAGTTAAAGACCTGATGCAGAACCAGAAGGGCTGACATTGACAGTCAACCCGGCAATCGCCTCTCCCTCCGATTTAATCCAGAACCTGGAAGCGGAATTACGCGCATACCAGGACTTCATCCAGGTATTACAAACCGAGCAGGATGCTCTGGTTCAGGGCAATATCGACCCCCTGCTCGAACTGGCCCGGATCAAATCCGGAAAAATGGTGTTATTGTCGCAGCTTGCCGAGAGCCGTGCCCGTTTCCTCAGCGCGCGGGATTACTCCCAGGAGCATGACGGCATGGCAAAGTGGCTGCAGAAGCAGCGCGATGGAGGAAATCCACAAATTGCCGAACTCTGGCAGCAACTGCTGACACTGGCAGAAAACGCCCAGCAACTCAACCAGATCAACGGCGGCCTGATCGACACCCGGCTCAGGAACAACCAGCAAGCACTTGCCATCCTTCAGGTGGCGGCCAATCAAAGCGCGCTGTATGGGCCGGACGGCCAGACTCAGACTCTGGGTCTGGGGAGACCGATCGGTAAGGTTTAGGGCGACTTGGTAGTACGAATCCCCCCCGGCACAGCCTTGGATACCTGGCTGGCAAGCGGAATGTCTGTAATTTTATCCTGCTGTTCCGACAGAATCATGATGGTCACATGGCGGTTCCGTGCGCGCCCTTCCGGCGTGCTATTGGAATCAACCGGACGAAATTCCCCATAACCCACGGCAACTAGGCGCTCGGTCGGCGCCCCGCTCTCTGCAAGCAAGCGAACTACACTGCTGGCACGCGCGGTCGACAGTTCCCAGTTGGACGGGAAAGCGGCGGTATTTATCGGTGTGTTATCGGTAAAACCTTCCACCTGAACGTCATTCGGCACCTTTGCCAAAACACCCCCTACCGCGCGCAGCGCCTTGATCGAGCCCGGTTCCAAAGACGCCTGGCCTGAAGCAAACAGCACGCTGGCATTGATCTCGATCGCGATGCCGTGAATGCTTTGGCTGACCCTGACCTGCCCCTCTTTCACCAGGGGTTCCATCGCTTTAAGAAGATCCTCGGCGACCCCCTTCATTTTTTCTTTCTGCTGTTTCTGACGGGCTTCCTGAGCAGGATCAGGCTTGCGTATGAAAATCGATTGCTTCAGATCTAGAACGGTACTCGACGCCCCCTTGGTCGATGCATCGATCCGCATCGGCGTGGTAACGGTAGATACATTCTTGAAGGCGCTAACCAGGGAATCGCTCATCACCCGGTATTTTCCATCAGTAACAATCCCCCGGCATAGCCGGGGGCCTTCATTATGTGAGCCGCTCAAAGCGGCT
>PFJY01000055.1 GCA_002784065.1 Hydrogenophilales bacterium CG_4_10_14_3_um_filter_58_23 | reverse complement strand
TGGCTCGCTATGGCGCTTGGCGGGGCGGCTTAACAACATGATTTGCGAAAAGAGCCAGAATAAATGTATTCCTTGGACAAAAGGCCAAAAGCCAGTCCCGGAGGAGGCGAACAAAAGCATGGCAAACAATTCCAGCCCGCAACCCGCCAGCCAGGCCAAGCCTGACGGGAGTCCCCTTCTTAACTGGCTGCTGCGCCCTTCTCTGGGCAGAAAATTTGGCATTATCTTTCTGTTGGTTATTGCGCTAACGGTGGGAAACCTGATCGTTGTCGAGCGGCTGTATGACGGTATCGTCAACACTACAACCATTGTCAACGAAAGTGGCCGCCTGCGCTATCTGAGCCAGGAGATTGCCTTTTATTCGGCCCGGCTGGCCTATGAAAAGCGCCAGGATGGCGATTTGCTTGGTCAGTCAATTGTCAAATTCGAGAAAAAGCTGGGTAAGCTCGAGCTTGATGTGCGGCAGTTGTCGCCGATTGTTGTCGATGAGACGGGTGGCATCACCCGTTCCTTGCTTGATTTACGCGAGGCTTGGCGCAGTTACCGTTCCGTGGTGGACCTGATTCGCAATTCGCCGGAAGAAATTGATGCTTCGGTTGCTGTTAGCCGCCTTGCCCAGCATTCAGCTGTCGTGCTGGGTATCGCCGATGCCGTTGTCAATGAATTGGACCGTGTTTCGGTCAAGGCGCATTCCAGGGTGGATTCCATCCAGCGCACCATACTGGTTTTGGAGGTGGCATTCATTCTGACGATCCTCCTCTATCTGCGTTACAAGGTCATTTTGCCAGTACGTGAAATGGCGCTGATGGCCAGCCGGTTTGCCGCGGGCGACCGCTCGGCACGGATCAGCATCAAGTCGCGCGACGAGATCGGGGGGCTAGCGCGGAACTTCAACCGCACCGCGGAAATGATTGCCAGGCTGATCGACGATCTGAATCTGGGCATTGTCAAGCTCGAACAATCGCAGGAAAAGGTGAGCAAGCTGGCGATGGTGGTGGAGGGAACCGGCAACTCGGTGGTCATTACCGACCTCAATGGCATTATCGAGTATGTCAACCCGGCCTTCACCAAGGTGACCGGCTACCTCCTGGAGGAAGCGGTGGGGCAGAAACCGGGCGTGATCAAATCCAGCCTGACTTCGCCGGAACACTACCAGAAGCTGTGGAAAAGGCTGCTGGCGGGCGAAGAATGGCGCGGCGAGATGCTCAACCGGAAAAAGAACGGCGAACTGCTCTGGGAATACGAAGTCATTACGGCGCTGAAAAACGAGGCCGGGGAAATCACCCATTTTGTCGCCATCAAGGAGGATGTCACCGAGCGCAAGCGCCAGGAGGAAAAGTTGCGCCTGTGGGAGCGCGCCATCGAAGCCAGCTTCAACGCCATTCTGATCACCGATGCCACCCATCCGGGCAATCCGCTGATCTACGCCAACCCGGCGTTCGAGCGCATTACCGGTTATAGCCAGGAGGAGGCGCTGGGGCGCAACTGTGGCTTCCTGCAGAACGACGACCACGACCAGCCCGAAGTCGAGGAACTGCGCCGCGCCATCCGCGAGCAGCGCGAAGGCCGCGCGGTGCTGCGCAATTACCGCAAGGATGGCAGCATGTTCTGGAACGAGCTGCTGGTTGCGCCGGTGCGAGACGAGGCCGGCAAGGTCACGCATTTCGTTGGCATCCAGAACGACGTCACCGAGCGCAAGCGCTATGAAAGCCAGCTTGAACACCAGGCCAATTACGATACGCTGACCGGGCTGCCCAACCGCAATCTGCTCCAGGATCGTCTCGGCCAGACGCTGGCCTATGTTCGCCGTCATGAGCGCGAACTGGCGCTGCTATTCATCGACCTGGACTATTTCAAGAACATCAACGACAGCCTCGGCCACAATGCCGGCGACCGGCTGCTCAAGCTGGTTGCCGTCCGGCTTGCCGGCTGCGTGCGTGAAGGTGACACCGTATCGCGCCAGGGCGGGGACGAGTTCGTGGTGATCCTGTCCGACGTGGCGGCGGAAGAGGATGCCACGCTGGTGACGCAGAAAATCCTCCACGCAATGAGCGAGCCCTTCGACGTTGACGGCCGCGAGTTGTATGTCACTTGCAGCATCGGCATCGCGCTTTACCCGAAGGACGGCGGGGACAGCGAGACCTTGCTGAAGAATGCCGATGCCGCTCTGTACCGCGCCAAGGATCTGGGGCGCAACAATGCCCAGTTCTACGCTGCCGAGATGAATCTCAAGGCGATGGAGCGATTGACGCTGGAGGACGGTCTGCGGCATGCGCTGGAGCACAACGAGTTCGTGGTGCACTACCAGCCGCAAGTCGATCTGCGCACCGGCGAGATCATCGGCATGGAGGCGCTGGTGCGCTGGCAGCATCCGGAACAGGGGTTGGTTTCTCCGGCCAGGTTCATCCCGGTGGCGGAAGAATCCGGCCTGATTGTGCCGCTCGGCGAGTGGGTGTTGCGCACCGCCTGCATCCAGAACAAGGCATGGCAGCGCGCCGGGCTAAGACCCATCAGCGTTGCGGTCAATCTCTCGGCACGCCAGTTCAGGCAACCGAATCTGGTCGAGGTGGTGGTCGGCATCCTCAGGGAAACCGGGCTTGATCCCGCCCATCTCGAACTGGAGGTGACCGAAAGCCTGGTCATGCAGAACGTCGAGGTGACGATCGCCACGCTGGGCAGGCTCAAGGCGATGGGGATCAAATTGTCGATCGACGATTTCGGTACCGGCTATTCGAGCTTGAGCTACCTGAAACGCTTCCCGATCGACACCTTGAAGATCGACCAGTCGTTCGTTCGCGATATTACTACCGATCCGGACGATGCGGCGATTGCCAAGACCATCATCTCGATGGCGCACGACTTGCAGCTCAGGGTGATCGCCGAAGGCGTGGAAACCGAGGAGCAGAAATCATTCCTGCAGCAGCGCCACTGCGACGAGATGCAAGGCTATTTCTTCAGCAGGCCGGTGCCGGCCGAGGATTTCGAGGTCCTGCTCAGGGAGCGCAAACATCTGCAGATGGCAGATAGTACGGCGGCGCTCGGACAGCGCACCCTGCTGTTGCTCGATGACGAGGAAAACATCCTGACTTCGCTCACCCGTCTGCTGCGCCGCGACGGTTACCACATCCTCAAGGCGACCAGCGCTGCTGCGGCCTTCGAGCTGTTGGCGGGCCATCCGGTTGGCGTCATCATTTCCGACCAGCGCATGCCGGAAATGAATGGCACCGAGTTCCTGCACCGGGTCAAGCAGATCTACCCGGATACCGTGCGTATGGTGCTGTCCGGCTACACCGACCTGAAAAGCGTGACCGATGCGATCAACGAAGGCGCAGTCTACCGGTTTCTTACCAAACCGTGGGACGACGACCTGCTGCGCGCCAATGTCCAGGAGGCGTTTCAGCGCTACGAGCTGGTTCAGGACAACCAGCGCCTGAGCGACGAGATGGCTTCGATCAATGAGGCATTGAACCGCGCCAAACGCGAGCTGGAAAAGCGTGTTAAGCAGAAAACTGGCGAAGCGCGGCACAACGTCGGCGTGCTCCAGATTTCGCAGGAAATGCTCGAGTATCTGCCGGTAGGCGTGATCGGAGTGGGCGAGGACGGCCTGATCGCGGTCGCCAACCGCAAGGCGAATGAATTGTTCGACGCCGAAAACACGCCGCCGCTGGTCGGATCTTTAGCCGCTGAAAGGCTGTCCGCCGCCATGATCGAATGCCTTGCCGGGGCCGGCGAACGCCGTGTGCAGGGGCTTGAAAATGGGCGCAATGTGATGTTCTGGAGCCATGCCATGGGCGCTTCTTCAGGATCGGCGGGGCGGGTGCTGGTGATCGTGCCAAACGAGCAAGACGGAGATTGATGCCATGAAAACATCAAAAAGATTTGCGCTCGATCAGCTCACGGTCGGCATGGTGCTGGCGCAGGATGTCTGCGATGCCGGCGGCGACCGTCTGCTGACCGAGGGCGCAGAACTAAACGATGCTACCATCGCTTCGCTGCGGCGGCGCGGCATCGAGCATGTGATGGTGGCGGTGGAAGAAACCCTCACGCCGGAACAGTGCGCCGCGCGCAAAGCAGAAATCGGTGCCCGCATCGAGCACCTGTTTAGCCGTGCCGGCGACGATCCGATGCTGCTCAAGCTGCGCGTCACGCTGCAACATTACCGGTTTGCCGGCCTGGATTGAGGTAAAGCATGGGCAAGCTGACGATCGAGCAGGTGATCAAGGATGTCCAGCAGGTTCCCTCGCTTTCCGCGGTGGTGCTGGAGGTGCTGGCGAGTTTCGACAGGGAAGATATCGAAATCGCCGGCCTGGTGCAGAAGCTGGGCCAGGATCAGGGCCTGACGGTGCGCGTGCTGAGGGTGGCAAATTCACCCTTCTATGGTATTTCCAGCAAGGTCGGCTCGGTTGGCGAAGCGGTGGTGGTGCTGGGAATCCACAATGTGCGCTCGCTGGTCGTGGCTGCCGGGATCATCAATCAATTCCCGGCCTCCGAGGGCGATGGCCTCGACCGCCCCGCATTCTGGCAGCACAGCCTCGGCACTGCGGTGTGCGCCCAGGTGCTGGCGAAGGCGCTGGGCCGGGATCAGGCATTGGCGTTTACCGCCGGGCTGCTGCACGATGTCGGCAGGCTGGTGCTGGACGCGTATTTCCAGGATGATTTCAAGGCGGCGATGGCGCACTGTGCGGCTGAGGATACCACCCTGCTCGACGCGGAGCGTGTCGTACTTGGCGTGGAACACGCCCAGGTCGGCTTTGAGCTGGCCAGGCACTGGAAATTTCCGGTTTCGATCCAGCAGGCGATCCGCGACCATCACCAGCCCGAGCGCGAGCAGGCCGCCCTCACCGACCTGGTGCATACGGCCAACGTCCTGTGCCATGCGCTGGATATCGGCAATGCCGGTTATGACAGGGTTCCGCATCTGTCGAGCAGGGCCTGGTCGCGCCTCGGCCTGGACTGGGATAGCATACCGGCGCTATGGACCGAAACCGAGCAGCAGTATGCCAGCCTCAGCCTGTTGGTTAGCGCATGACGGGGAATCTCAATGCTGTCCGATAAAGTCACCAAGCTTTCCTGGGTCTACCAGCTCTACCGCCTGGGCCAGACCTCCCTTTTGCGCGACCGGCCACAGCAGGCGCAGCATGCGATTCTGGAGCATATCGTCGAAGGCTTCGGCGCCAACAGTGGCACGCTCGCCCTGATCGAGGAAGACAACCAGCCGCTCACCATCGTCGCTGGCATCGACATTCCGGATCATGTCATTGGTAGCAAAATCGAGCGGGGCAGCGGCATCCTCGGTTTGGTAGCGGAAACCGGCCAGGCGCTGCTGCTCAACGGGGATATTTCTAACGATACGCGCTTCAAGTTCTCCGTGGTGCGCGACAAATCGCAGCGGCCGCGCTCGGCGATGTGCTGGCCGCTGAAGATCGAAGACCGGGTGATCGGCGCACTCAGCATCAACCGCCGGGATACGGACGAGCCCTATACCGACGAGGATCTGGCGAATGGCTCGGTGGTGGTGAACCTGATCACGGTGGTGATCGAGAACACCCGGCTGTACCGTGACCAGGAAAAACGCATCGCCATGCTGTCGAAGATGAACAGCGAGATACGTAGCGTCAACAAGCGCCTGGAAGATGCCCAGAACCAGCTGCTGCAATCGGAAAAGATGGCCTCGATCGGCCAGCTTGCGGCAGGGGTGGCGCACGAGATCAACAACCCGGTGGGTTATATCAACTCCAATCTGGGCACCCTGCAGAAATACCTGCGCGACTTGTTCGACATGCTTGCCGCCTATGAGCAGGCGGAGCCGCTGCTTGCCGAGCATGCCGAGGCGCTGCGGAATATCAGCGCGCTCAAGGCGAAGCTGGATATCGCCTACCTCAAGGAAGACGTGTCGGCGCTGATGAGCGAATCCCAGGAGGGCATCACCCGGGTGAAGAAGATCGTGCAGGACCTCAAGGATTTTTCCCATGTCGACGAGGCCGAATGGCAGTTGACGGATATCCACAAGGGTATCGACAGCACGCTCAACATTGTCTGGAACGAGATCAAGTACAAGGCAGAAGTGATCAAGGTCTACGGCGAACTGCCGGAGGTGGAATGCCTCGCCTCGCAGCTTAACCAAGTGTTCATGAACATTCTGATCAACGCCGCCCATGCCATCGAGGATCGCGGCATTATATTCATCCGTACCGGCATGCTGGGCGACGATCAGGTCTGGGTCGAGATCGCCGATTCCGGCAAGGGAATTCCAGCGGAGAACCTGAACCGGATTTTCGACCCGTTTTTCACCACCAAACCGGTCGGTAAAGGCACCGGCCTGGGACTATCCCTCTCCTACAGTATCGTCCAGAAACACCACGGCCACATCAATGTTTCCAGCGAGGTGGGAGTGGGGACGATATTTCGCGTTTATTTGCCGGTTAAGCAACCGGAGAAGAAGGCAGATCAGTAATGGAAGAAACGGTGAAAGAGGACTTTCAAGCTGAGGTGCCTGCCACGGTTCTGTTCGTGGATGACGAGGCGAATATCCTGAGTTCTCTGAAGCGCCTGTTTCGTCCGCTGGGCTACCGCATCTTCACCGCCGAGGGCGGCGCGGCAGGGTTGCAGGTGTTCGAGCAGAACCCGATCGACCTGGTGATTTCCGACATGCGTATGCCGGAGATGAACGGTGCCGAGTTTCTCGAAAAGATCCGGGCCAAATGGCCCGACGCCGTGCGCATCCTGCTCACCGGCTATGCCGACGTGGGTTCGACCATCGCCGCCATCAACAAGGGCGAAATTTACCGCTACATTGCCAAGCCGTGGGACGATAACGACATTGTCCTGACGGTGAAGCACGCGCTGGAACGCAAGAACCTGGAGCTGGAGAAGCAGCGCCTGGAAGCATTGACGCTGAAGCAGAACGAGGCGCTGAAGGATATCAATGCCAACCTCGAGGCCAAGGTCAGGGACCGCACCGAGAGGTGCGCCAGACTATGGGCTTCCTCGAGGTGGCGCACAAGAAGCTGAAGGAAAGCTACCTCATCTCGTTGAAGGTGTTCTCGAACCTGATGGAGCTGCGCGAAGGCGCGATGGCCGGCCATTCGCGACGGGTGGCGGACCACGCGCGTCGGCTGGCGCAGCGCCTGGGGTTGTCCGACAACGAGGTACAGGACGTGATGTTCGCCGGCCTGCTGCACGACATCGGCAAGATCGGCCTGCCCGACCGGCTGCTGCACAAGCCGTTTTCCGCACTCACCACCGAGGAGCGCGCCGAAGTGGTCAAGCATCCGGCCACCGGCCAGGCGGCGCTGATGGCACTGGAGAACATGAAGGAAACCGCCAGGCTGATCCGGGGCCACCACGAGCGCTTCGACGGCATGGGTTATCCCGATGGCCTGAGCGGCATGGCGATCCCGAGAGGGGCCCGCATTCTGGCGGTAGCCAACGATTACGATGCGGTGCAGATCGGATCTCTTTTGAGTCGGCGGCTGACGGAAACCGAGGCGCGCGAGTTTCTGCTGGAGGGGCGGGGCAAGCGCTACGATCCGAAGGTGACGGATGCTTTTCTCGAAATGCTCGGCGGCATCGATTCTTCGGCCTACGCCGGCCCCGAGGTAAAAACACCGTCTTCCGCCCTACACGGCGGCATGGCGTTGGCGCGTGACCTGGTTTCGCATGACGGGTTGCTGTTGCTGTCGAAGGACTACCTGCTGGACGATGCCATGATTAGGCAAATACGCGAGTTTGAACAGACCGAAGGCAAGCCGCTGACAATTTACGTGCGGCCCGGAAAGGGGTGATATGCATCGCATTATGTTGGTGGACGACGAGCGGAATATTCTCAGTGCGCTGCGTCGGCTGTTTGTTTCGCCGTCGTTGCAGGATGCCGGCAGTCCAAAATTTCAGGTGGAAACCTTCACTTCCCCGCAGCAAGCCTTGCTGCGCGCCGAGGAAGGGGTGGTGTTCGATCTGGTGATTTCGGATTACCGCATGCCGGAGATGGATGGCGTAGCTTTCCTCAAAGCGCTCAGGCAGATCCAGCCCCATGCCGAGCGGCTGATCCTTTCCGGTTACGCCGATCTGGAAGCGCTGGTGGGGGCGATCAACGAGGCGCAGATTTTCCGTTTCATCAGCAAACCCTGGCACGACTACGAGCTGAAATCGGCCGTGGCGCAAGCGCTGGCGCATCGCGATCTGCTGCGGGACAACCAGCAGCTTGCCGACCATGTGCGGCTGCAGATCGGCGTGATTTCGAAGCAGGAAATGGCGCTGCGTCGACTGGAAGAAGAGTCGCCGGGAATCACCAAGGTGCATTGGGGGGAGGACGGTTCGGTGATTTTCGACGAGACCGAACTTTCTGACAGCGCCGTGCAGGAAGCTGACAAGTGGCTGAATTCGAAGAAATAAACTGCAAGATCACGCTCAAGCTGTTCACCGTGCCGCGCCAGGCGTCCCTCAACGCCACCTGCAAGGCGGTGCCACAGTGACGGAGGGCTGAATTGGAGTTCGATCCGCGTACCTTCGACTGCGAGTTCGATCTCGCCGAACTGCTCGCTGGCATGCCACTGGCACGCATGGCGCAGATTCTTATGACGTTGCTTGATGGCGAGTTCCGCTTGGTGACGGTTGGCGGCCGACTCATGCTGGGCCGCGCCGAGCCGTTTGCACAAACTCACCGAATCACGATCCGGCATGACCTCGAACCGATCGGCCATCTCGAGTCGGCGAGTGCCGACGAGGCCCGTCTTTCGGTCGCTGCCGGCATGGTGGAGCTGATGCTGCAACTGTCGGCGCGCTACCTCATGGCGACCGATTCGCACAGCGAAACTTTGCACGAGGATTATGCCTTGCCGAAGGAATCGGAAGCCCGCTACAAAGCCCTGCCGGACGAGCTGGAAGCGCGCGTCAGGCAGCAGGTGGAAACCATCGAAACCGCGCAGCGCCAGCTCTACCAGGCGGAAAAACTCGCCGCCATCGGTCGGCTCGCCGCCGGCGTGGCGCACGAAATCAACAACCCGCTCGGTTTCATCCGCAGCAACCTGAGCACCGCACAACAGTACGTGGCTAGGCTGGGGCGCCTTGAGCCGGTCATGGAAACGGGGGACATGGCGCAGTTCAAGTCCGCATGGAAAGAGGCGGACATGGGGTTCGTGATGGAGGATTTCGCCACCCTGCTGCGCGAGAGCATAGACGGCGCCGACCGCGTGGCGAAGATCGTCGCCGATCTCAAGGGTTTCTCCAGCGTTGACCAGGCCGAGGCGGATATCGTCGACCTCAACGACAACTTGCGCTTCGCCAGCAAAGTGCTCGCCGGACAGATCAAGGGCAAGGCGGAACTGGTGCTGGAACTGGGCGCGCTGCCGAAGACTCTATGCCTGCCCGGCCACCTGAACCAGGTGTTCCTCAACCTGCTGCTCAATGCTGAGCAGGCGATAGCGGATCGGGGCCGGATCACGGTGCAGAGCGACGTGGTCGGCGACGAAATCCGCATCCGCATCAGCGACAATGGCAGCGGCATTCCGGCAGGAAACCTGAGCTGCATCTTCGACCCGTTTTTCACCACCCGTGAAGTCGGCAGCGGCAGCGGGCTCGGTCTGACGGTCTGTCGCGACATTGTACAGGCCCACGGTGGACGGATCGAGGTGGAAAGCAAGGTCGGGGTGGGAACGACGTTTACGGTGGTTTTACCGATTGGATAAAATGGGGCCGCAGTGATGTATCAAGCGGTTAGCTATCAGCTATCAGCTTGTTGTGCGGCTTTGCCGTTGTGATTATGATGCCGCTGGACCGCTGACCGCTAAATTATGCTCAACTGGAATCAAATCGACACCGTCCTGCTCGACATGGACGGCACCCTGCTCGACCTGCATTTCGACAACCATTTCTGGCTCGAACACGTGCCGCTGCGCTACGCCGAGAAGCACGGCCTGAGCCATGCGGCGGCGCAGGACGCGTTGGCGCCGCGCTACCAGAGGGTAATCGGCACCATGGAATGGTATTGCGTGGATTACTGGACGCGCGAACTGGGGCTGGACATCGCCAAGCTCAAGGAGGAAGTGGAGCATCTCATCGCCGTGCATCCGCACGTCGCCGAATTCCTCGCCGCGCTGAGCGGCAACCGCCGTACCGTGCTGGTGACCAACGCCCACCACAAGAGCCTGGCCTTGAAGATGTGCAAAACCCGTCTGGACGGCTATTTCGATGCGGTGATTTGCGCCCATGACATCGGCGTGCCCAAGGAACACCCCGAGTTCTGGGGCAAGTTGCAGTGGGTGGAACACTTCGATCCCGCCCGCACGCTGCTGGTGGACGACAGCCTGCCGGTGCTGCGCTCGGCGCGGGATTACGGCATCGCCCACCTGCTCGCGGTGCACCGGCCGGACACGCAACTGCCTGCCAAGGACGTGGCGGAATTCGACGCCATCGGCAGCTTCCTGGATATTTTGCCTCCTGGCGTGTAGGGTGGGCACGCCTTTGTGCCCACGCGGTCAGCTACTCAGCACTCAGGACTCAGAATCAGCGCCGCTGCCACTTTCCTGCCCTCGGACGCGAGGATGTTGTAGGTGCGGCAGGCCGCCGGGGTGTCCATCACTTCCACGCCGATACGAGCCCGGATCAGCGCTTCCGTCAGGCGGGGATGAGGGAAGCGCAGGGTGCCGCCAGTGCCGAGCAGCACGATCTCCGGCGCGAATTCCAGAATGGCCTCGAAATGGGCAGTCTCCAGCGCCGCGAAGCTTTGCGGCGGCCATTCTTCGACGATGCCGTCAGGCAGCACGATCAGGCTGGTTTGATAGTGTCGATGGTTGACTGCGACATAATCGGTGTCGTAGCCGGTGAAGATGTTTAAGCCGACAGCATCGGCCAGGTGAAACTTCAAGGTGTGCCTCCATTTGCGGGACAGGGGACGGTCGGGTAAGATTATACCTTTAAGCGCATTCTGTGGAGCGGCTAGTGCAGTGTAACGCATGAATCTTCGCAAACTAACCCCTCCAAACCTCCCCTTATCAGGGGAGGCTTAAAGGCTTCCCCCCTGACAAGGGGGGATTGAGGGGGGTTAGTTTAAGGTGTTACCGTGTACTAGGAGCCTGTCTGGCTTATGGGAATCGAAGCGAGAATTCGGCTGGGCGAGGACAGATTTTGCCGGTTTTGCAGGTCAATAGTCGTTCT
>PFJY01000004.1 GCA_002784065.1 Hydrogenophilales bacterium CG_4_10_14_3_um_filter_58_23 | reverse complement strand
CCGTCGCGCAGGAACTGGTCGAGCAGGTAGCCGTTGGCGGCGTGGATTTCCACCCCGTCGAAACCGGCTGCCAGCGCGTTCTGCGCCGCTTTGCGATATTCTTCGACGATGCCCGGGAGCTCGCTGGTTTCCAGGGCGCGCGGCGTGACGAAGGGCTGCGGACCCTGATAGGTGAAGGCGTGGCCTTCCGGCCGGATGGCGGAGGGAGCGACCGGCAGTTCGCCACCGGGCAGCAGCGAAGGGTGAGAGACGCGGCCGCAGTGCCACAGCTGCAAAAAAATGCGGCCGTTGCGGCTATGTACCGCGTCGGTTACCTGCTTCCATCCGGCGATCTGCTCGGCGCTGTGGATGCCGGGGGTGGCCGGGTAGCCGACGGCAGAGAGCGAAATCTGCGAGCCTTCGCTGATGATCAGGCCGGCCGAGGCGCGCTGGCGGTAATATTCCACATTCATCGGCTGGGGTACGTTTCCGGCACCGGCGCGGTTGCGGGTCAGCGGCGCCATGACGATACGGTTGACCAGGGTGTATGGCCCTAATTGCAACGGGGTGAAAAGATGGGTGGTCATGGGGTTTCCTTTCTGCATTATCAGGCCAGATCGAACAGCAATATTTCAGCGGAACTGTCAGACTTCAAGTGTAGTCCGGTTTCGCCCTCGATGCGCGCTCCATCGCCCGCTTCCAGCGCCTCGCCGTTGATGCTCGTCATGCCGCGCGCCACGTGCAGGTAGGCGCGGCGGCCCGGTGGCAGGGCATGATCGACCGGGTGCTCGGGGTCGATCAGGCCGGCGTAAAGTTTCGTATCCTGATGGAGGGTCACCGAGCCATCGCTGCCGTCAGGCGAGGCGACCAGGCGCAGCCTGCCGAGCTTCTCGGCGGCGTCGAAAAACTTCTGTTCGTAGCTCGGCGTGAGGCTGCCGCGATCCGGCATGATCCAGATTTGCAGCAGATGCACTTCCTCGCTGGCGGAAGCATTGAACTCACTGTGGCGGATGCCGGTGCCCGCGCTCATGCGCTGCACCTCGCCGGGGCGGATGACGGTGCCGTTGCCCATGCTGTCCTTGTGCTCCAGCGCGCCAGACAGGACATAAGTCACGATTTCCATGTCGCGGTGGGGGTGGGTGGGGAAGCCGGCGCCGGGTGCCACCCGGTCGTCGTTGATGACGCGCAGGCTGGAGTAGCCCATCTGCTCGGGATCGTGGTAGTCGGCGAAGGAGAACGTATGCCAGGTGTTCAGCCAGCCGTGGTCGGCATGGCCGCGTTCATGGGCTTTGCGGATGATGATCATGGTCGCCTCCATTTATTGTTTGTTATGATTGGATGGGAGCGATCCCCATGAGTTTCAATAAGTCAGGAGAAACATTATTTCACCTTATCGCGGCCGTTTCGCCCCCTCACCGACCGGTCCGCTGCATTTCGGCTCGTTGGTGGCGGCGGTAGGCAGTTTTCTCGAAGCGCGCAGCCGCGATGGCGAGTGGCTGGTGCGGATGGAAGACCTCGATCTGCCCCGCACAGTGCCCGGCGCGGCGGACGATATCCTGCGCACGCTCGACGCCTTCGGCTTGCACTGGGACGGGGAGGTGATGGTCCAGAGCGCCCGCAACGAGGCCTATCGCGCCGCCCTGGCCGAGCTGGAAAAACTCGGTGCGGTCTACCCCTGCGCCTGTACCCGCAGGGAGATCGCCGATTCCGCCCTCAGCGGCATCGATGGCCCGATTTACCCCGGCATTTGCCGTGCCGGCTTGCTGGAAGGTCGAGCCCCGCGTGCGATGCGAGTGCGCACTGACTCCACGCCGGTCGGCTTCGACGATGCGCTACAGGGGCGCATCAGCCAGATTCTGGCAACAGAGGTGGGCGACTTCGTCGTCCGCCGTGCCGATGGCCTGTTCGCCTACCAGCTTGCGGTGGTGGTGGACGATGCCGAGCAAGCGATCACTCACGTCGTGCGCGGCGCCGACCTGCTCGATTCCACCCCGCGCCAGATCACCCTGCAAAAATTATTGAGCTTGCCTACTCCAGCATACCTGCACCTGCCGATTGCAGTGAATGAACGCGGCGAAAAGCTCAGCAAGCAGACCCTCGCACCGGCGGTGAGCAGAATTAACCCAGTGGCGCAATTGTGTGAGGTGCTGGCATTCCTCAACCAGACGCCGCCGGTTGAACTCCGAGACGTCGAACTGGATGGTTTCTGGAAGTGGGCGGTCGCTAACTGGCGTGCGGACAGGCTGCCAGCGCAACGGATGATGGCGCGAAAAGGCCGACATCAAATTTAGCAGTTAGCAGTTGTAAGTCAGGCTTTAGCCTGATATGTACGGCTGAAGCCGTATCCACAGAATATGCTGGCCTAATGGATAATTTGGGTTTACGGCAATAACAGCGTAAATACCGCCCCACCCAAACTGCCGCCGTTACTAAGCGCTATACGCCCGGTTTGGCCCTTGTTACTGTGCAGCCGGGCGCAGACCGAGGAGAAATACAGGCCGAGGCCGGTCTTGCCGCCGGAGAGGTCTAGGCTTTTCATGCTCCCGCCGTTGTCCAGAATTTCCTGCGGGAAGCCGTCGCCATCGTCTTCCACGCGGATCGCCAGGAAGCCGTTTTCGGCGCAGGCACTGAGCCGGATTTCCGATTTGGCGCACTGGAGTGCGTTGTGTATGGCGTTATTGAGTACGCCGGCGGCGAGGTCACGGTCGAAGAACCCGCACAGCACCGTTTCGACATCGCTGCTGATGGTGATGGATCGGGCGCCGAGCAGCGGTTTAGCTTCGGCGACGACTTCTTCGATCAGTTCTTCCACCGGGCGGTAGGCGATGTCGATCACATACGGCCCCTGTGCGAAGCGGAACAAGGAAAGCATCTGGATCAGTTTGTCGTTGATCAGCTGGCCGTTGTATTTCAGCAGCGCCAGCCTGGATGCGGCATCCTCGCTGATTTCCGAGCCGGCGCAGCGATTGTTCAGGGTCTCGTCGAGGGAATTGAGCAGCAGGAATAGCAGGTTTTTGAGGTCGTGGATTTGCGCCGCAAACAGGGCGGTAAAATCGATGGCATCGAGTTCCTCGTGAGTGTCCCTGTGGCGTCTCCCTTCCGGGGAGGTCATTTCTGGAGCCCGTGATGCTTTGCGACTTCCTTGTACAAGTCCGCGAGCATCAGGTATTTCTGGTTGTCGGGGTCGCGGCTTTTTACGGTGGCCAGGGTTTTTTTTGCCGATTTGCCCCATTCCTCGTCCCAGCCCTGTGTCTGCATACAAGTCAGAATGGCGTGGACGGCGTTGAGTGCGATGACCGTGTTTTCCGGGTATTTCGCCACTGCCTGCATCAATAGTTCCGCCGAGCCTCTCAGGTCGCCCGCCTGAGCCATCTGGACGGCCTGGTCATTGAGGGCGATCACTTCGCGCGAGGAATTGGTGATGATCTCCCTGCCCTTGTCGCGTAGGCCGATTTTTCTGAACATGTCTTCGGCATGGAGGTGAATTTTCTTGTCGTCATGCTTGTTCTGGATGAAATCCTGGACGACCTTCTTGCCGGTTTCCTCGTCCCCGAGCTGGAAGCAGGAACGCGCGATGTCCAGGGACACGCTGCCCTGCTTGTTGTCGCAGGTTTCGAACTGTTCCAGTGCCTGCTTCAGCGCCTCTGTCGCCGCTTCTGTGTCGCCGGATTTCTGGTGGGCCAGGCTGTCCATGACGGCTCCATGCAACAGGGATTCCGGCGAGTTTTTAAAGGTTTTACGGGCATCCTTCATTACTGTCATGGCCTGGTCGCATTTACCTTGGTCGATGAATACCCGGCTCAGGTTGGCATAGTCTTCCGGCGAGGTGAGGGCGGAATTTTTGCCGAATTTGAGCACCGCCTCATAGGAGTCTTGCGCCGTTTCGAGGTCGTCATTGCGGTAGGCAATTTCACCGAGCGTCTTTCGCCGCTGCAGGATGCGCGGCGATATTTTCGCCGCCACCATCAGTGTGCGTTGCGCCCTCTGCTCATCGCCGGCAGCGGAATAGGATTTTGCCAGCCAGTCGTAGGCTTCCATGTAATTCGGGGTGTTTTCCGTGACCCGCCTGAAGAGGTTCGCGGCCTCGCTGAACTTGTTTTGGTGGTACATGGACTTGGCGAGACCCATGCGCGCCCAGGGAACTTCTCTTATCGCCAGGATGCGCTTATACAGTTCACCTGCGGTGCCGTAGTCGCCCAGCAGCAGGTGAATTTCAGCCTTCAGCCTCATCAGGTCGATCTTGTACTGGTTGGGAGAATTCAGCAGATCGTCGCAGACCTGGATCGCACGGCGGTAATCCTGTGTGTCCATGAGGGCGAACACGGGTGCGAAATACGTCTTTTTCTGCGCCAGGCGTTCCAGTCGCAGGCGCAGAACTTCGCCGGCGAAGGGCTTGATCAGGTAATCGTCGGGCGCCAGCTCGGCCGCGCTGACGACCTTTTCGTAGCCGCGCTCGGCGGTCACCATAATGAAAATGGTGGACTTTTTCAACAGCTTGCGGCGAATGGCTTCCTCCAGCAGCTGTTGGCCATCCTTGCCGCCGCCCAGATCGTAGTCGCACAGGATGATGTCATAAGCGAGCTGTTCCAGGCGGTTGATGGCCTCGATGCCATTCCCCGCCATGTCGATGCGCGTGCCGCCCAGGGTGCTGATGGTGTTGCGCAGGGAAGAGCGCATGCTGGCGACGTCGTCAACGACCAGAAAAGTCTTTTCCTGGAAGTTGATGGGCGCGTTACTCGTGCTGGATGTCCTGGCTTGGAAATCTTCCGCGTTCATGGCTTGATTTGGCGTCTTTGCGGCCTTATTTATAACAATTTGGAAATCTTACCACGCAGCATGGATAACACAAGGCGCCGTATTGGCTTGCCTGCGGCTACAGGCCCGTTATAATTCATTTATCGTCAAGACTACAGTCAGGAGCAGCACATGCCTTATTTCGTTTATAAAATCACGCCCCCTTTCAAGCAACTGGAGAAGATCGATTCCTTTCCCAATTTCAAGGAGGCCGGCGCGTTTGCCAAGTCTGTGCGCACCGGCATGGCAGCGACCGATAACTACACCGTCAAGGTGATTTTCGCCGAGAACGAACTGCAAGCCGAAGACCTGCTGAACCAGGTGCGCGAGCCGGAACCGGTGACCGGCGAAGATTATTAAGCAATCGACGGATACGGCATCGTGGACGAGCAGGCTTTTCAGGATGCCTATCGGGCGACCAATCCGCTCGCCTGTCCGTTCGAAAAGGCGATCCTGATCTGCCGGTGTGCATGCCGCGAAGCCCAGCGCGTCAATATCGCGGAGCGGGACACCGTGAACTGCCTTGACGCCCAGGCGCAGGGGGATTGTTCGTTGCTGGTCGGGATGCTGCAGCACAACGCGGCGTTCGCCCTCAAGCTGACCCATGCCGATGCGGTGCTGCCCCATGCCAAGGTTGTGAAAGTGCAATGCGGCGGACTGCTGGGGCTGCAGGCCGCGTTGCAGCCGGAACTGGCCGGGGAGGCGCGGGTGGAGGATATTCGTGGTTTGGTACTGGAGGCGCAGGAGCGGTTCGGCGGCCTGCAGGAGCTACCCTACAGCGAGATTGTCAGAGGCATTGCCGGATTCGAGTTCAGGCGCAGGCCCGGGCCGAAATAGGGTCTCACCAGCAAGTGCCGCCCTCCCGGTAGACGGCCATGATGGACTTGAGTTCATGCAGAACCGCCTGGCATTCGTCCTCATTGAGTTCCCGCACCTCTGCCATAGCCTCGCCCCGCTCCAGAGCGAGAATAACCCGAGAAACTTCCTTGCAGCCTCTCTGGCACAGGGCTTCGATGCAATGGGCGATTTTGGATTGATTCATATTCAAGATTCAAAACGTTACAATGGCATGATTTTAATGCAAATACATTTTCGCCACGAGGAATAAATTGAAGCAATCCGATAGCCTGCAACGCTTCATGTTCGAGCACGCCGCAGTGCGGGGGGAGATCGTTCATCTGGAAGCGACCTGGAAGGCCGTGCTGGAGCGGCGCGATTACCCGCCGGCGTTGCGCACCGTGCTCGGCGAGCTAATGGCGGCAGCGGCGCTGCTTTCCGCTACGCTTAAATTTTCGGGTTCGCTGATCATGCAAATCCAGGGTGGCGGGCCGGTCAGGCTGCTGGTGGTGGAATGTGGCGCCGACCTGACGATGCGGGCCATGGCTCACTGGGAGGGCGATCTGGCCGAAGGCGCGGCGCTGCCCGAACTGGTGGGTGAAGGGCGGTTCGTGATCACCCTCGACCCGAAAAAGGGCGGACAGACCTATCAGGGCATTGTCGATCTGGAAGGCGGCAGCGTGGCGACCGTGCTGGAAAACTACATGCAGCGCTCCGAACAGCTCGATACGCGAATCTGGCTCGCTGCCGGCAGCCACGGCGCGGCGGGAATGCTGTTGCAGAAAATGCCCGACGGCCCGGAGGCCGATAAGGAGGCCTGGAACCGCGCCGTGCATCTCGGCGCCACCGTCAAGCCGAGGGAACTGCTCGATTTGTCGGCACGCGAGATCATCCATCGCCTGTTCCATGAGGAAGACATCCGTTTGTTCGACAGCACGCCAGTCCATTTCGGTTGCACTTGTTCGCGCGAGCGGGTCGCCAATACCTTGCGCATGTTGGGCTACGACGAAGTCCATTCCCTGCTGGATGAAATTGGTTACATCGAGGCCGACTGCGAATTCTGCAACCAGCATTACGTGTTCGACGTGGTGGATGCGGTGCAGGTCTTCGCCAGCGATGGCACCGGCCCGGCCAGCTACACCCGGCACTGATCCATTGGCGGTCAATGCGGTGAAAAAATTTAATGAGAGCGCCACAACTGAAAGCGGCGCAGAGCGGCTACGCATCGACAAATGGTTGTGGGCCGCGCGTTTTTTCAAGACGCGCTCGCTGGCGGCGGATGCGGTCGAAGGCGGCAAGGCGCACCTCAACGGCGTGCGCGTCAAGCCAGCGAAAAACGTCTCTATCGGCGACACGCTTGAGATCAGAGTCGGCCCGTTCCAGTTTCTTGTTGTCGTCTGCGGGCTATCCCCACGCCGCGGTCCGGCCAGCGAGGCGGCGAAGCTCTACCAGGAAAGCGGGGAAAGCCGCGCCGCGCGCGAGGCGATGGCGGCGCAGTTGAAGGCGGAAGCAGTCCATGGTGATGCGCGCCAGAGCCGCCCCACCAAGCGCGACCGGCGCCACATCGTGCGCTTTACCGGGTAGGGTGCGTCCCACGCACCAAAAAATAGCTTTGCGCCTTGACGCGCGTAATTTACCAAAACACACCGGCCTGAAGGCTGGTGACTACGTCGCTGTATTGTGATGTTCTATACAATAATGTATGCTTAAAGCACATACAAGGGGTATGGCCATGCCACATGCACAAATCAGGGAATCGGTTTCCGTTTCCATCAACATTCGCGCCAAAGCCAGGCAGCGCGATCTAATCGACCAGGCCGCAGATCGTCTAGGCCGCAGCCGGTCTGATTTTATGCTTGAAGCCGCCTGTCGCGAGGCGGAAGACGTGTTGCTCGACCAGGCATTCTTCACGGTCGATGTAGGCACTTTTGCCAGATTCCAGGCGCTGCTCGATCGTCCGTTGCCACCGACTGACAAGTTACGCCGGTTGCTCAAGACGAAAGCGCCCTGGGAGAAATGACCACGCTGGATTTCGCGCCACCCGCGCCGATTACGGCTGATCAAGAACTGGCTAATTTCGACTGCGGGGAATTGTTCCTGAACGAATGGCTCAAAAAGCGTGCGTTCAAGAACCATGCGTCGGGCGCTTCGCGCTGCTTCGTGTTGTGTGCTGGTACGGGCGTCATTGCTTACTACAGCTTGTCGGCCGGTGCTATCAGCCATGAGGCGGCGCCCAAGGCGATGCGGCGCAACATGCCCGATCCGTTGCCAGTCCTGCTGCTCGGTCGGCTTGCCGTCGACAGACGCTACCACAATCAGGGAATTGGGCAGGCATTGCTGCGCGATGCAATGCTGCGCGCAGTCAACATCGCCGGTGATGCCGGTGTATTCGCTCTATTGGTTCATGCTCTTTCTGACCAAGCCAAGCAGTTCTATGTTTCGCGCGGTTTCGTGGAATCGCCTTTGCAGCCGATGACTCTGTTCATGACGATAGAAACAGTTCGATCCATTCTGGCCGAACCTGACTGACGGCAAAGAGTAAAGGAAAAGGTCTCCAGCGCCCCAGCAGCCCAACCTATGGGTCTCCTCCCCTGCTGGGGTGCGCTACGCTTACCCCAGCCTACAGATTCAGCGAGCCTAGAAAATCTCCCGTGTTTCCAGAAATTGGATCTCGGGAAACCGTTCCTGGGTCAGGTTCAGGTTGACCCGGTTCGGCGCCAGGTAGACGTAATCGTCGGCGTTATCCAGCGCGACGTTGAAGCCGTGCTTGTCGGCGAGTTTCTTCAGTTCGGCTTCCGGGCCGCGCAGCCAGCGTGCGGTAGCGACATCGTAAGGCTCGAACAGCACGTCAACCCCATATTCGAATTGCAGGCGGTGTGCCACCACATCGAACTGCAACATGCCGACCGCGCCCAGGATCAGATCGTTGCTGGCGATGGGCCGGAACAACTGGGTTGCGCCTTCTTCTGCTAATTGATGCAAGCCTTTCTGCAACTGCTTCATCTTCAGCGGGTTCCTGATCCGGGCGCGGCGGAATATTTCCGGCGCAAATAACGGAATCCCGGTGAATTTCAGGTCTTCGCCTTCGCTGAAGGCGTCTCCCAGCTTGATCGTACCGTGGTTAGGGATGCCGATGATGTCGCCAGCATAGGCCTCGTCGGCGGTGTTGCGATCCTGCGCCATGAAGGTGATGGCGTTGCTCACTGTGAACAGTTTGCCGCTCGTCACCTGCTTGAGTTTCATGCCGCGGTCGAAGCGCCCGGAGCAGATGCGGATGAAGGCGATGCGGTCGCGGTGCTTGGGATCCATGTTGGCCTGGATCTTGAACACGAAGCCGCTGAATTTGGGTTCGTCGGGTTTCACCGCGCGGCTTTGCGCGGGGCGCGGCAGTGGCGCGGGGGAGAGCTCGACGATGGCGTCCAGCAGGGACTGCACGCCGAAGTTGTTCATCGCCGAGCCGAAAAATACCGGCGTCTGCTTGCCGGCGAGGTAGGCTTCGCGGTCGAAGGTGTGGGAGGCGCCGCGCACCAGCTCGATGTCGATGCGCAGCTCGTCGGCCTGGTCGCCGATTAGCTCGTCCAGGCGCGGGTTGGCTATGCCCTGGATGGTCTCCGAGGTGCCCTTCTCGGCATTCGGGTCGAATACCGAGACGACGTCGTTGTAGAGATGATAGGTGCCGCGGAAGCGCTTGCCCATGCCGATCGGCCAGGTCATCGGCGCGCACTGGATTTGCAGCACCGACTCGATTTCGTCCAGCAGGTCGATGGGTTCCTTGCCTTCGCGGTCGAGCTTGTTGATGAAGGTGAGGATGGGCGTATCGCGCAGGCGGCAGACGTTGAGCAGCTTGATGGTCTGGGCCTCGACGCCGTTCACCGAGTCGATTACCATCACCGCCGAATCCACCGCTGTCAGGGTGCGGTAGGTGTCCTCGGAGAAATCCTCATGGCCGGGGGTGTCGAGCAGGTTGACGATGCAGTCGCGGTAAGGGAATTGCATCACCGACGAGGTCACCGAAATACCGCGCTGCTTTTCCAGTTCCATCCAGTCCGAAACCGCGTGGCGGTCGGACTTGCGCGCCCGCACCGCACCCGCCATCTGGATCGCGCCGCCGAACCAGAGCATTTTCTCGGTCAACGTGGTTTTGCCGGCATCGGGATGGGAAATGATGGCGAAGGTGCGGCGGCGGCGGATTTCTTCTTGCAGGGTCATGGCAACAGGCTGTTTTGGAAAGTAAAAGAGGCAGAATTATAGCGTTTTATCGGGTTGATAGACAGTCCGCATAGGGTTATTATTTAAAACTGGAAGTTCAGAGGATTTTATGATGCGCTATGTACCCAGCTTGCCGCCGCTTCCCTCGGTGAAGGAAGAAGATGAGCCGCACCCGCTCAGGGCTGTCCAGCCGGTCAGGCCGACGGAGCATCGCACACGCGTGCCTCGGGTGATTCAACGTTTCGGGCCAAAAGCAGGGGCTGAGGAGGTGGCTGGCGGGCCTGTGGCTGTGCGGCTGGAGAAGCGCGCTACCAGCGATCGACGTGATTGGTGTCGTCGTTTGAAACGCGGGCAGCCTTTTCTGGATACCCGCAGCGCCGTGGAGAGGCGGAAGAAAAAGCGGCGCGATAGCGATATCGTCACCACATTGGATGAAGAAGGTTAAACCGGGTTAAGTTGGCTTATTCACGAATTTTCAAAATTGCCGTGCCGATTTCATAGCTGCGGCTGTTTTCCACCCGGACGCAACGCCTGACCTGAACCAGCGCTCGCAGCGGCTTGATGGTCGAGCCTTGGGGAGGAAGCACGTGGATGTCGAGCAGCTGGCCAAAGCGAGGGACATAGTCGGTGACCAGTGAAACGCCATCTACGCTCAGATCCTTGGTGACGCCATAGACGGTTTCACCGTTTTCCGTGACCCGGATTTTTACCTGACAGTAGATGGGGATGCGCCGTGCATTTCGCATCTCGCCCTTGTGTTGCCGTCGCCCGCCGGGAAGGAGCCGGAGTTTGACGGGTTGGCCTTCCTGTGCGGACGAGGGGTCTTCCGCGAAAAGCGCCTTGGGTTGTGGCATAAGACTCCTCCATGGTTGATTTTTGTTTGTTATTCCCTAACCACAATATATGGGTAGGATGTTTTCATTTATATCAACATATAGTGATAAAGTCTAGATTAAAAACCCCCATTCGGCAATATGCCGACACTCTCCGACCAGACACCTCGTGCGGGAATTTATGTTTGGATAAACTGTGTGTTTCAGAAATGGCGCGAAAATTTGCAAGGGCTTAGAGTGCAATCATCACGCCTAACGCCTATTCATGCCGCATTCGGGCGAGCGATATCGCGCATGATCTCGGTAACGTCCCTGCCTACGCCGCGATAACCGGTAAAGCGGCCGGATGCGTCGAACATTGGCTCCCCGCTCACTTGAAAATATTGATGTGCGCCATCGGCATTGATCCGGCTGTAGACGAAATCCAGGAACGGACGCCGCGCCGCTATGTTCGCTTCGAGCGTCGCGCGCTCGGCCTCATTCCAGCGCACCCCTTGCGCCTCCTTGGTTTCGCCGAGCAAGGTATCGACCGGAGTGCCGAGCATCTCCAGCACCGG
>PFJY01000067.1:13097-13699 GCA_002784065.1 Hydrogenophilales bacterium CG_4_10_14_3_um_filter_58_23 | reverse complement strand
TTTTACGAAACCATCAGCATTCTTTCCACGTAATTGTCATAGATTCTCCATAGTTTATCATCAAGGAAATCAGACAACGACTACCAAGGTACTCTTTTTTGTTTTTTAATGAAACTTAGAATAAATAACCCAACAGCGATCAATATAGCTGCGATCAAAAAGGCAATGTTATAGCTACCTGTAACATCAAAAATGTATCCAAACAGGATAGGACCTATTGTCCCAAACAGGGTAACAAAGAATACTACAGTCCCAAAAATGGCACCCATAGCAGTCAGACCAAATATGTCTCCTACGAGTGCTGCCCACTGGGGAACGCCTCCTCCGTAAGTAAATCCGTAGGCAACAGCAAAAAGAGAGAACATCCAGATATTGGTCGCAAACATTAGCCATAATAGGGCAAGCATGTTTGTACCGAGACAGATGTATATGGATTTTACCCTGCCTATCCTGTCAGAAAGTGCCCCCATAACTACCCTTCCAGTCATACTGCTAAGCATCAGCAAGGATAGAAGGTTAGCCGCGCTGCCTGAGGAGATACCCTTATCAGTCATGAGAGGTACTGCATGGACGGGAACTGCAATAATTGCCACGCACCATAA
>PFJY01000067.1:0-12942 GCA_002784065.1 Hydrogenophilales bacterium CG_4_10_14_3_um_filter_58_23 | reverse complement strand
CCAAGCAAAAATCTCCGCGCGCCAAAGCTTGATCGGGTTGATTGGTCCGGCGGTTTCATTGGAGGGGCAAGACCGGTGTTTCCCAAGCGGGCTATAAGTCTGACATAATTCGACTTTATCCAAACTGATGGTTTCAGTGCTTACATGGCGGCAATACTTTTGACTGACTCTGAGATAGATGCGCTTCTAAGTATGCCGAAGCGGGTCGAGAATCCCGGTGCAAAGATGCGCGCCGTGAACAAGCATGTCCAGAGAGATTATCGTGTTGTCAGCGCTGACGGAAAACATGAGTTTGCTCTTTTTGTCCGCCAGAGCGCGATGTTATCGGAGAGCTTCTCGGTCGGACTCCGTTGGTTGCCGAAGAGCGGCGAGGATGTGACTCTAGCCCGCTTCAACGGGCCGAGCCATCCTCATTCCAATGCAATTGAAGGCCAGCGGTTCGAGTTTGTGTGCCACATTCACCAGGCGACGGAACGGTATCTCGCTGCCGGGAAGAAGGATGAGGGATTTGCGTCGCCGACACAGGACTACAAAACGCTTAACGGGGCGCTATACAGTCTGGTAAAGCGATGCAATATTTCGGGGCTTAGCACCCAGCCGGAGGAACCGGACTTCTTTGAATAAAATGAATATCAATGAGATCAGGAAGACCATTTGCTCAACCCTTTGCGCCGACGTAGATGTCGTCGAAAGGGGTGAAGGGCTTCTTTTTGTCTCGACGCCATTCAGCTTCTCTGACGGCGATGCCTACTCCATCTACCTGAAATCGCTCCCGACGGGGGGCTTCCGCATCACCGATATGGGAGGAACGTTGATGCATCTCAGCTATGAGAACGACACCGACAAGTTCCGCGAAGGCATGCGCGGCAAAGTGTTCAATCAAATCCTGTCGGAAATGAACCTCGGCGAGGACGACGGGGAGTTCTACATCGACACGGCGGCCGATGCGCTGGGCTCCGGTTTGTTCCGCTTTGGACAAGCCATCACGCGGTTGCATGACCTGACCTTCCTCAACCGGGTTCGGGTGGAGAGCACCTTTTACGAGGACTTGCGGGAGAATCTGCGCAACCACGTTGATGCCGAGCGTATTCACGAAGGCTATATCGTGCCGGGCGTGGCAAATGCCCGAGACTATCCGGTGGATTACTTCATTGAGGGCGGTAACATGCCGCTTTACCTGTTCGGAGTGCCGAATCGGGATAAGGCGCGGTTAGCGACAATTATTCTCCAACACCTCATCGCGGCTGGCCGCGATTTCAACTCGATGGTCGTGTTTCAGAACGCTTCGGATGTTCCTTCGCGAGACCTTAGTCGCCTCATGAACGCGGCTAATGACATGATCGCGTCCCTTGACGCATCTGATGACTTTGAGCGCAAGCTGCTGCGGCGGGTAAAATAGTGCTGCGCTAGCCTTCTTTGTATTCAGGCGGCGCGGCGTTGTTCGAAGCGGAGCGCTTCTTCGATTTCTTTTTCGTCAACGCCGTAATCCTTGACGATGGTTTTAGCCTAAGCTCAACATGCCAAATGCATATTTGTCATTTTTCCCCAACCAATAATTCATAACCCATTGATTTTCGCATACAGATCCCCCGCTAGAACGAATGCTTGCAGGGCACGAGTCACTGTAATGGTCTTGCATTTTGTGGACAGGTGGACTAGGCTAGACTAAGTCATAAATCGAGGTGGTTATGCAAACAATTAATATCCATGATGCCAAAACCCAGTTTTCCAAACTGATTGAAGCCGTGTCGCAAGGCGAAGAAATTATTATTGCAAAAGCCGGGAAGCCGGCTGCGAGACTCGTGCCAATACAAGCAAAGAAACCCCTTGTTCGCAAGCCCGGTTCTCTGAAGGGAAAAATAAAGATTGCCGAGGATTTTGACGCCCCTTTGCCCAATGAGATTCAATCTGCGTTTGAGGGCAACTGATGCGGATTTTACTGGATACGCACATTTATCTCTGGTGGTTGCAAGACAGTCCAAAGCTATCGAAAACGGGGAAGGGAAAAATTATTTCCGCATCGGAAGTATATGTCAGCAGCGCTTCAATTTGGGAGGCCGCAATCAAGGCGGGTATCGGCAAGCTCGATGTGGATGTGGACACTTTAGTCGCAGAGATCGGGAATAACGGCTTTATGGAATTGGCCATTACCCCAAAGCATGCTGCCAGGGTCAAACGGCTCCCCGACATTCATCGTGATCCGTTTGACCGTATTTTGCTGGCGCAGGCGCTGAGTGAGCCACTTCAGTTCTTGACCGCAGACGGAATATTGGCCGGATATTCTGACCTTGTTGAAGTCATATAGGGAACCGCTGATTCAACCTAAAAACGGCGTGCATCGGCGTTTATCGGTGGCTAAATGCAGTTTTTAGCATCAACGCCAATCACGCCTTGCGGTAAATCTCCGCACCCTGCTTCACGAATTCCACCGACTTTTCCTGCATTCCCTTCTCCAGCGCCTCGCTTTCCGCAACCCCTTGGGCGGCGGCGTAGTCGCGCACGTCCTGGGTGATTTTCATGGAGCAGAAATGCGGGCCGCACATGGAGCAGAAGTGGGCGACTTTGGCGGAATCCTTGGGCAGGGTTTCGTCGTGGAATTCCTTGGCCTTGTCCGGGTCGAGGCCGAGGTTGAACTGGTCTTCCCAGCGGAATTCGAAGCGCGCCTTGGACAGGGCGTTGTCGCGAATCTGCGCGCCGGGGTGGCCCTTGGCAAGGTCGGCGGCATGGGCGGCGATTTTGTAGGTGATGATGCCGACGCGCACGTCCTCCTTGTCCGGCAGGCCGAGGTGTTCCTTGGGCGTGACGTAGCACAGCATGGCGCAGCCATACCAGCCGATCATGGCCGCGCCGATGCCGGAGGTGATGTGGTCGTAGCCGGGGGCGATGTCGGTGACCAGCGGGCCCAGCGTGTAAAACGGCGCTTCGTCGCAGTGTTTCAGTTGCAGGTCCATGTTTTCCTTGATCATGTGCATCGGTATGTGGCCGGGGCCTTCGATCATGGTCTGCACGTCGTGCTTCCAGGCGATATGGGTGAGTTCCCCCAGGGTTTTCAGTTCGGCAAACTGGGCTTCGTCGTTGGCATCGTATAAGGAACCTGGGCGCAGGCCGTCGCCAAGGCTGAAGCTGACGTCGTAGGCCTTCATGATCTCGCAGGTTTCCTCGAAATGGGTGTAGAGGAAGTTCTCCTGGTGGTGCGCCAGGCACCACTTGGCGAGGATGGAACCGCCGCGCGAGACGATGCCGGTCATGCGTTTCGCCGTCATCGGCACGTAAGCGAGCCGCACGCCGGCGTGGATCGTGAAGTAGTCCACGCCCTGCTCGGCCTGCTCGATCAGGGTGTCGCGGAAGATTTCCCAGGTCAGTTCCTCGGCCTTGCCATCGACTTTTTCCAGCGCCTGGTAGATCGGCACGGTGCCGATGGGCACCGGGCTGTTGCGGATGATCCACTCGCGGGTTTCGTGGATGTTTTTGCCGGTGGACAGGTCCATCACCGTGTCCGCGCCCCAGCGGATGCCCCACACCATTTTTTCCACTTCGTCGTGGATCGACGAGGCCAGCGCCGAGTTGCCGATGTTGGCGTTGATCTTGGTGAGGAAGTTGCGGCCGAGAATAACCGGCTCGAGCTCGGGATGGTTGATGTTGGCCGGGATGATGGCGCGGCCACGTGCGATCTCGTCGCGCACGAATTCCGGTGTGATGATCTTGGGAATGGCGGCGCCGAAGCTTTCGCCCGGGTGCTGGGTGGTGATTATTTCGGAAAGCCCATCGCGGCGTTGGTTCTCGCGGATGGCGACAAATTCCATTTCCGGGGTAATGAAACCCTTGCGGGCGTAGTGCATCTGGCTGACATTCATGCCGGCCTTGGCGCGGCGCGGGTTGCGGTGCAGGTTGAAGCGCATCTCCGCCAGACTGGGGTCGTCCAGGCGATTCTGGCCATAAGCTGAAGTCAGCCCGGGCAGGTTTTCAGTGTCGCCGCGACTATCGATCCAGGTTGCGCGGATGGCGGGCAACCCCTGGCGGATGTCGATGCTGACTGCCGGGTCGGTGTAAGGGCCGGAGGTGTCGTAAACATAAACTGGCGGGTTTTTTTCTGCGCCCATTTCGGCGGGGGTGTCGGACAGGCTGATTTCGCGCATCGGCACGCGGATGTCGGGGCGGGAGCCTTGTACGTACACCTTGCGGGAATTGGCGAAGGGTTGCACCGCAGCCTCGTCGACGCGGGCGGTCTGGCTCAGGAATGTGGGATAGTCGTTCATGGATGGTACTCCTTGTAAAATCGCGAGGAGCATTGTGGCGGCAATGCTTCCCTACGACGGTATTACCCGTATCAGGTTCAGAGGGTATCTCTCACCGGCTTAGCCCGGACCCCTAGCAAAGTGTGTAAAACTAATGGAAATGTGGAATAATTGCAAGCGAACATAGTCTTAAAACAGAGGGAATGGTCATGGACATGGAACAGGCTCGTTTTAATATGGTGGAACAGCAGATTCGTCCTTGGGATGTGCTGGATCAGGATGTGCTGGACTTGCTACGCCAGGTCAGGCGCGAGGATTTCGTTCCCGAACAATACCGCGAGCTGGCTTTTTCGGATATGGAAATACCCCTGGGCCACGGTGAAGCGATGCTGTCGCCCAAGCTTGAGGCCAGGATAGTGCAGGAAGTCGGGGTGAAGGCTGGGGACCGTGTGCTGGAAGTGGGCACCGGCAGCGGCTACATGACCGCTTTGCTGGCGCGCATGGCGCACCGGGGAAGAGTATGCAGCGTGGAAATCGTTCCCGAATTCACGCTACGGGCAGAAGTACTACTCAGGCAGCATGGCATTTCCAATGTTGATTTGGAAGTGGGGGATGCCGCTCGCGGGTGGCTGCAGGGCGGGCTTTACGATGTGATCGTGTTGACCGGTTCTGTGCCGGTGCTGCCGGAAGCATTTTCAGCCAGTCTGAAAATCGGAGGCCGGCTGTTTGCCGTGGTCGGCGAGGCGCCAGTGATGGAGGCCCAACGGGTTGCCTGCGTCGCCGAAGGCGTGTATCGGACCTCCAATTTGTTCGAAACCAGCGTTCCATCCCTCAAGAACGCGATGCAACCCCAGCGCTTCGTGTTTTAAAATGAAATCCTTGCCCCTCGCGCTTTTTGTGCTGCTCTCCAGCCCTGCCTATGCCGCCAACCTGACGGAGGTATATCGCGAGGCGCAGC
Organism: Hydrogenophilales bacterium CG_4_10_14_3_um_filter_58_23; assembly: GCA_002784065.1. GTDB lineage: Bacteria > Pseudomonadota > Gammaproteobacteria > Burkholderiales > Sulfuricellaceae > Sulfuricella. The sequence goes on along the minus strand of PFJY01000067.1, from coordinate 7,749 downwards.
AGCAGGATGCGGCGTATGCTTCGGCGCGCGCCGCTTACGAAGCCGGCCAGGAAAAAGCGCCGCAGGGCCTCGCCCTGTTGTTGCCGAGCGTCAATCTGAGCGCCAATACCACCCATAACGACGTGGATTTGCCCGCCTCCAACCTGCAATACAACTCCAACGGTTATAACCTGTCCCTGACCCAGCCGATCTATCGCAAACAGAATTTCGCCCAGTACGAGCAATCCAAAAGCCAGGTTGTTCAGGCTGAAGCGCAGTTTGCCATCGCCCGGCAGGACCTGATCGTCAGAGTCGCTCAGGCCTATTTCGACGTCCTGCTCGCCCAGGACAATGTTGCCTTGGCCGACGCCCAGAAGGCCGCCATCGGCGAGCAACTGGAAATGGCCAAGCGCAACTTCGAGGTGGGCACCGTCACCATTACCGACACTCACGAGGCTCAGGCGCGGTACGACCTCACCACGGCTCAGGAAATCGCCGCGCAGAATGATCTCGAAATCAGGAACCGCGCTTTGCAACTGATCCTCGGCAAGATTCCAGCGCATCTCAATGCGCTGAATGACAAGCTTCCCCTGATCCTGCCCGAGCCCAACGATATGACAAAATGGGTCGCACGGGCCGAACAGCAAAGCCCGCAGATCGCAATCCAGCGCGCCGCACTGGCAATCGCCACGCAGGAAGTGGAAAGGAACCGTGCCGGGCACTATCCCACCCTTGACCTGGTGGCGGGCTACGGTCAAAACAGCAATTCCAGCTATCTGGTCACCGGCACCGTTACCAGTCAAACCGTCGGCTTGCAGTTGACCTTGCCGATTTACCAGGGCGGCAGTGTCAATTCCAAGGTGCGCGAAGCATTGGCCAACCAGGAAAAAGCCCGGCAGGATCTGGATCTGGGCAACCGGCAGGCCGCCTTGCAGACCCGCCAGGCTTTTCTTGGCGTGACCAGCGGCATGGCTCAGGTCAAGGCACTGGAACAGGCGCTGGTGTCGAGCCAGAGTTCGCTCGATTCCACCCGGCTGGGCCAGGAGGTGGGGGTGCGAACCAACGTGGACGTGCTGAATGCCCAACAGCAGCTCTATACGGCCAAGCGCGATTTGTCCCAGGCTCGCTACAACTACATCCTCAGCCAGCTCAAGCTCAAATCCGCCGTGGGCACCCTGCAAGACGAGGATGTCGAGCAGGTCAACCGCTGGCTGGGGAAATAAAGGAAGTAGGATGGGTGGAGCGTAGCGATACCCATCAATTTGTTTACCATGGAATGATGGGTATCGCTACGCTCCACCCATCCTACAGTCCCGCCTTTCCAAAACCGGTTCTATCAGCGCCATCAACCGTTCCGTCGCGCCGCGATGCCGGTCTGAAAAAGCCAGAGCCGCAACCGACATGGCTTGGGTTTTCTCCGACGCCTTCAGCAATTCCCCGACCATCAGCGCCAATTCGTCGGCATCAGCCACGCGTAGCGCGGCGCCAGTCTGAACGGCCAGTTCGGAGACTTCCGCAAAGTTGAATGTGTGGGGGCCGATCAAAACCGGCTTGCCCATCGCCGCCGCCTCGATCAGGTTCTGACCGCCGAGCGGCAACAGGCTGCCGCCGATGAAAGCGATGTCGCAGGCGGTGGTGTAGGCGAACATCTCTCCCATGCTGTCGCCCAGCACCACTTGGGTTTCCGGGGCGACGGCTTCGTTTGTCGAGCGGCGCTGAAACCGGATGCCGCGCTGGGTCAGCATCTCGGCCACTTGCTCGAAGCGCTGCGGATGGCGCGGCACGATGACGATGAGCAGGTTGGGGATGCCGATTCTGGCAAGCGCTTCCATGATCAGCGCTTCCTCGCCTTCCCGGGTGCTGGCGGCGAGGAATACCGGGCGTGTAGCCCCGAACCGTTCGCGCAGGTTTTTCCCCAGGCCGATCGCGCTTGGCGGTACTTCCACATCGAATTTCAGGTTGCCGGTAATTTCCACCGAAGATGCGCCCAATTCGACCAACCGGCGTGCATCCGCCCCGGTCTGGGCGGCAATCGCCGCCAGGGCTTGCAGGCTGTCGCGGCTGAGAGCCTTGAAGCGGCCATATTTGCGCGCCGATTTTTCCGACATCCGCGCGTTGACCAGCAACAGCGGTACCCGGGCTTTCTTGCAGGCCTGCACCAGGTTGAACCAGATTTCGGTTTCCATCAGCAGCCCGATTTCGGGCTTGAAGTGGCGGAGAAAGCGCTTCACCGCAAACGGGAAGTCGTAGGGCAGGTAGCCTTGCAGCACACGGTCGCCGAACAACTGCCTGCCGGCTTCCCGACCGGTGGGGGTCATGTGGGTGAGCAGGATGCGGTGCCCGGGATAGCGTGTCTGCAATTGGGCAATTAGCGGCACGGCGGCGCGGGTTTCTCCCACCGATACGGCGTGCAGCCAGATCAGTGGAGTGGCTGGCTTGCCGGGATAAAAACCAAAACGCTCGCCGATATGGCGCCGGTATTCGGGCTGACGCCGGGAACGCCATAACAGATGGAACAGCATGTAGGGCAGCAGCAGAACCAGCAGCAGGGTGTAAAGACGGCCAATCATAATGCAGCGATGCTATTCAGGGCGTCGATCACGCTTGCCGCGTCGGGCGGAGCGCCTGCGCCGCCCAGGTTGATGGCTGATCCATTGGTGTAGAGCCCGGTCAGGCCGGGGTCGGAGGCGCAGTAAATGGCGATGGCCGACACGTTCAATGCCGCCGCCAGATGGACCAGGCCGGTGTCCACGCCGACTGTCGCGATGGAGTGCGAAAGCAGGGTTGCCGCTTGTGCCAGGGTGAGCGCAGGAGGAACAATGGCAAGAGGGATTTTTTCCGCCAACCGCTGGCTGCGCTGCTGTTCGGCCGCGCTTCCCCAAGGCAATACGCAGGCAATCCCCTTGCCAGCCAGATAAGCCCCCAATGCGATCCAGTCGGCTTCTGGCCAGAGCTTGTCGTCGCGGCTGGTGGCGTGCAGCAGGACGACAAAGGGGGCGGTGGGTAGCCAGGTTGGTAGAGAGATACCCCCCTTTGCAAAAGGGGGGCTAGGGGGGATTTCTACGGTGCTTGAATCCCCCTCAATCCCCCTTTTGCAAAGGGGGAGGCTGTCAGTCGCGATGCCATAGTTCACCGGATCATCAGGGGAATAGCCTAAGGTTCGACCGGCCAGCAGGCGATTGCGCGCCACCGCGTGCTGGTTTTTTTCGATCCGCAGCGTTTTGTCGTAGAACAGCGCGGCCAGCGGTTCGCGGGCGCTTTGCCGGTCGAAGCCGCAGCGGGCGCCTTGGGCAAGGCGAGTAATGATGCCGCTTTTGATCAGCCCCTGAGTGTCGAGCACCACGTCATAAGTCTTGCCGCGCAGGCGGGTGATGAAGGCCGAGATTTCGGCGTGTACGGTACGGCTGAACAAATTCTTGCGCCAGCGCCGCACGGCGACGGGAATGATTTTACCCACACCCGGATGCAGGGCAGGAATACCGGCGAAGGATTCTTCCACCACCCAGTCGATTTCGGCTTTCGGGAAATGGGCGCGAATGTCGCTGACGACGGGCAGGTTGTGGATGACATCCCCCATCGAGGAGGTTTTGACGAGCAATATCTTCGGCATCGCGGTATTTTAGCCTAGAATATGGCCTTTAATTTACCAGATAGCGCGGATGCAGCAGAAAACCCCTTTGTCGGTGGTCATCATTGCCCTGAACACGGCCGGCCAGATCGAGGCTTGCCTGAAAAGCGCCGCTTTCGCCGATGAAATCGTGGTGGTGGATTCCGGCAGCCGGGACGATACTCTGGAAATCGCGTTAAAATACGGCGCTCGGGTGCTGCATCAGGACTGGCTCGGGTTTGGCCGGCAAAAACAATTCGCGGTCGAGCAGGCCGGCCATGACTGGGTGCTGTGTCTGGATGCGGACGAACGGGTCAGCGACCCGCTCCGCGCGAGTATCGTGGAGGCATTGCAGGCGCCCCGGTTTCATGCCTACCGGATGCCGCGCTGCAACCGTTTCATGGGCCGCTGGCTCAGACATGGCGAAGGCTACCCCGACCGGAGCCTGCGCCTGTTCGATCGGCGCGTTGCCCACTGGAGCGAGGACGCGGTTCACGAAAAAGTGCTTGCCCCTTCACCGGTGGGCAGCTTGCGGGGCGATTTGCTGCATCAGTCGCAGGAAAGTCTCGCCGCCTACCTTGAAAAACAGAATCGCTATACTAACTTGCAGGCGGAAGAGTTGTGCCGACGAGGAAAACAGGCTTCGCTCGGACGGTTGGTGACCAGCCCGCTGCTCAGGTTCGTGAAGTTCTATTTCCTCCGGCTCGGCTTTCTCGACGGCGTGCCGGGGTTGGCGCATATCTCGATAGGCTGCTTCAACAGTTTTGTGAAATACGCGAAACTGCATGAATTGAACAAAAAAGGAAAATCTTGAAAGTTTTAATTACCGGCGTGGCCGGCTTTATCGGCATGCATGTCGCCCAGCGTTTGCTGGAACGGGGTGTCGGGGTGGTCGGCATCGACAACCTCAACGATTACTATGATGTCCGGTTGAAGGAAGATCGCCTGAAGCAGCTCATGCCGCTCCCCGGTTTTCGCTTCGTCAAGCTGGACATGGCCGAGCGCGCCGCAATGGAAGCGCTTTTCGCGGCGGAGAAATTTCAGCGCGTCGTCAATCTCGCGGCACAGCCCGGCGTGCGCTATTCGATAAAGAATCCCCATGCCTACGTCAACACCAACATCGTGGGTTTCTTGAACGTGCTCGAAGGCTGCCGCCATAACGGCGTGGAACACCTGGTTTATGCCAGCAGTTCCAGCATCTATGGCGCCAATACGCACATGCCGTTCAGCGTACACGACAACGTCGATCACCCGGTCAGCCTCTACGCCGCCACCAAGAAGTCCAACGAACTGATGGCCCATACCTACAGTCACCTGTATCGTTTGCCGACCACCGGTCTGCGATTTTTCACCGTTTACGGGCCGTGGGGCAGGCCGGATATGTCGCCTTCCCTGTTCGCCAGCGCAATTCTCGAAGATCGGCCAATCGATGTATTCAACCAGGGCAAGATGCAGCGCGATTTCACTTATATCGACGACATTGTCGAAGGTGTGATGCGGGTGCTGGATAAAGTTGCGGAGCCCGACCCGTCGTTCGACCGGGCGGCTCCCGATCCCGCCACTAGCGATGCGCCTTACCGGATCTACAATATCGGCAACCATGAGCCGGTGGAATTGATGACCTTCATCGAAACCATCGAAAGCGCCATCGGCAAAAAGGCCGTCAAGAACATGCTGCCGATGCAGGATGGCGATGTGGTCGCCACTTATGCGGATATCGGGGAGCTGAGCAGGGCGGTAGGCTTTGCACCACATACGCCGCTGAGTGCGGGGGTGGCGAAGTTTGCCGCCTGGTTCAAGGATTATTACGGGGCGCGCTCAAAATGATTCTGGTCACCGGCGGTGCGGGTTTTATCGGCTCGAATTTCATACTGGACTGGATTGCGGCTACCGGTGAAGCGACCGTCAACCTGGACAAACTGACCTATGCCGGCAACCTGGAAAACCTTGTCAGTTTAAAAGATGACTCTCGTCACGTCTTTGTCCGCGGCGATATCAACGACCGGGAGCTGGTCGGGCGGATGTTGGCAGAGCACCAGCCCCGCGCCATCATCCATTTCGCCGCAGAAAGCCACGTCGACCGATCCATACACGGCCCCGGCGAATTCATCCAGACCAACATCAACGGCACCTTCAGCCTGCTGGAAGAAGTGCGGGCTTACTGGCAGGGGCTGCAAGGCGAAGAAAAAGCCGCATTTCGCTTCCTTCACGTTTCCACCGACGAGGTGTACGGCTCGCTCGGCCCCAACGACCCGCCGTTTACCGAAGCCACGGCGTATGCGCCGAATAGCCCCTACTCCGCCTCCAAGGCGGCGTCCGATCATCTGGTGCGGGCCTACCATCACACCTATGGGCTGCCAACGCTGACCACCAACTGCTCGAACAATTATGGCGCGTTTCAGTTCCCCGAGAAGCTGATCCCCCTGATCCTCCTCAACGCCCTTACGGCCAAGCCGCTGCCGATTTACGGCGATGGCCTGAACGTGCGCGACTGGCTGTACGTCGGCGACCACTGCGCTGCGATCCGTGCTGTGCTCGCTGGTGGCCGACTGGGCGAAACCTATAACATCGGCGGCTGGAACGAAAAAACCAACCTCGACGTGGTACACACCGTCTGCGCCATTCTCGACGAACTGAAGCCCGCCGCTGACCACAAACCCTACGCCGCCCTGATTACTTATGTGAAGGATCGCCCCGGTCACGACCGCCGCTATGCCATCGACGCACACAAGGTCGAGCGGGAGCTGGGCTGGAAGCCGATGGAAACCTTCGAGACCGGCATCCACAAAACCGTGGCATGGTACCTCGATAACATGGGCTGGGTAGAGAACATCGTCAGCGGCGAATACCAGAAATGGCTGGCGACTCAATATGGTAAGGGGTGATGAGTAATGAGGGATGGGTAATGGTCGAATACCAAAGGCCGCATTACAATTGGAGCCCGTCATGGGCAAGATGAAAGTAAGTATCCTCCGGCAAAGCCGGGGGCTTTAGTTGTATGTTTACGCCGGCCTCTTTCGCCTGCTTGTCGGCATGGTAGCTCGATCTCACCATCGGTCCACAGGCGGCATTGGAAAAACCCATCTCTTCAGCTGCCGCAGTGAACCTGTCGAACTGGGCCGGCTCGACGAAGCGCACCACCGGCAGATGATGCCGGGTCGGCTGCAAATACTGGCCAATGGTCAGCATCTCCACGTCATGAGCGCGAAGATCGCGCATTACTTCCAGGAGTTCCTCGTCGGTTTCGCCTATCCCCACCATCAGGCCGGACTTGGTGGGAATGTGCGGGTAGCGCCGCCTGAATTCCTGCAACAGCTTCAATGAGTGGGCGTAGTCGGCGCCGGGACGGGCCTGCTTGTAGAGGCGCGGCACGGTTTCCAGGTTGTGGTTGAGAACGTCGGGCAGGTCGGTCGCCAGGGCTTCCAGCGCGACTTCCAACCGACCACGGAAATCCGGCACCAGGGTCTCGATGCGGGTATATGGGGATTTTTCTCGCGTGGCGCGAATGCAGGCGGCGAAATGGGCGGCGCCGCCATCGCGCAGGTCATCGCGGTCGACACTGGTAATCACCACGTATTTCAGACCCATCACCGCGACTGAGTCACCGAGTCGCGACGGCTCCTCAACATCGGGCGGCAGTGGTGTGCCGTGGGCGACATCGCAAAACGGGCAACGGCGCGTACACAGGTCACCCAGTATCATGAAGGTGGCGGTGCCGTGGCTGAAGCATTCGCCGATGTTGGGGCAGGACGCTTCCTCGCACACGGTATGCAAGTTGCGGCTGCGCAGGATCTGCTTGATCTCCTGGTATTTGGCCGAGGTCGGCGCCTGGGCGCGGATCCAGCTCGGCTTGCGCAACGGCGCGGAAGGGACGATCTTGATCGGGATGCGCGCGGTTTTCGCAGCGCCGGTTTGTCTGTTTTCAGCCATTGTTATTCCTAAAGCTAGTACAGGTAGGATGGGTGGAGCATAGCGGATCAAAACAGGCGCTCTTCACCATTGCCCCCTCTCCCGCTTGCGGGAGAGGGTTGGGGAGAGGGAGCCCATCAATCATCACCGCAAAGCGATGGGTATCGGCGCAAGCGCCTCAACCCATCCTACCCGCTGGCTTGGCCTGCCCTTTACCCATAACTATTCTCACCCTGAGCTATCCAATCCAAGGA
>PFJY01000091.1 GCA_002784065.1 Hydrogenophilales bacterium CG_4_10_14_3_um_filter_58_23 | reverse complement strand
TGGTGCATCCCAATATGATAGGGAAAGACGCCTTATTTGTCCAGATTTATGTTGGGGTAAAGGGCAGCTCTAGGCGACAAAAGACCAGCAAGGGCATGTGTCAATTTATGAAACATCCGGGTTAAGTCCGACAGGCTGCTGGATCCCCCACTTGGTTCGTCCCCAGTTCTTTGCTGACGTCATCGTCGCCGGAGCGCGCCGCCAAGTTAGCTGCCCAGCAGACTGATGGCGGTCGCCCTGTATTGCTCGCCGACGAGCTGGACACTGACGTTGATTCGGGAGCATCACATCATGCCGCTCATGCCGCCTTTCATCATCGTACAGCCCATCATGCCGGACTGCATACCATGGGCCATCTTCATGTTTTCCTGCATGGTCTGCATGTGTTCGGCCATCGCCTTCCGGCGTTCCTCGTCCGTTTTAGCCTTGGCGATGCGATCGAGCTGCGCTTGCATTTTTTTGACGTTGTCCTGCATCTTCTTCACCGCCTGCTCTGGAGCCTTTGCCGTGGCCTTGGCGGGCGTGGCTTGGGTCTCCTTCTCCGGATGGTGGGCATCGTCCGCAAAAGTGGGAGAGGCAAAAGCGAGCGAGGCTGCCAAGGCTGTCATTACAATCTTGTTCATGGTGTATCTCCTTGTATCAGGTTGTTGCCCGCCCCTTGGCAACGGAATAAGTGGGGCAATGAAACATCAGTGCTTGTGGTCCATATGTTCGTCCGGCGCTACGGCCAGCGGCGTGAAGCGCGCCTGCTCGGGTTGCCTGGCGGACAGTGTGATGGAAACCACCCCTTTCATGTCGGGCGTAGACGCATACTTGGCAAAGCCCTTCATGCGGTTGTCGCCGTCCGGTTTGAGTGTCGCCGTGGCTTTTAGTTTCCCGGCGAGGATCGTGGCTGTGCCGGTGGCGCCCGCCGTGGCGATCTTGGCGCCGGCGTGATCCGTCACGTAGACAACGACCGGGTTCTCCTTCACGCCATGGCTGTCTTTTATCACCACTAATTCATAGTGATAGATGCCCGCCATGCGCAGTTGTCCGCCGTGAGGCGCGGCTTGGGTGTCAAGATACTCATCGGTGTGGGCAAACGCGCCTTGCGGGACAATCAGGGATGCTGCCAGCAGTGACAATTTCAGGTATTTCATTTCAGACTCCTTTGAGGTTGTGAGTGATAAAACAGGTGTTTCAGAAATTTTCCTTGTTGCCATGCGCCAGCAGTTTCATCATCGGCTTCTCGCCCCACAGATAAAACATCACCGGCGTGAGCAGGGTATCCAGCAGCGTGGAGCTCACCAGGCCGCCGAAAATCACCACCGCCACCGGGTGCAGGATTTCCTTGCCCGGATCGCCGCCGGCCAGCATCAGCGGAATCAGGGCGAAAGCCGCCACCAGCGCGGTCATCAGCACGGGGGTCAGGCGCTCCAGGCTGCCTCGGACGATCATCTGCTTGCCGAACGCTTCGCCCTCGTGCGCCACCAGGTTGATGTAATGGCTGATTTTCAGGATGCCGTTGCGCGTGCTGATGCCGGCCAGGGTGATGAAGCCGATCAGGCTCGCCACCGACAGCGTGCCGCCGGAGAGCCACAGCGCGATGACGCTGCCCACCAGCGCCAGCGGGATGTTGCCCATGATCATCAGCGACAGCACGGCGGATTGGTAGCGGCTGTACAGCACCAGGAAGATCATGGCCAACGACACCAGCGACAGCCCGGCAATCAGCTGGCTGGCTTCCTCCTGCGCCTGGAACTGGCCTTCCAGCTGGGTAAAATAACCTTCCGGCAGCGGGGTTTTGGCGAGTTCGGCGCGGATGTCGCGGATGATTTGCGCCATGTCGGTGCCGTCGCTGTTGCCCATCAGCACCATGCGGCGGCGGCTGTTTTCCCGCAAAATCTGGTTGGGCCCATCGCTGTCCTCGATTTCCGCAATCAGGCGCAGCGGGATGCGCCCGCTCGGCGTTTCCACCAAAAGGTTGCTCAAGCCCTGCGCGCCCCTGTCGGCGTCGTTCAGGCGGATCGCCACGTCGAAACGGCGGTTGCCCTCGATCACCTGCGCCACGGTTGCGCCGTTGGATAGCGTCTCCAGCGCGGTGTTGATCGCTGCCGGGGTGACGCCATACTGCCCGGCCTTTTTGTAATCGACGCGGACTTGCAGCTGCGGAATGCGCACCTGTTTTTCCAGTTGCAAATCCACCAGGCCGGGGATGTGGGCGAGCCGGGTTTGCATGTCCGCCGCCAGCCCGCGCAGGGTGTCCACGTCGTCGCCGAAGATTTTCAGGACGATCTGCGCGCGCACCCCGGACAGCATGTGGTCGAGCCGGTGAGAGATCGGCTGGCCGGTATTGATGGCCGCTGGCAGCGGCGCGAGGCGGTCGCGGATGTCCTGCAAAACGGCCTCGCGGGAGCGGGCGGATTTCTTCAGATCCACTTCGATTTCGCCGTAATGCACGCCTTCCGCGTGCTCGTCCAGCTCGGCGCGACCGGTGCGGCGTCCCACATGGGTCACTTCCGGCACTTGCAGAATCAGCTGTTCCGCCAGAATGCCGATGCGGTTGGCTTCCGAAAGCGAAGTGCCCGGATTCATGATGGCCGTGACGGTGAGCGTGCCTTCGTTGAACGCGGGCAGGAACGAGCGGGCGAAGAACGGCACGGCGGCGGCGGCGAGCGCCACCGCGAGCAGCCCTGCGGCCAGCACCCGCTTGCTGTGGTCGAACGACCATTGCAGCAGAACCGTATCCCATTGCTTGAGTTTCTTGACGACCGGGCTGTCGTCATGCTCCAGCCGCTTCATTTTCGGCAGCAGGTAATAGCACAGCACCGGCGTCAGCGTCACCGACACCAGCATACTGGCGAGGATGGACACGATGTAGGCCACGCCCAGCGGCGCGAACAGCCTGCCCTCGATGCCGGAAAGGACGAACAGCGGCACGAACACCAGCACGATGATGAGGGTGGCATAGACGATGGCGGAACGCACTTCCAGGGTGGCGGCGGCAATGACTTCCAGCACCCCTAAATCCCCCTCAATCCCCCTTTTACAAAGGGGGAGGTGTGCTGTTTTGTCGCCTTCCGCCCGGTTCTGTTTGAGCCGCCGGAACACGTTTTCCACCCCCACCACCGCGTCGTCCACCAGTTCGCCGATGGCGATGGCCAGGCCTCCCAGCGTCATGGTGTTGATCGACAGCCCGAAGTATTTGAACACCAGCACCGTAATCAGGATGGAGACGGGAATCGCGGTGAGCGAGATGAACGTGGTGCGGAAATTGAGCAGAAACAGGAACAGCACCACCGCCACCATGATGGCGCCGTCGCGCAGGGCCTCTTCCACGTTGCTCACCGAGCTCTCGATGAAATTGGCCTGCTTGAACAGGATGTCTTTCACGGTGACGCCGGCTGGCATCCCCTTGTTCATCTCCGCCAGCGCCGCCTCGACTTCCCGCGTCAGCTTGACCGTGTCCGCCGCAGGCTGCTTCTGCACCGACAGGATCACCGCCGACTTGCCCATGAAGCTCGCGTCGCCGCGCTTCAGGCGGGCGGCGAATTCCACCTTGGCGACTTGCTTGAGCAGGATGGCCGCCCCCGCGCGGTAGCCCACCACTAGCTCCTGCAAGTTTTCCAGTTTGGTGGTGCGCCCGATGTTGCGGATCAGGTATTCCTGCGCCTGCGATTCCAGGAAGCCGCCGCTGGTGTTGGCGGCGAAATTCTTCAGCGTCGCTTCCATCTGTTCCAGCGAGATGCCCAGGCGGTCGAGATTGGCCATGTCCGGCGCGACGCGGTACTGCTTCACCTCGCCGCCGATGGGAATAACCTGCGACACGCCGGGAATCGTCAGCAGGCGCGGTCGCACCACCCAGTCGGCCAGCTCGCGCGCCTGCATGGCGTTCGCCCTGGCGGGGTCGACCGTCATGGCAATCAGCATGATTTCGCCCATGATGGAGCTGATCGGCCCTATCTGCGGCGCGAGCCCGGCGGGAATCTGCTCCTTGACCAGGGCGAGGCGCTCGGCGACCTGCTGGCGGTTGCGGTAGATGTCCGTGCCCCAGTCGAATTCCACGTACACGATGGACAGCCCGATGCCTGAAACCGAGCGCACGCGGGTCACGCCAGGCAGGCCGTTCATCGCCGTCTCGACGGGAAAGGTGATGAGCTGCTCCACTTCCTCCGGCGCCATGCCGGCGGCCTCGGTCATCAGCGTCACGGTGGGCTTGTTGAGATCGGGAAATACGTCCACCGGTAACTGCTTCAGGCTGAGCATACCGTACACCAGCAGCAGGATCGCCACAGCCAGCACGAACAGGCGCTGGCTCAGGCTGGAATGAATGATGGCTTTAAACATGGATTTCCTACTTTTCAGTCACGTTGAATTTGCGCGATGTAGGAGCGACCTCCTGGTCGCGAACCGCCGAATTCGCGACCAGGAGGTCGCTCCTACGCACCGTCGTTAGCTGCTAACGTATCTGCGAAAGCAGCGCCGCGCCCTGCGTCACCACCCGGTCGCCGTCATGCAAGCCTTCCAGAATCGCAAAAGTCTGGCCGTCCACCCGCTGCGCTTTCACCCGATGCGGCACGAAGCGCTCGGCGGAGGCGTGCAGCCACACGATGGTTTCCCCGCCGCTGTTTTTCATCACGCTGCCTTGCGGCACGGGAATGCCGCGAGTGGTCTGCCGGTTCTGGACGAACACCTTCACCGGCTGGCCCACGCTTAACGGGGGGGATGGCGGCTTGACGGCGAACTGCATGGGCAGCGCCTGTTCGCGCAGTTGATGGCTTAGCCCGATGAACGCCAGCGCCAGCGGCTGGTTGCCGGCGGTCATGGCGGAAGCGCCCGCCACTTGGCCGGACAGCGCGGTGTCGTAGGCGACGGCTTCCACCCAGAGCCTGGCCGGGTCGACGATTTCAAACAATACTTCTCGCGCTTCTACCACTTGGCCCGCGACCACACCGGCCTTGCTGATCACGCCGGAAACCGGCGTACGCAGGGCTTCGCGCTGGAACAGGCTGCCCGCCACAGCCGCCTTGCGTGCCTTGAGGCTGGCCGCTTCGGCCCGCGCCGCGTCGATCTCCTTTTGCGGCAGGCTGCCCACCAGTTGCTCCAACCGCTCTGCACGCTGTTCGGCAAGACCCAAATTGCTCGCCAGTTCGGCCAGTTGCGCCTGCTGATTACCCTTCTCGATGCTGCTGGCGGCGGGTTCGATGTAAGCCAAGATTTGTCCCTTGCTCACCTTCATGCCAATGGCGGGAAAGCCCCCGCCGGGCGCGGCAATGCGCCCTGACTGGCTGGACTGCACGCGCCCGCTGAAATTCGGGTCGGCGCTGATCTGGCCGTTGAGCTCCACGGTTAGTGCGATGTCGCGCGACTCGCCCAGCACGGTACGGATGCCGAGCAGCCGCTGCACCGGCTTGGGCGCGAAAATGCTGCCGTCGGGCAAGCGCACGGGGGAAGCCTGCGCGGCGACCGGCACGTTGCTCGCCGCAGCGGCGGCGGGCGCGGCTTTGGGCTTGTCGCCGTGATCCTCGTCGCCGTGGGCGAAGCCGGGATTGCTGTGCCCGCCGAGCAGGAAAGCCGCGAACAAGGGCAACAACGCGCTTGCCGCAACGCCCTTGCGGCGGCGCAAGAATTTGAACAGCACGGCCAGCAGGATGGCCGCCGCGCCGCCGCCAGCCGCCCACTTCGCGTAATCGAGCCAGGTGCGACCGTGGGCTTCTGCCTGCAAAGCGGGTATTTCCAACGCGCCAACCAGCAAATCCGCCAGATCGTCAGCCTGGATACTGACCTCCAGCGCGTATCTGCCGGGCTGCTTGAGCCAGTCTGCGGCGGCGGTATAGCTGCCGTCTTTCAGGGCGAGCAACTGAAGCTTGCGCCCGTTGCTTTCGATCTCGATTTTCGCGTTGAGGACAGGCTCGTTGCTGGCGTAACGGTCGGCATACACGGTGAGCTTTCCGTCCTGAAGCACACCCGAGAGCTCCACGTCGGGTGACTTCAACTCCAGTCGCGGCCCGGATGCAGGCAAGCTGACCGGCGCCTTAGCTTCGTCGCCGTGATCTTCGCCGCCGTGGGCAAAGGCAAACGGCGGCAAAATCATGAGCACCAGCGCCAGGGCCAATGCGGCTGACCTTGGCCGTTCGTGGTGAGCCTGTCGAACCACACAGCCCTTCGATCCTTCGACATGCTCAAGACTCAGGGCGAACGGTTGAGAGAAGCCAATATTTAATACGGTCACGGTAAGACTCCTAGCACTTGATTGAGGCGGGCGCTGGCCAGCGCCCGCGCGATTTCCTGTTGGCTGCAAGCCTGCTCCGCCTCAAAGGAAGCAGCCCTGGTGCGTAACAGGGTAAACAGGTCGGATTCGCCGAGATTGAAAGATTTCTGAATCAGATCGAGGTTTTCCCGCGCTGCCGCACGCTGCTGCCGCGCCAGATCCAGCAGTTGACCGGCGGCTTGCAAGGCTTGCCCGGCCTGCAGTCTCTGGTATTCCAGCGTGAACCGGACGCGGGTGTATTCGCTGTGCGCTCCGGTGAGGGCAGTTTGGGCAACGCTGATCAGCGGCAGGTTGCGCGCTTCGGTGGATAAGGGCAATCGCAGGGAGATAGCCACGGTGCCGGCGTAGGGGTCGTTCAGGTTGCCGCGCTCCCGGCGAGTGCTGAGTTCGACCTCGGGATTGTCGCGGGACGAGTTCGAGACTACGCGCACTTGCGCCTGCGCCGCCTCGATGGCCTGGCGCGCTTCTTCCAGCAATGGATGATCGTCTGGCAAATACCCGGTCTGCGCGCTTTCCGCGATGTCGTCTGGCAAGGCCGTCATGCCGGTGAGGGTGGCATAGGCTTGTTGCGCCTGGAGTAACCGGTTGCGGCCTTGCAAAACCGCTGCCTGCGCGGTGCGCCATTCATTCTGCGCCAGATTCAGGTCGGTCTTGGCCAGCTCCCCTGCCCGAACCCGCCTGGCGACATCTTCCGCCAGCTTTTTCGCGGTTAGCGCGTGCTCTTCGTCGAGCCGGGTCTGGGCCTCCGCCTGACGCACATGCCAGATCGCCTCGCGCAGCTCCCCTGCCAGCTTCAGGCGCAGCGCACGGATATTGGCTTCCAGACTATCCTTGCCGGCTTGCGCCTGGCGTTGCCGCGCGTCGCGCTGGCCGGGCAGCCAGATGGGCAGGGCGATGCCGACTTCCCACTCGCGCTTGCCGGCGTTGCTGTTCAACTGGTCGCCACGATGGCCCAGGATGACGGCGGGCGTGCCGGGTAGCAGGCTGTTCGCGGCGATGGTCTGGGCATCGCTTTCCGCGCGCCTTGCCTCAAGGGTTTGCGCCTGGGGGCTATTTTCCCAGGCTTGATCCAGTATCGTGCGCAGGCTGGCGGCAACAACGGGTTGCGTGAGCAGCAAGCCTAAAATCAACAGGGTGTATCGCATGATGTCCTCGGGTTTCAATACCTGCGGGTATCCAAATTATGGAGCCATCGTATGCCCCGAGTGCCGGCGCCAAGCTGACCGGAAAATTACATTTTGGTTATCTTCGCCGAGCCGACTAGAATGTTTGAACGTATGACTAATTCCATTTCCAATTCAAAAAGGAAGAATCCATTTTGTGGGAGCCCGCTCCCACCCATACACCACTTTTGAATGAAAATTGGAATGAACGAGGCTTGCAGATGAAGGTTCTGATCGTTGAAGACGAAGCCAAGGCCGGCGACTACCTGCGCAAGGGTTTGACCGAGAATGGATTCGTCGTCGATCTGGTACGCAACGGCGTGGACGGCCTGCATCTTGCCGTGACCGGGGACTATGCCGTCATCGTGCTCGACGTGATGCTGCCCGGCATGGACGGCTGGAGCGTGCTGCGCGAACTGCGCAAGGCCAGGGATACCCCGGTGATTTTCCTCACTGCGCGGGATGAGGTCGAAGACCGGGTCAAAGGGCTGGAGCTCGGTGCGGACGACTACTTGGTCAAGCCCTTCGCCTTTTCCGAACTGCTGGCCCGCCTGCGCACCCTGTTGCGGCGCGGCCGGAATGTTCAAGCGGAAGTTCTGTCCAGCGCCGATCTGGAGCTCGATCCGGTGCGGCGCCGAGTGATGCGAGGCGCCGCCCGGATCGATCTCACCGCCAAGGAATTTTCGCTGCTGCACCTGCTGATGAGGCGCCAGGGCGAGGTGCTGTCGCGCACCTTTATCGCCGAGCAGGTGTGGGATATGAATTTCGACAGCGACACCAACGTGGTGGAAGTCGCGATCCGGCGGCTGCGCGCCAAGATGGACGACCCGTTCGAGCGTAAATTGCTGCATACCGTGCGCGGCATGGGGTATGTGCTGGAGGAGCGGGAATGAAGCTAATAGGCAATCAACGAGAAACAACGGTGCGTAGGAGCGGCCTCCAGGTCGCGAATTCGGTGGTTCGCGACCTGGAGGTCGCTCCTACATCACGCAAATTCAACCTGACTGGCTACCAGGAATGAAGCCGGGCTCGATCACCTTCCGCCTCAGCATCCTGTTCGCGCTCACCACGGTTCTGCTGCTCGCCGGCATCGGCGCCTATCTCTACCGTTTTCTCGACACCGAGCTGATGCAGCGGGATCACGCCGAACTGGTCGGCAAGGTGGCGCTTTTCCGCCATCACCTCGCGGCGGTGAACTCGCTGTCCCAGATCGTTTCCGCGCCCAACGAATTCCGCGACGCCATCATCGGCCATCCCCACCTGCGCCTCGCCCTGCTGGACGAGGCGGGCAATGTCCTGCTCTCGTCCGCGGACTGGCGGCACGGCACGGAAATATTGAAAGCACCGGTCGCCGAAGATGCCGCGCCGGGCGCCATCGCGATCCGCATGCCGACACCCGGCGACCCTTATCACACCGTCGCGGCGTGGGGCGCCTTGGGGGGCGGTGCGGGGGAGCGGGCGCTGATCGTCCTGTCGCTGGACTCGCGGGAAGCGCTGGAACTGCTGGCGAATTACCGCCGGACGCTATTCGCCGTCATGCTGTTCGGCGGACTGGCGGCTGCCGTCCTCGGTTTCCTCACTGCCCGCACCAGCTTGTGGCCGCTGCGCCTTATGGCGGAAACGGCCAGCGACATCTCCGCCAGCCGCCTCGACCGCCGGCTGGAGGTGGCGAACGCCCCGCACGAGCTGAAGGCGCTGGCCGCCTCCTTCAACGCCATGCTGGAGCGGCTGCGGAATTCATTCGCCCGGCTGTCGGATTTTTCCTCCGACCTGGCTCACGAGTTGCGCACCCCCATCAACAACCTGATGGGGCAGACCCAGGTCGCTTTGTCCCGCGCCCGCAGCGCCGAGGAATACCGCGCCGTGCTGGAGTCGAACCTGGAGGAATACGAGCGGCTGGCGCGCATGATCGGCGACATGCTCTTTCTCGCCAAGGCGGATAACGCCCAGGCACCGCTCAATGCCGAAGAAATCGACCTGCGGGCGGAACTGGACAAGGTCGCCGAGTTCTACCAAGTGCTCGCCGACGAGGCCGGCCTGAAAATCGTTTGCGAGGGTGAAGGCCGTGTCGTGGCGGACCACATTCTGGCGCAACGCGCCATCGCCAACCTGTTGTCCAACGCCATCCGCCATACCTCGCCGGGCGGCGAGATATTCGCCGCCCTGGCCGCGACCGCCGATGCCGTGGAACTGCGCGTCAGCAACCCCGGCCCCGGCATTTCGCCCGAGCATCTGGAAAGAGTCTTCGACCGCTTCTATCAGGTGAATGGCTCACGCGAACGTTCCGACGCGGGGACGGGGCTGGGGCTCGCCATCGTTAAATCCATCATGCGTCTGCATGGTGGCGACGCTAGAGTGGCCAGCGAACCGGGGCGACTCACCACTTTCACTCTGCAATTTCCGGGCAGCCTGTCAGACTTAAAAAATCGAAGCGAAGTGGGTCAAGCAGGTAAGACGCATAGCGGAGGATCGCAAAAAGGTTAAAATACCCCTATCCGCCCATCAGGAAGCCACCGTGAATCTCATCCCCGAAATCAAGCCCGGCCAAAGCATCGAGCTGCTCAAAGAGCTGCATATTTTAACGCGGGATGGAAAGCTCAATCAGGACAGCCGGCGCAAGCTGAAACAGGTTTATCACCTGTTTCATTTCATCGAGCCGTTGCTGAAAGAAGTGCTGGCCGGGAATGAAAACCTGACACTGGCCGATCACGGCGCCGGCAAATCCTATCTGGGCTTCATCCTTTACGACCTGTTCTTCAAGGCGCTGGCGTCCGGGCACATCTACGGCATCGAAACCCGCGAGGAGCTGGTCGCCAAATCCCGCGAGCTGGCCGAGCGGCTGGGTTTCGGGCGCATGACCTTCCTCAACCTGTCGGTGGAAGCCGCGACGGCCTGCGCCGAGCTGCCGGAAAAAATCGACGTGGTGACGGCGCTGCACGCCTGCGACACGGCGACGGACGATGCGATCCGGTTCGCCTTGCGGAAAAAAGCCAAATTCATCGTGCTGGTTCCCTGCTGCCAGGCGGAACTGGCCGCCGTGCTGCGCAAGAACAAAAACGACTCATTCTCGAAAACGCCCTTGTCCGAGATATGGCGCCACCCCATCCACACCCGGGAATTCGGCAGCCTCGTCACCAATGCCCTGCGCTGCCTGCTGCTTGAATCCCACGGCTATCAGGTGACGGTGACCGAGCTGGTCGGCTGGGAGCATTCGATGAAAAACGAGCTGATTATCGCCAGCTTCAAGGACGCGCCGAGAAAGAACGCCCAGGACCGGCTGGAGCAGATTTTGCAGGAGCTGAACCTGGATGAAATGAGGGGCCGCTTTGCTTATTGAGGCTCAAAAGTGACCCTGGCCTGGCCGCGCCTGCTGGCGCTGTTCGCCCTGGCCCTGCTTTGGGTGATGCCGGTCGCGGCGCAGTCCGATGATCTCTGGGTCCAGCCCGGCCCGGACGGCCAACCCCAGTTGCAACTGTATTTCTACTGGACCAACACCTGCCCCCATTGCCAGGCAGCGCGGCCATTCGTCGAGGCCATCCCCGCCACTCGTCCTTGGGTGGCGCTACATTCCCTGGAGCTGAACGGTCATCCCGGACATGCCCGCCAGTATCAAACGATGGCGGCGCAACTCGGGCAGGAGTCGGCGTCCGTGCCGGCCCTGCTGTTTTGCGGCGAAATGCATGTGGGCTGGGACAAGGACGAAACCACGGGTGCGGAGATTGCGTGGCGCCTGGATGAATGCCATGCCCGACTCCTCGCGGGCAGTGTGGTGGCCCGTCTTTCGGGCGGAAAGCTCAGCGTGCCCATCTTGGGTGAGGTGGACCCGCAGTCTTTCTCTCTACCCCTGCTGACCGTCGCCATCGCCGGCCTGGATGCCTTCAACCCCTGCGCTTTCTTCGTGCTGCTGTTCCTGCTTTCCCTGCTCGCGCACCAG
>PFJY01000197.1 GCA_002784065.1 Hydrogenophilales bacterium CG_4_10_14_3_um_filter_58_23 | reverse complement strand
GGCTTTTGCGTCACCTCGGATATCGCGATGTTCGCCTACAAGTGCACCGAAAAGTACAACCCGCAGGCGGAAGCAAGCGTGCTCTGGAACGACCCTGATCTTAATATCCCCTGGCCGGTTAGTGCGCCGGAGCTCTCGGCCAAAGATAAAGTGGGCATGCGCTTGGCTGACTTCCCGCCAGAGCGTCTGCCAAAGTACGAAGGTTGAGCGTCAGAAATGAGCCTTAAATCCCAATACGCCCGTCATTCCGGCCTGCGCCGGAATGACGAAACAATGGTTCTAATGAAATGAAAATTCTTCTTTTCGGCAAAGGCGGCCAAGTCGGCTGGGAATTGCAGCGCAGCCTCGCACCGCTGGGTGAAGTGATCGCCCTCGATTTTGACAGCAAGGAGCATTGCGGCGATTTGACCAACCTGGAAGGCATCGCGCAAACCATCCGAACTATCGCACCCGATGTGATCGTCAATGCTGCCGCGCATACTGCAGTGGACAAGGCCGAAAGCGAACCCGAACTCGTGCGCACTATCAATGCATTATCCCCCGGCGTGATCGCGCGGGAGGCGAAACGGAACAACGCCTGGTTGATCCACTACTCCACTGACTATGTATTCGACGGCAGCGGCGACGAGCCTTGGCAGGAAACCGACCCGATCGGGCCGCTGAGCGTCTATGGAGCAACCAAGCTGGAAGGTGAGCAACTCATCGAGCAGAGCGGCTGCAAGTGCCTTATCTTCCGTACCAGCTGGGTATATGCCGCGCGCGGCGGTAACTTCGCCAAGACCATGCTGCGGCTGGCGCAGGAACGAGACAAACTGAGCGTCATCGACGACCAGATCGGTGCACCTACCGGTGCAGACCTGCTGGCCGACATCACTGCGCATGCCATCCGTACCGCACAGCAAAAGCCGGAAGTGGCCGGGCTGTATCATCTGGTCGCTGGCGGCGAGACCTCATGGCATGGCTATGCCAACTTCGTTATCGAATTCGCCCGCAAGACGGGTGTTGCCCTGAAGGTAACTCCCGAAGCGATACAAGCGGTGCCGACCAGCGCTTTTCCAGCGCCGGCCAAGCGCCCGCACAACTCGCGTATGAGTGCCGAAAAACTTCGACGTAACTTTGGCGTCGAATTGCCGCACTGGCAATTCGGTGTGACAAGAATGCTTACTGAAATACTGGAAAGTGGGAAGTAGGGAGTGGTAAGTGGGCAAACCTCATGAACAGTTGGATGCATGGAAATTTGCGATGCAGCTAGTTAAAGCGGTATACGAGTTAACGGGGGAATTCCCGGCAGAAGAGCGATATGGACTTTCACAACAAATGAGACGGGCGGCAGTTTCAATACCAAGCAACCTTGCAGAGGGTGCGGGCAGAAATGGGGCAAAGGAATACTTGCACTTCATCGGCATTGCACGCGGCTCACTTGCAGAACTGGATACCCAGTTGCAGCTATCAGTCATGCTTGATTTCGCACCTGCCGATCACCCAGCTTTTGAACTTTTGGACCGCACTGGAAAATTACTAACCGGCCTACACAAAAAATGGAGCACCCAATGACCCACTCCCCACTCCCCACTCCCCACTCCCCACTTCCCACTTCCCACTCCCCACTCCCCACTCACCAGAAAGGGCATCATCCTGGCCGGAGGTTCCGGCACCCGTCTGCACCCAGTCACCCTGGCAGTCTCCAAGCAACTCCTGCCAGTCTATGACAAACCGATGATCTACTATCCGCTCAGCACATTGATGCTGGCCGGCATACGCGACATCCTGATCATCTCCACCCCGCAAGATACCCCGCGCTTTCAGCAGCTGCTGGGTGACGGCAGCTCGTGGGGGCTGAACCTGCAGTATGCAGTTCAGCCATCACCGGATGGCTTGGCCCAGGCCTTCATCATCGGACGAGACTTCATCGGCAACGACCCTTCTGCATTGGTGCTGGGCGACAACATCTTCTACGGCCACTCCTTCCAGGAGCAATTGAACAATGCGACGCAGCGCAATGAGGGAGCCTCCGTGTTCGCCTACCACGTGCGCGATCCGGGACGTTACGGTGTGGTCGAGTTCGATCCGGAGGGTATGGCTATCTCACTTGAAGAAAAACCGTTAAAACCCAAATCCAGCTACGCCGTCACAGGCCTGTATTTTTACGACAACGAAGTCGTGGATATCGCTGCGAACCTGAAGCCATCGCCCCGTGGCGAGCTGGAGATCACCGACGTGAACCGCATCTACCTGGAGCGCAACAAGCTGTCGGTCGAGATCATGGGGCGCGGCTATGCTTGGCTGGATACCGGCACCCACGCATCGCTACTCGAAGCCAGCCAATTCATTCAGACCATCGAGCATCGACAGGGATTGAAGATCGCTTGCCCAGAAGAGATCGCCTATCGGCAAGGGTTCATCAATGCCGAACAGCTTGAAAGATTGGCAGCACCATTGATAAAAAGTGGCTACGGCGCATATCTACGTTCTCTATTTATGGAAAGACCATGAACATCAAAACGCTATTTAAAAAGAAACGATCTCTTAAAGGTGGTGTAGAGGGCATCTCGCGGGGTGTGGTTTTTGGTTGGGCGGTCAGTCCATCAGGCCAGCCAGTAACTTTGCAATTACTGATAAACGAAGTGATTGTCGGGACAGTGCAGCCGACGATCAGCCGCCCTGATATAGCAATTGCATCAAGTGTTGGCTATCTCTGTGGATTTAGGTTTGATCTAAAACCCTATTTGAGCAAGTTGGAAGGAAATCCGCTGGATATTCGTGACCAGGCCACTGGTGAGGCATTACCTTCGATGCCCATAGCATTGAGCGATACAGCAGGTTGGGGTGCGGTTGATGGAGTGTTCGGGCTGGAAGTAAAAGGATGGGCTGTTTGGGCAGACCTTACTGCGGAACCAACACCGATTGAAATATTTATTGATGGAGTGTTAGCAGGTTGTACTTTTACGGATTCGCCGCGCCCTGACTTGAAAAAAGTAGGGATGCCCCATCTGAAAAGTGGATTTTGCTTTGTTATTCCTTCACGGTGGCATGATGGGGAGCAGCACATCGTGACAGCGCAAATTAAAGGGGCAAATCGTGAAATTCGCGGGAGTGGTGTTGATTTCAAATGCCGAATCAAGAGCCACATCGATACTTTTACCTCACAACGCGTTAGCGGCTGGATCATAAATACTGGGGCTCCAGAATGCCCAGTGAGTTTTGACCTCTGGGTGAACGGTGTTTGCGTTAAGCAATGCCTCACACCAAACTTTCAGCGACAAGACGTAGAAGCGGTAGTATTGGGATCGAAGGTAGGGGGGTACCTGCTTGGTTTTGATTTTCCCCTGCCACAACATCTGAAGTGGTCAGAGCATGCTAATAGCATGGCGCTATGTTTGCCGAAAACCCAAGAAAATCTGTTGAAAAATGATGTGGTGGCAATCAGTCGATTTGATGTGATTGAGCACCTTGAGCAATTTGCCTCCAAATTGCTTGTTGAGTCTCATGGTGATGTTATTGCAAATGAATCTGTGGCGCTCAACTATGCGATGCGTGCGATGCGCTCGCAGTTCATGTCGCAGTTCATGTTGTCATTGCGCAATTCTTCATTTGATCAGCCCATTATTATTCAGCCGCAAATTAATAAACATGCTGCAGGCGTATGTAGTGAGGCATCGACAATTGATGTCATCATCCCCGTTTACAAGGGCTACGAAGAGACACTCGATTGCATTCATAGCGTTCTCAATGCTCGCGATGACACACCAATGGAAATTGTTGTCATCAATGATCGAAGTCCGGATGAAAAGTTAAGCGCCGAGCTCCGCAAGCTTGCAGCCAGGGGGGGCTTCACTCTCATAGAGAATGAGAATAATCTGGGCTTCGTTGCCACAGTGAATAAAGGGATGAAGCTGCATTCAGACCATGATGTTCTGCTGCTCAATTCGGACACCATCGTCCCCAAGGGCTGGCTCAAGACCATGCAGATGGCGGCTTATGCGGAACCGAATATCGGAACTGTTACGCCCTTATCCAATCGCGCAACCATCTTCAGCTTACCGCGCACCTGTTTTGATAATGACATGCCATTGGGTATGACCGTTGAGCAAATGAATGCCCTTTGTGCAGAGAGAAACCCCAGAGTAATAGTTGATGTGCCTACAGCCGTGGGATTTTGTATGTACATCCGCCGGGAAACTCTAAATGAAGTTGGTCTGTTCGACGAAACTCGGTGGGCCAAAGGATATTGTGAAGAAAACGATTTCTGCATCCGAGCTACAGGTATGGGGTGGCGGAATATAGCGGCCTGCGATGTTTTTGTTCAGCATCACGGTTCTGTCTCATTCGATACTGAAAAGGCTCCGCGTGTGGCGGAGAATCTGGAAAAACTTCACGCGATTTATCCAGATTACCCCGAACGAATTAAGCGTTATATTAAAGCCGATCCCATTGCAGCGCCGCGTGGACGAATAAACATGGCGCTACTCAAACAATTGGCTTCAAGCTACATTTTGTTTATAACCCACGGACTAGGTGGTGGTACGGAAACGGCTATCCGGAATCTGTGCAAAATACACTCGGGCAATGGAAAAAATGTGCTGATATTGCGCTCCACGCCGTCAGGCCAACTGCGGCTTGCCCCTGCAATTGCACCACACGAAAAGGTGTTAGTCACAGAGTACCCACACGAGACGGATACAAGCTTGCTGGCTGAACATCTGCGTGAGCTCAATATTGAATATGTGCATTTCCACCATACCTTGGGTTTCAAGCCGGACATCTGGAAATTGCCGGAAGCTTTGGGGGTGCCATACGATGTATACCGAGAAACGCCACAATTTACATTAACTAATTACTACAATTCACTGTATTATAGGTGTTGTCGAGTTGCT
>PFJY01000111.1:506-11614 GCA_002784065.1 Hydrogenophilales bacterium CG_4_10_14_3_um_filter_58_23 | reverse complement strand
TTTGGTCAATAGAACGACTATTGACCTGCAAAACCGGCAAGTGGGGTAAGCAGGGATGGGCGGCTTTATCGCCCAACTCGCAAAATCTGTTCTCGCCCAGCCGAATTTTGCGAGCATCCGCTACGTGGCTTCTTGACCCACTTCGCTACGATTCTTCAAGTCAGACAGGCTGCTAGTCGAGTAAGGGTGGGCACGTCTTTGTGCCCACGCGGAATAACCCCTCTCCCCAACCCTCTCCCACAGGGGGCGAGGGGGCAAACGTGAAGGGCGCTTGTTTCGACTGACTGACCGCGTAGGCACAAAAACGTGCCCACCCTACGTGTTGCGGCTGAACCGGGCGTAGAAAACGGCGCTGAAAAAGAACACCACCGCCAGCGCGATTTCCACGCCCGCCAGGGTCGCTGACAGGCCCTTGTCGCTCATGGCTCGTACCACGCCTTCAGAGAGGTAAAGCAGGATCAGCATTGAGGCCCACTGGTAGGTGTAGCGTTTGCCGCGCAGGATGCCGGTCAGCGGCAGCAATAGCGGCAGAACCTTGAAGACCAGGCTGGAGCCGCCGGGGCGTAGCGGCGCGAGCCACAGTTCCCAGGCGAGGCACAGAAGATCAGCGCGATCAGGCTGACGATGCTGGCATAGTGGAGGCTGCGGTTCTGTTCATGGGCTGCTTTCTTGCAGTATACGCAGGAGCGCAGCTTCGGCCTGTTCGGCATGTCCATTAGGGTGGCAAAGACCCGGTATTTGATCCATAGTGGAAGTCTCCATTTTTAACATAATAACGCAATTCATGCCCCGGAACTTTTCTCGCGTCATCCCGTTTCTGCATCTGGTGCGGCGACGTTTCAAGGAAGACCGATGCGTCCAGTTCGCCGCGAGCCTGACCTACACCACGCTGCTGGCACTAGTGCCGATTGTCACTATCGCGCTGACGGTATTGTCCGCTTTCCCGGTGTTTACGGACCTGATGGCCCAGCTCAAGGTGTTCGTTCTGAATAACTTCGTGCCGGTCTCGGCGGGCAAGATCATCTCAGTGTACATGCAGCAATTCTCTCAGAAGGCGGCGCACCTGACCGCGCTGGGCATCGGCTTGCTGGCGGTGACCGCATTCGTGCTGATGCTGACCATCGATCACGCCTTCGATGTGATTTGGCGTGTGCGTCGGAAGCGTCCGCTGCTGCGCCGTTTCCTGATCTACTGGGCGGCGCTGACACTTGGGCCGCTGCTGATTGGGGCCAGCCTGTCCCTGACTTCCTACCTGGTCAGCCTTCCTCTCGGGCTGGCGAAAGACGTGCCAGTCGTCGGCATGGTGACCCTGAAGATGGTGTCGGTGGCGCTGACTATTTTTGCCTTTGCGCTGCTTTACAGGATAGTTCCCAGCCGCTCTGTTTTGCCGCTTCATGCCTTGATCGGCGGGGTGGTGGCGGGGCTTTCCTTCGAGCTGATGAAGAAGGGGTTTGCACTTTACGTCACTCACTTTCCCACCTATACCCTGGTGTATGGTGCGTTCGCCAGTGTTCCACTTTTCCTGATCTGGATTTATCTGTCCTGGCTGGTGGTGCTGTCCGGGGCGGTGATCGCCGCTACGCTGCCTTATTGGAACACGCCCATCCGGCAGGGCGGGGAGTTTGCCGGACAGGGTTTCTTCGCCGCACTGGCTGTTCTCAAGGCGATTTGCCAGGCACATCAGGCCGGTGAAACGCTCAGCCTGCAGCGCCTGTCGCATGAATCGGATTTGGGGCTGGAAGAAATCGAGGCTATTCTCGACCGGCTGAACGAGGTGAACTGGGTGGGCAGCGTGGAGGGCGGCGGCTGGACCCTGACCCGAAGCGCTGCGGCGATCAGGCTCGCCGATGTTTACCGCGTTTTCGTGTTCGATCCGAACCTGCGCTATCCGGATCCAGGCATTGCAGGGACGCGTGCAGGTGTCTTGTTGACTGGCCTGACAGCCAGACTGGACGAGGCATTGAGCCTGTCCTTGAAGGATTTTTTCAGCCTGGGCTGAGAAAGAATTATTCAGCCCCGGCTGAACTCGAACCTTTCGTAGCCTGCTGTCTGTTCCACCAGCTTGACGGAGCGGACGGTCTGGGTCGTATTGCCATCGAGTTCGAGCAGCAGCTCGCGTTGGGGGCCGAAGGTTCCGCGTGGTGCGATCAGGGTTTCCGGCTGCTTGAGCAGGAGAATTTCCGGCAGCAGCAGGGCGGCCTGAAAAGTTTCCGCCGGGCTGGCAATGGAAGGTTTGATTCTGGCTGGATCGGCCTTGGGGGCAACAAGCTGCGTGCCGATTTCAAGATGGTCGGCTTTGCCGCTTTTCACCCAGCGCACGGCACCGACATTCCATTCGTTCGCGCCATCCGCTTTTAACCCGATTACATCGCCTGGGCGAATCTGGGGCAGGGTCTCGAAAGTGCCGCTCAATGCAAGGCCGCCAGCACTTTCATTGATGACCAGCCACTTGCCCGAGATGAAACGCTGATCCTCGATCGGTTGGACAAACGAAAGATCGCTGCTTTCTCCGAACTCGCGCCCGCCAAGGAAATGGTGGAGGGATGGCAAACCGATGCAGACCTGGGTGCTGGAGATGTTCTGGGCCCGGTTGAACACCCGTTTCGGCGCTGCTGACCAGCTCTTGAGCAAACGTTTTAGCAGGTCCCGGTGGTTGGCTTCCCTGGCGACATCGGGCAAATTCATGTTTTTCGGCAATTCCCCCGAGTTCAGCTTTTCTATGTGGTGATGAAGCGCATGTGCCAATTCCAGCGTGTTGAGCAGTATGTCGCTACGGTTGTCTACTTCATAC
Source organism: Hydrogenophilales bacterium CG_4_10_14_3_um_filter_58_23 (assembly GCA_002784065.1). Lineage (GTDB taxonomy): Bacteria > Pseudomonadota > Gammaproteobacteria > Burkholderiales > Sulfuricellaceae > Sulfuricella. The sequence goes on along the minus strand of PFJY01000111.1, from coordinate 8,823 downwards.
AGATCTTGGGGCAAGGGCTTGGGAGGCTTGTCGCTGTGGGTCTGCGCCAGAAACAAACCGATCGGATTGCCGGTTGGTGCGAACGCCTGAAGTTGTGCGAGACCACCGAACACTGCCAGGTAGTCCTGGATGAATGCGACTTCGCCGGGACTCAGATGGTAAGGATTCGACAGTGCGAGCAACAGGGTTTGTTTGTAAACCAGATTGACGCTGCTTTCGCGTTCCTCGTCGGCAATGGTTTCGTTGGCGATATCCTGCTCGATGGCGAAGCGGAAAATCTGGTGTATCTCGAACCAGATGCCAGAGGGAGCGGGGGCATAGGTCTGGTAGCAGGTCATCAGTATCCGGCTCAAGGCGGACATGGCGCGTTGCGCCGCAGCCACCGCAATTTTTCCCTTGCCTAAGGTAATGCGTGCATTCTGATAATCAAGCAGAATGATCTTGTACCCGTTGGCGAGCTCCATCAGGAGTTGGCGTGCCTGTTCGGCCATTTGCCGGTTTTTTCCCGGCTGCGGTAGACGGGTGGCGACATACTGGTCTTCCATGGCGGGCAGTAGTTTAAAGATGACGCTGCGATAGAGTTCGAGCAACTTCAGGCGCTTCTCCATAACGACTTTTTGTTGATTCAGTGCGCTGATTTCGTCGTCCAGGGTGCGGCAAACATCGGTAAGGTTGGTGAGAGGCAGATCGTCCAGCCATTCTTTCAACTGTTTCGGGCGTGTTTCCACGGTCAGGTCTTCGACCGGGTTGGGTGCGGGTACGGACAGCGTTAGTGGCATAGTGGTTTTCCCCGGGCAAGAATGCCTCTTAATCCGGTAGATTCTAGAAACAATTGGATATTTTGTAAAATAAATCAATACTGCTGGAAGCAAGGGGGCGGCACTCATCCCAACCTTCTCCCAAAGGGAGAAGGGGCAATGGTGAAGAGCGTTTGTTACAATCGGCACTTGTTTTGATTTGGAGGCGTTCATGTTGAGATGGTTTTTCGTCGTTTTGCTGTTGTTTTTTTCCGGATCGGGAATGGCTGAAACTCGTGATGTTCAGGGTTTTTTTGACCAGAACCTGGGTGATTTCAAGACCGAACTTGCGTCGGCGCGCAAAGAGGGAAAAATGGGTATTCTGCTGATGTATGAGCTGGAGGATTGCCCCTTCTGCCATCGCATGAAGGAAACCGTCCTCAACCAGTCCGAAGTGCAGGATTATTACCGCAAGCGCTTTTTCATCTTCAGCGTCGATATCAACGGCGACAATCCCCTGGTGGACTTTTCCGGCAAGGAAACCACCGAGAAGAAGTTCGCCGCCGAGCAGCGTGTGCGCGCCACCCCGGTATTCGGCTTTTACGATCTTGACGGCAAACCGATGACCCGTTTCACCGGCGCATCCAAGGATGTGAACGAGTTCATGCTGCTGGGACGCTACGTGGCGGAGGGCATCTGGAAAACCATGCCGTTTGCCAGGTACAAGCTGCAAGTCGCGAAATGATTTTTCGCGTCGGGATCGCGCTGGTTTTGATGGCCTGGCTGATACCGCAGGGCTGGTCCGCACCTGCCAAGCGCCTTACGCTCGGCGAGGCGCTTGCGGCGGTGGACTCGGCGCATCCCGACCTGCGGCTGGCCGAGGCCGACCGGGCTGCCGCCTTGGCCGAACAGGAAGCGGCGGCCTCGCGCAGCGATCTTTCCGTCAATGTCGAAGCTGGCTTGCGTCAGGCCCGTCCTTCCTCCGGCCCGGATGCCAGCCTTTCCGATAATTCCCTACGTTTGAGCGCGCGCAAAAGCCTGTACGATTTCGGCCGCACCGCCTTGTCCGAGCAGGCGGCAAAGGCCACGGTGGAGGCGCGCGAGATTGGCCTGCTGGAAACGCGCGAGCGGCGCCGCATCGAAGTGATGGCCCGGTTTTTCAGTGTCCTGGCGGCGGACATGCAGTTTATTGCCGATAATGAAACCATGGCGGTGGCATACGTCAATGCCGATAACGCCAGGGATCGCCTCAAGGTCGGCCAGATATCCACCACAGAACTGGCGGAACTGGAGTCCCGCTACCAGGAGATTCTGGTCAGGCGCAACGCCAGCCAGGCTCGCGCCCGCTTTGCCAGGGCGCAGCTGGCAAATGCCATGAACCAGCCCGGACAGCTTGCAGCCGAACTGGAAGACCCGAAACTTGCTGCCAACGACCTCGCCCTGCCGGATTACGAGACCCTGCTGCCCATCATGCAGGAACACAACCCCCGGCTACGCACCCAACTCGCCTTGCTCGAAGCTTCGCGGCAGCGCATGGAAGCCTTGCGCGCCGAGAATTCTCCAATGCTGGATGCCGAGGTCGAGGCGGCGGGCTGGAGCCGGGAAACGGCCACCCGCGACAACCTGCGCGCCGGCGTGGTGCTGACCTGGCCGATGTACCAGGGCCGGCGTGTGTCGGCGCAATTAGCGCGGGAACAGGCCCGGTTTCACAAACTCCAGGCCGAGGCCGACAAGCTCGGGATGGATCTGTCCGAAGCGCTTCTGGAGGTGTGGGCCGAAGTCGATCAGTTGCAGCGCAGCGTGCGCGTAGCGGCCCGGAAGCAGGTCGAATATCGCGATCTGGCGCTGGAAAGGGCGCGCGGGCAATATGAAGTGGAACTGAAAGCCAACCTGGGGGATGCCATGGCGGCGACGATGGAGGCAAAACTGCGCGAGCGTCGAACCGAGTACCAGCTGGCGCTGGGATTGGCGCGGATCAAGGCGCTGCTGGGTAAGCCGCTGGATGAAAAAGGATGGGCAAAATGAGTAAATGGGTATGGGCAGGCATATTGTGGGCGGCGGCTACTGCTGCCTGGGCGGAGAGTTTTCCTGCGACCTTGCAGTGGTCACAACGGGTGGAGCTGTCTCCGCGAGTGTCCGGCATTGTGCGCGAGGTTGGGGTGAATGTCGGCGATAGGGTGCAAAAAGGGCGCTCGCTTCTGACCCTGGACGCTGCACCTTATCAGGCGCGGGTGGCCGAGAGCCGGGCTGTGGTCGCCCGCTTTACGGAGGAAACGGCGGAGGCCCGGCGCGATCTGGCGCGTACCCAGGAGCTCTATGACCGGACCGTGATTTCCACCTCCGAGCTGGACCAGGCCAAGTTGCGTCAAGCCCGCGCCAAGGCCCAACTGGATGGCGCCCAGGCACGGCTTGCACGGGAACGCCAGGATCTTGCGGATAGCGCGTTGCGCGCCCCCTTCGATGCGGTAGTGGTGGCGCGTCTAGCCGAACCGGGGCAGCACGTGGCGGTCGGACTTCAGCCCCAGCCATTGCTGGTGCTGGCGAAGGCAGGGGAGATGGCTGCGCGCTTCAAGGTGTCCGCTGACCGCATCGGCAACCTCAAGGCCGGACAGGCAGTGAGCGTGCGGGTGCGCCAGCAGGAATACCCCGCCATCCTTAAATACCCCGGCCTGGAGCCGGTTGCAGATAAGGCCGGTTCGGCCTACGAGGTAGAGGCCGTGTTTGCGGTGAAGGAGCTGATGCGCGCCGGAATGGCGGCGACGGTCAGGCTACCTTAAGGACTGCCTTCGCTTCTTGTAGCGTTTCCAGGCAGTACCCGCCGATTCGGTGATTCGCTTGGTTAAACCCTCGGCCGGGGTAATTTAACCTTTAGCCCGGATAGCTGATTTGGGGCGGAAAGCCTTGATCGCTTCTTCCCGGGTTTCCAGGTAAGGCCCGCCGATCAGGTCGATGCAGTAAGGTACGGCGGCAAACACGCCGTCGAGGGTTTCCTTGATCGCCTTGGGTTGTCCGGGCAGGTTGACGATCAGGCATTGCTTGCGGATGACGCCGACCTGGCGGGAGAGAATGGCGGTGGGCACGTACTTCAGGCTGACGGCGCGCATTTGCTCGCCGAAGCCGGGTAGTACCTTGTCCGCCACGGCCAGCGTTGCCTCCGGCGTGACATCGCGCGGCGCCGGACCGGTGCCGCCAGTGGTGAGCACCAGGCAGCAGCCTTCTTCATCCGCCAGTTGGCGCAGCGTGGCTTCGATCTGCGCCTGTTCGTCAGGGATCATGCGGGTGACGGCGCGCCATGGCGAGATCAGCACGTTGGTTAGCCATTCGTTGAGCGCCGGGATGCCCTGATCTGCGTAAACGCCTTGCGAGGCGCGGTCGCTGATGGTGACCAGACCGATCAGCGCTGGCTGTTCGCTATTCATCCGGTTGCTCCGGTTCGGTTTCTTTTTCTTCGAGGATCATTTCGCGCAGCAGCTTGAACAGGGCGCGGCTGCTCTTGGGCGGCTTGCCGGCGGCGGCTTCTTTCTGCGCATTGCGGATCAGGGTGCGAATCTGCTGGATGTCGGCCCGCGCATAGTCCGCCACCAAGTCGCTCAATGCTTGCTCTTCGGTCAGCAGGCGCTCACGCCAGCGTTCCAGCCGGTGAAACTTGGCCGCCTGGACGTGCGTGACATTGTTCCACTCGTCCAACTTGGCCTGGATCGGCTCCGCATCCACCGTGCGCATCAGTTTGCCGAGGTATTGCATCTGGCGGCGGCGCGCTTCGTGGCGGGTCAGGCGCTTGGCTTCAATGATGGCATCCAGCAGGTTATCGGGCAGATTCAGCTGTGCCAGCCGATCCTTGTTCAGCCCGACCAGTTCCTCGCCAATATCCTGCAAGGCGTGCATTTCCTGCTTGCGCCTGGTTTTGCTCGGGGGCTCCGGCAGGTCGTCAGGCGCGTCGAGTTCTAAATCAGCCATGGTTTCGCAAATGGAATAAAAGTTGCTATGATAACCCCAAGCAGACAAGGGTGGGCACCGTTCTTGTGCCCACGCGGAATAACTTCCCTCTCCCCAACCCTCTCCCGCAAGCGGGAGAGGGAGCAAACGTGAAGGGCGTTTGTTCGATTTGCTGACCGCGTGGGCACAAGAACGGTGCCCACCCTACTTTTAGCTTTATGAGGTGCCTGTGTCAAATTCCCGTTTTTCCCATTCTATTGAAACGCTGAGCCAGATTACCCGCGATATTTTGAGCCAGTCGAAACTGGCTGGCGCTACGGCCTGCGAGGCGGAGGTGTCGCAAGGCTTCGGCCAGAACGTCTCGGTGCGTCGCGGCGAGGTCGAAACCATCGAATACAACCGCGACAAGGGCCTGGGGGTGACGGTTTACTTCGGCCATAAGCGCGGCCATGCCAGCACCTCGGACCTGTCGCCCCAGGCGATCAAGGATACCGTCGCGGCGGCGGTGAGCATCGCCAGATACACGGCCAGCGACGAATTCGCCGGGCTCGCCGACGAGAATCTGCTGGCCAGGGAGATTCCCGATCTCAGCCTGTACCACCCGTGGAATTTGTCGGTGGAGCAGGCGATCGAACTGGCAAAATCCTGCGAGTCTGCGGCGTTCGCGGTGGACAAGCGGATCGACAATTCCGAGGGCGCCTCGGTCTCCACCCAGGAATCTTTGTTCATGTACGGCAACAGCCTGGGCTTTCTTGGCGGCTACCCCTCCTCGCGCCACGACATCAGCTGCGCGGTGATCGCCGAAGACCAGGGAATGCAACGGGACTACTGGTATAGCTCGCGGCGCGATGCGGCCGACCTGGAAAGCGCCGCAGCCGTCGGCAGGAAAGCCGGTGAGCGCACCGTGCGCCGGCTCGCGGCGCGCAGACTCAAGACCACCGAGTGCCCGGTGCTGTTCGAAGCGCCGATAGCTTCCGGCCTGATCGGGCACCTGGTCGGCGCCGTCAGCGGCGGCAGTCTGTACCGCAAATCCTCTTTCCTGCTCGACAGCCTGGGCCAGCAAATTTTCGCGCCATTCGTCCATATCCGCGAGCTGCCGCATATTCTTAAAGGGCTGGGCAGTAGCCCCTTTGACAGTGAAGGCGTCGCCACCCGCGCACGCGACCTGATCAAGGACGGCGTGCTGCAAGGTTATTTTCTCGGCAGCTACTCGGCGCGCAAATTGGGCATGGCCTCCACCGGTAACGCCGGCGGCAACCATAACCTGATTATCGAGAGCAGTGGACAGGATTTCGCCGGTCTGCTGAAGATGATGGGCAAAGGTCTGGTGGTGACGGAGCTGCTCGGCCATGGCATCAACCCGGTGACCGGGGATTATTCCCGTGGGGCCGCCGGTTATTGGGTGGAAAACGGCGAAATTCAGTTTCCTGTCGAGGAAATCACGGTTGCCGGCAACCTCAAGGACATGTTCCGGCAGATCGTGGCGGTCGGCAGCGACATCCTGGTTCAGGGTTCGAGGCAGTGTGGTTCGGTGCTGATCGAGCGGATGAAGGTGGCGGGGGCGTGAGTGGAGACTGATTTCCGCCGCTGGATGGGCATGGGCGGTGTGCCGCCCCGCGACAATCCGCGCGCCTATCAGTGGGAGCGCCGACTGCACTGGGTGATGATCGGGGTGGCGCTGCTTTCCATTCCCGCTTTTTTGCTTGGAACCGTCGAAAACCTGGCGATCCTGCGCCGTCTTGGCCTGACTCTGGACGGCTTCATTTTTGCGGCGTTTCTCCTCGAACTGCTGTGGATGCTATGGCTGACGCGCCAGCGCAAGCAGTACCTGGCGCACAACTGGCTCGATCTTTTGATCGTCATTGCAGCCGCCGCCAGCCTGACCGGTTGGGAAGGCGAATGGGTCGTGCTGGCGAGGCTGCTGCGAGCGACCGTGGCGTTGCTGTTCCTGGTGCGCATCATGGGGTCGCTGCGCAACCTGTTTTCCCCCAACGCCATGCCCTATATGCTGGGCCTCGGCAGCGTGGTGCTGCTGATCGCCGGCGCGGGTTTCTATTGGCTGGAGCCCACCGTGTACACATATGGCGAAGGCTTGTGGCTTGCCTTTACCAGCGGCGCAACCGTGGGTTATGGCGATATTGTGCCGACCACGCCGGCCTCGCGTATTTTTGCCGCACTGATTGTGCTGATCGGTTACGCCCTTTTGTCGATGGTGACGGCGAGCATTGCCGCATTTTTCGTCGGCGAGGACGAGAAGCACTTGCGCCATGAAATGCACCGCGACATCAAGGCGCTGCGCGATGAGTTGGCGCAGTTTAGAGCTGCATGGGAGGAGAAAGAGCAGCACAAGAACGGAAACGATCCAGACAAGATCAAGAGTTGAGAAACTTATCGTGGTAAAATCGCCGTTTTGCTTTTTTGAAAGAGCTTGTTATGTTCAGCGCAGACCAGACCATCGCAAAATTCGATCCCGAGTTGTGGCGGGCGATGCAGGATGAAACCCGCCGCCAGGAAGACCACATCGAGCTGATCGCCTCGGAAAACTATACCAGCCCGGCGGTGATGGAAGCGCAGGGCTCTCAACTGACCAACAAATACGCCGAAGGCTATCCCGGCAAGCGCTATTACGGCGGTTGCGAGTACGTGGACGTGGCCGAGCAGCTCGCCATCGACCGGGTCAAGGCCCTGTTCGGTGCCGAATACGCCAATGTCCAGCCGCATTCCGGCTCCCAGGCCAACCAGGCGGTATACATGGCCGTGCTGCAACCCGGCGACACCATCCTCGGCATGTCGCTGGCGCATGGCGGACACCTCACCCACGGCGCTTCGGTCAATTTTTCCGGCAAGCTGTTCAAGGCGGTGGCCTACGGCCTGCACCCGGAAACCGAGGAGATCGATTACGACGAAGTGGAGCGCCTGGCCCACGAGCACAAGCCGAAAATGATCGTGGCCGGGGCTTCCGCCTACTCTTTGCGGATCGACTGGAAACGCTTCCGCAAGATCGCCGATGCGGTCGGCGCCTACCTGTTCGTCGATATGGCGCATTACGCCGGCCTGGTCGCGGCGGGCGTGTATCCCAGCCCGGTCGGCATCGCCGACTTCGTTACCAGCACCACCCACAAGACTTTGCGCGGCCCGCGCGGCGGCATCATCCTGTCCTCCGCGCTGCATGAGAAAGCGCTCAATTCGGCGATTTTCCCCAACATCCAGGGTGGCCCGCTGATGCACGTGATCGCCGCCAAGGCGGTCGCCTTCAAGGAAGCGGCGACGAAAGAATTCAAGCAGTACCAGGAGCAGGTGATCGATAACGCCATCGTGATGGCCAAGGTGCTGCAGGAGCGCGGCTTGCGCATCGTTTCCGGGCGCACCGAGAGCCATGTGTTTCTGGTCGATCTGCGCGCCAAGAACCTCACCGGCAAGGAAGCCGAGGCGGCGCTGGGCCTCGCCCACATCACTGTGAACAAGAATTCGATCCCGAACGACCCGCAGAAGCCTTTTGTCACCAGCGGCATCCGTATTGGCACGCCGGCGATGACCACGCGCGGCTTCAAGGAAATTGAAGCGGAGCATCTCGCCAACCTGATCGCCGACGTGCTCGACGCGCCCAGCAATGAGGCCGTCATCAGCCGCGTGGCGAACGAGGC
>PFJY01000111.1:0-486 GCA_002784065.1 Hydrogenophilales bacterium CG_4_10_14_3_um_filter_58_23 | reverse complement strand
AGACGCTCAGATGTACGCCACCCTTACCTTCCGGCGAGTACTGCGCGGCCCAGGCAAACGGAATCGATAGCGTCGTTGCCCAGCCAATACCGGCCACGCCCATCGCGATGACGGCCTGATCCGGTTCGGTGAGAACAAACATTGACAGCAGCCCGCCCGCCATGCACAGCAGACCCCCGGCGTGGACAGCCTTCATCGAGAAGCGCTCGGCCAGTTTGCCCACCACGGGGGCGGTCACTAGGCACACCACGTAATACACCAACCAGGCGAATGAGGTCTTCTGAACGGCTTCGGCGTAGAGCGGGTGGTTGGGGTCGGTAGCACCGTACAGATTATGAGCAACATACAGCGGGAAGAAGACGAACATGCACTGGGCACCAAACCATGTCAGTCCGTTGGCCCAGCAGAGCAGCTGGGCATCTTTCGGCATGCGGCTTATGCCTTCCCAAGTGTCTTTGGCGATGGTGGCGATCGTGGTTTTTTGTG
>PFJY01000159.1 GCA_002784065.1 Hydrogenophilales bacterium CG_4_10_14_3_um_filter_58_23 | reverse complement strand
ATGGACAAGCCATCGTTTTTAGCTGGATTTCGCCTCAAAAGCTGGTCGGCTACACGTAGCTGAGGCACGTACCTAATCAGGTTTATATGTGAAGCATAGATCAAAAGAGTCACTCTCTGCAATAAAAGTTCCCGAACGCAGGGTTTATGACACCTATGTGCAGAGGGTTGCGTGCTAGAATCTCTTAGGATTTTATGGAGTCCGTCAAGTGTTAGGGAAATATCTGAAATTCTTCGGGGGCGGCAAATTCGGCAGTGACAAGCCCCATGCCGTGCCGCCCGCTTCCACGTCTGCTGCTCCGCCTTCCCCTGCCCTGAATGGCTCTATCCCCTTGCTTGATGCCCTTCCGTCCGTGACGGATGAAGCGTCGATCGACACCGGCCATATTGCGGCAGATAACGTGGTAGCCAGCATTCCGGAAATCGAAACGACCGGCCAGCGTACCAATGCGGAAAAACTGCGGCAGAAAATCATTGGCCGCCAACCCGTTCTGAATCGTTCCCAACAGATCATCGGTTACGAATTACTCCTGCGCAGTAAAGGGCTGCCCACGGTCAAGGCGCCAGACGCAGCGCTGAGGCGGATGCAGGACGAGACCCTGATCCGCTGTCTGGTGGATCTCGATGTCAACCGTTTGCTCGAAGGCAAGCTGGCATTTGTCGGAATTTCTCCCGCCATGCTGGAAGGCCCGTTGCTGCAGAAATTGCCCAGCAAGGGGGTGGTGCTGGTCGTGTGCCCGGACCCGGACCATCTGGAGGATAATCTGCTGCGTTGCCGCGAATTAAGGAGCCTAGGCTACCAGATTGCGCTCGATGATTTTGAGACGAAATGGGGCCTGGGGCAATTCGTCACGCTGGCGAGCTTCATCAGGGTGGACGTTGCCCGTTTCAATGCCATTGAGCTCGGCAAGCTGGCGGATCGCTTCCTGGATAAACCTGCGCCGCAGCTGCTGGCGAAAAACGTGGAGACGGATGACGATTTCGAGGCCTGTTACAAGATGCGCTTCCATTGCTTCGAGGGCAATTATTTCACTCGCCTGCGCCCCTCTATGCCGCCCCATATCGATAGCGACCGCATCAGGGTACTGGAGCTGATCACCAGGGTGAAGAACCAGGAAGAAATCTCGCAGCTGGAGGAGGTTTTCAAACACGATGCCATGCTTTCCTACAAGCTGCTGCGCTACATCAACGCGCCGGTCAACGGCTTTCGGCAGAAAATCCGCTCCATCGCCCATGCGCTGGTGATACTCGGCTACAACCAGCTGTATCGCTGGCTGACGTTGCTGCTGTTTACCAGCGGCAAGGCGGACCCGCGCAGTAAGTCGTTGCTACAGAATGCGTTGGTGCGTGCGCGCATGACGGAACTGCTCGGCCAGGGCAAGCTGCCGCTGGCCGAGCGCGAAGGCTTGTTTATTGTCGGAATATTTTCCTTGCTGGACGTGTTGCTGAACGTGCCGATGGAACAAGCGCTGGAGCAGTTGCAACTACCTGACCCGGTCATGGCGGCGCTGGCCCGTCGCGAAGGCATCTACGCCCCTTTCCTGGGGCTTTCTGTGGCGTGCGAGGAGGACGATCAGGAGGCGATCATCGAGTATGCCGCCGCTTGCGGGCTGGATGCCAATGAGGTCAATACCGCTCAGGTCAAGGCACTGGTTTGGGCCGAGGAAATCGATCTTTAGTTTCTGCTCTCTGCCAAGTCCGCTACGGACTTGCTATAATCGTTCCCATTTTCCCCTCTAGTGAGAGAGCTCGTATGAATTTGCATGAATATCAGGCCAAACAGGTCTTGCGTGAATATGGTATCGCCACGCCGCGTGGTACGGCCATTGACAGTGCTTCCCAGGCGGATGGCGCGATTGCAGAACTGGGCGGCGACGCCTGGGTGGTGAAGGCGCAGATCCACGCCGGCGGACGTGGCAAGGCCGACGGGGTGAAGCTGGTGAGGTCGCGCGAGGCGTTTCTGGAGGCGGTCAATGCGCTGCTCGGCAAGCAACTGGTGACCTACCAGAACGCGCCCGACGGGCAGAGGGTGTCGCGCCTGCTGATCGAGGAAACGCTGCCGATTGCGCGCGAACTTTATCTCAGCCTGACGGTGGATCGTGAATCCGAGCGCGTGGCGCTGGTGGCCTCCAGCGAGGGCGGCATGGAAATCGAGGAGGTCGCCCACGCCACGCCGGAAAAGATTCTGAAGGAATTCTGCGACCCGCTGCTCGGCTTGCAGGATTTCCAGTGTCGCGCGCTGGCCTTCGGCCTCAATCTGGAAGGCAAACAGATCGGCGAGTTTGGCAAATTGGCCAAGGCCCTGTACCGGCTGTTCATGGAAAACGATCTGGCGATGGTCGAGATCAACCCGCTGATCGTCACCGCGACAGGCAGTCTGGTGGCGCTCGACTGCAAGATCGGCTTGGACGACAACGCCCTCTATCGGCGCAAGAAACTGGCCGAGATGAACGATCCGACGCAGAGCGATCCGAAGGAGATGGCGGCGAAGGAATTCGACCTCAACTACATCGCCCTCGCCGGCAACATCGGCTGCATGGTCAACGGCGCCGGGCTGGCGATGGCGACCATGGATCTGATTAAATTGCACGGCGGCCAGCCGGCCAACTTCCTCGATGTCGGCGGCGGCGCTACGGCGGAGGTGGTGTCCCAGGCGTTCAAGATTATCCTCTCCGACGCCAAGGTCAAAGCCATCCTGGTCAACATCTTCGGCGGCATCATGCGCTGCGACATTATCGCCGAGGGGATCATCACCGCAGTCAGGGAAGTGGGCGTGAAAGTGCCGGTGATCGTGCGACTGGAAGGCACCAACGTGGAGCTGGGACAGAAGATGCTGGCCGAGAGCGGCGTCGGCGTGATTTCCGCCAGCGATTTGACCGATGCCGCCAAGCGTGCGGTGGCGGCAGTGCAATAACAATTTTAACCACAGAGACACAGAGAACTTCCTAGATTCATTTCTCTCTGTGTCTGTGTGGTGGATTTTAAGGGTTTAATATGAGCATATTAGTCAACAAAAATACCAAGGTTCTGTGCCAAGGCTTCACCGGCAAGCAGGGCACGTTCCACTCCGAACAGGCGATTGCCTATGGCACCCAGATGGTTGGTGGCGTGACGCCGGGCAAGGGCGGGCAGTTCCATCTTAATCTCCCGGTGTTCAACACCGTCCGCGACGCGGTGCGCGAGACCGCTGCGACGGCCTCGGTGATCTACGTGCCGCCAGGCTTCGCGGCGGACGGCATCATGGAGGCAGCGGATGCGGGCATCAAGGTCATCGTCTGCATCACCGAGGGTATCCCGGTGCTGGACATGCTCAACGTCAAGGCCGCGCTCAAGGACAGCGACATCGTGCTGATCGGCCCCAACTGTCCCGGCATCATCACCCCGGATGAATGCAAGATCGGCATCATGCCCGGCTTCATCCACAAGAAGGGCAAGGTCGGCGTGATCTCCCGTTCCGGCACGCTGACCTACGAAGCGGTGTACCAGACCACCAAACTCGGGCTGGGCCAGTCTACCTGCGTGGGCATCGGCGGCGACCCGATCAAGGGGCTGGATTTTATCGACTGCCTGAGAATGTTCCAGGACGACCCGGAGACCGAAGCGATCATCATGGTCGGCGAGATCGGCGGCAATCGCGAGGAAGCGGCGGCGGAATACATCAAGGCGCATGTCACCAAGCCGGTGGCCGCCTACATCGCCGGTCAGACCGCGCCGAAAGGCAAGCGCATGGGTCATGCCGGCGCGATCATCGCCGGCGGCAAGGGCCTGGCCTCGGACAAGATCGCTGCGCTGGAAGCAGTCGGCGTGGTGGTGGCGAAATCGCCGGCTGGGCTGGGCGAGGCGGTAGTCGAGGCAATTGCCAATTTCAGTCGCAAGTGATCATTAAAAGCCGCCACTAGCTCGGATATTCCATGAATTCGATCAATCCCTGTAGGAGCGGTCTCCAGGCCGCGATGGGATGCGCCGGGAATCGCGGCCTGGAGACCGCTCCTACATGTGCGCCATTATTTTTTATGAAATATCCGGGCTGATAGCTAAATATGAAAATTGCCATTGCGCAAATCAACTGCACGGTCGGAGACATCGCCGGCAACGTCGCAAAAATACTCGATTATGCTAATCGGGCCAAGGCGGCGGGCGCGCAGGTGATGGTGACGCCGGAGCTGGCCTTGACCGGTTATCCGCCGGAAGACCTGCTGCTGCGCGATGGTTTTTATGACGCTTGCGACCAGGCCCTGTTCAGCTTGGCCCGGGAGGTGCAAGGGATCGCTCTGGTGGTCGGCCATCCGCAGCAGGTGGACGGGCGGCGCTACAACGCCGCCTCGGTGCTGCGTGATGGCAAGGTTGTCAGCTCCTATCACAAGCAGATATTGCCCAACCATTCCGTCTTCGACGAAGTGCGCTATTTCTCGCCCGGTACCGAGCCGTGCGTGTTCGAAGTCGATGGCATCAAATTCGGCATCAACATTTGCGCCGATATATGGGAAGAGGGCGCCGCCGCCTGCGCGCTCAACGCAAACGCGGACTTGATTCTGGTGCTGAACGCTTCTCCCTATCACATGAACAAGCAGGTTTCGCGCTACCAGGCGGTGCGCGAGCGGATCGGCGAGTGCGGTTTGCCGGTTTTATACGTCAATCTGGTCGGCGGTCAGGACGAACTGGTCTTCGACGGCGCTTCTTTCGTCATGGACGGCGCGGGTGTGCTGGTACACCAGCTCCCGGCCTTTGAGGAAATGCTGCGCATCGTCGAGCTGGAGAAAGATCAACCGCAGCAGGGAGAGGTCGTTCCGCAACTGCCGGTCGAGGCGTCCGTTTACCAGGCATTGTGCCTGGGTGTGCGGGATTATGTGATGAAAAATGGGTTTCCCGGCGTGGTGTTGGGTCTGTCCGGGGGGATCGACTCCGCGCTGACGCTGGCGATTGCGGTGGATGCGCTGGGTGCTGAACGGGTGCGGGCGGTGATGATGCCTTCCGAGTTCACCGCCGACATGAGCCTGCAGGACGCGCAGGTCATGGCGGAACGGCTGCAGGTTCGCTACAGCGAGTTGCCGATCAAGCTGGCATTCGACGCTTTTCTCAGAACCTTGTCGGAAGAGTTCGACGACTTGCCGATCGATACCACCGAAGAGAACATCCAGGCCCGTATCCGGGGAACCTTGCTGATGGCGTTGTCCAACAAATACGGTTCGATTGTCCTGACCACCGGCAACAAGAGCGAAATGGCGGTGGGCTACGCCACGTTGTACGGCGATATGGCCGGCGGATTCTCGGTATTGAAGGACGTGCCGAAAACGCTGGTGTATCGCTTGGCGCGCTATCGCAACAGCCTCGGCGAGGTGATCCCGGAGCGGGTTATCACCCGTGCGCCATCCGCCGAGTTGCGCCACAACCAGACCGACCAGGATGCCCTGCCGCCGTATGAAATTCTGGATGCCATCATGGAAGCCTATGTCGAGCGCGACCTGTGTCCGCATGACATCATCGCGCAGGGTTACGCTGAAAAGGATGTGCGCCGCGTAGTGAAACTGATCGACAACAACGAGTTCAAGCGACGCCAGGCGCCGGTCGGAGTACGGGTCACGCCGCGCGGATTCGGCAAGGACCGGCGCTATCCGATTACATCGAAGTATCGTCCCTGGCTGGAATAGGGATCACAACAAACGGGAGTGGAAAATGAAAAAGATTGAAGCGATTATCAAGCCGTTCAAACTCGACGAAGTGCGCGAAGCGCTATCTGAAATTGGCGTGACCGGCCTGACCGTGACCGAGGTAAAAGGCTTCGGTCGGCAGAAAGGGCATACCGAACTCTACCGGGGCGCCGAGTACGTGGTCGACTTTCTGCCCAAGGTCAAGATCGAGCTGGTGATTGCAGAAAGCCAGGTGGAGGTCGCCATCGATGCCATTATCAAGGTGGCGCGCACCGGCAAGATCGGCGACGGCAAGATTTTTGTCTCCGATGTGGGGCAGATAGTGCGCATTCGTACCGGCGAAACCGACGAAGCCGCGATCTAATGTTTTACCTCGACCTGTTCCGTTCTCTGGAACGGCATCGGGTGAGATACCTGCTGGTTGGCGGCCTTGCCGTGAACCTGTACGGTGTGCCGCGCATGACCATGGATGTGGACGTGGTTCTGGCGCTGGATTCGGCCAATTTGCATGAATTTATGGCGGTGGCGCGGGAGCTGAAATTGAAGCCGGCTCTGCCTGTGGCGCTGGAAGATTTGCTTGATCCGGTGAAGCGGGCTGAATGGGTGGAATGCAGGAATATGGTGGCTTTTTCTCTGTGTGGCGGGGGAAAAAATGTTCCGGCAGTAGACGTTCTGATTGGCGTCGATCTGCCATTCGAGCCTGCTTATTCCCGGCGCGAGGTGCGCGATCTGGCGGGTATAGGGGTGTCGCTGGCGGCGGTGGATGATCTGATCGCCCTCAAGGAGCAGGCAGGTCGCGCACAGGATATCTCAGATATTGAGCACCTCAAGGCGTGGCGTGGCGGAAATGCCTGAACAGCCCGGTGGTTTCAGCTATACCGTGAGCGCCGAGCAACTACAGGCGTTTGCCCGATTGACCGACGTGGAGCGGCTGCAATGGGTCGAAGATGCGCGCCTGTTCACGCTGCTGGGGCGCACACCGCACACCGCTGAACTTCAGGAACGGTTGCGGCGGGGTGAGCGAATTGGGCAAGCATCAAGTTAACTACCAGATTTTCCACCACGGCGTCTCCGCCTTCTTAGCCAAGGCGAAGTAGCGGCTGTCGGGGAAGTTCTTTTGCATGATGCGCAAGGTGTCGTCGCGCAGATCGTTCATGCCGAGCGCATCGTAGGCTTTCACCATGATCGTCAGCGCCTCTTCGGTGGCGGGCGCCTGCGGATACTGCTGCATCGCGGCCTGTGCGCGGTTGACGGCGGCAACGTAAGCGCCGCGTTTGTAATAATAGCGGGCCACGTGAACTTCATGAGAGGCGAGGGCGTTGACCAGGTACTTCATGCGGGCAATGGCGTCCGGCGTGTATTTGCTGCCGGGGAAGCGGGTCGTTAGCTCCTTGAAGGATTCAAAGGCTTCGCGCGATGCTTTCGGGTCGCGTTCGCTCATGTCCTGCCTGGCGAGGGGGGCGAGGGTCTCCGAGGTTTCGGCAATCTTCTCCGTCAGGGCGCCGAGCAGCCCCAGATCGTCATTGAAGTTCACCAGCCCTTTCAGGTAATAAACGTAATCCACGTTAGGGTGGTTGGGGTGGAGTTTGATGAAACGGTCGCAGGCGGCGATGGCGGAGGCCGGTTCGCTCGCCTTGTAGTAGGCGTAGGCGATTTCGATTTGGGCTTGCTGCGCATAACGGCCGTAGGGGTAGCGCGCCTCCAGCTTTTCAAAGTACTGAATAGCTTTTTCATAGCCGCCTTCGGCCATTTGACCCTTGGCCTCGGTGTAGAGTTTCTGGGCTGACCAGGCCTTGGTTTCATCCTGGACTTCCGGCAGCAAGCCGCAGCCGGTTATCAACAATGCAAGAATTAACGCTAAACTAAGCCTCATGACAATATCCGATGCCCAGCAGGGCGCAAGTGGTAATCCGCCCGATTATAACCCAAATCCGGCCCCTATCAACTTGACGATTCCGCCAGAAATGACCGGGTTGCGCCTCGACCAAGCCTTGCAGCAGATGCTGCCGGATTATTCCCGCAGCCGCCTGCAAACCTGGATCAAGGACAAACGCGTTACGCTCGATGGCCAGTGTGTCGCGCCTAAACAGGTGGTGTGGAGCGGGGGGAAGGTGAGGGTGGAGCCGGAATTGCATCCATCCGAAACCCCTTTTTTGGCGGAAGACATCGCTCTCGACATCGTGTACGAAGACGATGCGTTGCTGGTCGTCAACAAGCCCGCCGGGCTGGTGGTTCACCCCGGCAGCGGCAACTGGCAGGGCACCCTGCTCAACGCCCTGCTGCACCATGCGCCGCAGCTCGCGTGCATTCCCCGCGCAGGCATCGTCCACCGCCTCGACAAGGACACCAGCGGCCTGCTGGTGGTGGCCAAAACCTTGACCTCGCAGACCGACCTAGTGCGCCAGCTTCAGGCGCGCAGCGTGAAGCGGGATTATCTGGCGGTGGTGCAGGGGCTGGTGGCCCGTGACGGCAAGGTGGACGCGCCGCTCGGCAGGCATCCCAGCCAGCGCGTCAAAATGGCGATCGTCCACAATGGCAAACCGGCGATCACGCATTACACCGTGCTGGAGCATTTCGATCGCCACACCCTGATCCAGTGCAGCCTGGAAACCGGACGCACCCACCAGATTCGGGTGCACATGCAGTCCATCGGCCACCCTTTGGCGGGCGACCCGGTTTATGGCGGCAGACCGCTGAACCTGCCGCCGCTGTTGAGCGATGCGGTCAAGATTCTGGGAAGGCAGGCCTTGCACGCGAAAAGGCTAGGGCTGATCCACCCGGTCAGCGGAGAGGCGATGGAATGGCAGGTAGATTTGCCGGAAGATATGGCGGATTTGCTGAAAGTTCTGCGGCATGAATAAGCGCGGGATCATTCCTGACTGGCCGGCGCCGTTCAATGTGCGCGCCTTGCAAACCACCCGTGCCGGCGGGGTGAGCGTGGGCGCTTATGCATCGCTCAACCTGGGTGACCATGTTGGCGATGATCCGGTTGCCGTGGCGCGGAACCGGGCGTTGCTGCATGCGAATCTCCCCGCCGACCCGGTCTGGCTGAAACAGGTGCATGGCCATGTCGTGGCGGATGCCGACCGTGCGGTTGGCGTGCCCGAAGCCGATGCTTCTGTCGCCAGAAAGGTCGGCGCAATCTGCGCGGTGATGACGGCGGATTGCCTGCCCTTGCTGCTATGCGACGAAGCCGGTACGGTGGTGGCCGCGGCCCATGCCGGATGGCGCGGGTTGGCGGACGGGGTGGTGGAAGCGACGGTGAAGGCGATGAACGTCGCGCCGGAGCGGTTGCTGGTCTGGCTCGGCCCGGCGATTGGGCCGGCGGCCTTCGAGGTGGGCGAGGAGGTCAGGCAGGCGTTCATGGCGCATGATCCTGAGGCTGCCAAGGCTTTTGTGCCTTGTGTAGGTCGGGCTTCAGCCCGACATGTCGGGCTGAAGCCCGACCTACAGGGTTGCTCTGCGGGCGATGCAGAACCCAGTACTCAAAAATGGCTGGCGGATATTTTCCTGCTGGCACGTCAGCGCCTGGCGCTGCTGGGGGTGAAGCGGGTTTACGGTGGCGGCTTGTGCACCTTTACCGATGCGCAGAAGTTCTACTCCTACCGTCGCGATCAGGCCACCGGGCGCATGGCGTCGTTAATCTGGCTTGCCTGATGATATCCCGTATAATGGCGAGCTTATGTCCACTCTGACCGGAATCATCCTTGCCAGCCTGTTCGGCGGCGTTCTCAGCATCACCGTGGCGGCTGCGTTCGCCATGTCGGCGCGTGCCGAGTGGGTGCCACTGCTGGTCAGCTATGCCATTGGCGCTTTGCTCGGGGCGGCATTTCTGGAGATTCTGCCGCACGCTTTCGAGCTGACCAAGAGCATCCAGAATACCGCAGCCACCATCCTGTTCGGCATCCTGATGTTCTTTGTGCTGGAGAAACTGGTGCTGTGGCGGCATTGCCATGCCGACCATTGCGAGGCCCATGTCCCGGCCCACAGCCACGCCAACGACCACGGTCGCAGCGGTCTGATGATTATGGTGGGCGACACCTTCCACAATTTTGTCGACGGCATCATCATCGCCGCCGCATTCCTGGCCGATTTCCGGATTGGCGTGACGACTGCGCTGGCCATCATCGCCCACGAAATTCCGCAGGAGGTGGGCGATTTCCTGATCCTTCTCCACTCCGGCTACAGCAAGAAGCAGGCATTCCTGCTCAACCTGCTTTCGAGTATTGCGACGGTGGTGGGCGGAGTGCTGGCCTATTTCATGCTGCAATCGATGCACGACTGGATCCCCTTCTGCCTGGCTATCGCTGCAGCGAGCATGATCTACGTGGCAGTGGCGGACCTGATCCCGGGCCTGCACAAGCGTCCGGAGTTGCTGGTCACGCTACAGCAGGCGATCCTGATCGGGCTGGGGATCGGCTCGATCTGGCTGACCGAGGCGCTCCTCGGCGGCCATGCGTGAGCGCCTGAGCTGTTGCAGGGCGATATAGAACACCAATCCCAAAGGCAGCAAACCGTAAAAAACGAAAGTCAGCGCGCCGGAGACAAAACTTTTCGCCGTCACGACCATCAAGAGTACGACGTAGGCCTAGCCGATTGCGATGATGTAAAGGTACATGGGCGGTAGTATAAGCAAAACTTGATTTTACCCCCCCCCGCGCGTCTTGGCAGGGGGGCATATGTCGGAGACTCAATAAGGTTGAGCTGTTGTAGCTCCCTCTCTCACCCCGGATGCGCTACACTCCGACAGGCCCCTGGTTATTATTGACGACCTGTTCTCTGGTTTAAGTCCAGATTGGCGAGCCAATCAAAACCTGAATGCCGACCGTCCGGAGATGGCACAGAGGAGACATGGGACGCGAGCATGCCTTCTCACTGCCATGTGCCAGACGTGGTGGTGCGCTTTTCGATGTGGCGATATGGAAAGAACGTCAATAAGGTATCGACCGCAGTGCAGTTGCGATTTGGCGTGATAGGCTGTTAGCCTTTCACCGGCACGCCCCAGTCACCCTCGAAGAAATGCACGCCCAGCAGCGTTCTCGACCTGTCCGCCAGTTCCAGCTCTTTCAGCTCGTCGTTGAGTACTTCCGGCTCGCCCTGGTAGCCCACCGCGATCATCGCCATCAGGGCGAATTCCTTGGGGATGTTGAAGGCGAGGCGGGTCTTTTCCTCATCGAAGCCGCCCATTTGGTGCGCCATCAAGCCCGAGGCCACTGCTTGCAGGCACAAATTCTCGGAGGCGGCACCGGTGTCGTGCTGGCCCCAGCGGTTGGGGGTGCCGTTCTTGCGGAACAGGCTGTAGGCGGTGGACAGTAGCAGCACCGGCGCGTTTTTCACCCAGTTCTGGTTCCATTCCCCTAGGCAGCCGAAGGCCTTTTGCCAGGCGGCCTCGTCGCTGTTGCGGTCCCACACGATGAAGCGCCACGGCTCGTCGCCGAAGCAGGAGGGCGCCCAGCGCGCGGCTTCCAGCAAGGCGATAATCTGTTCCCGGCTGACTGGTTTGCTTGCGTCGAAGGCGCGGCAGCTCCAGCGTCTGGCGATGATGTCGTGAACGTCGACCTGGGTTGAGGCGGTTTTGGTTTGCATTGCTGTTCCTTGATGTTTTAAGAGAGAAACGGATAGTCGGTATAGCCTTTTTCATTGCCGCCGTAGAAGGTGCTTGGGTCGGGCGCGTTGAGCGGGACATTTTTGGCGAAGCGTTCCGGTAAATCCGGGTTGGCGATGAACAATGCGCCGAAGGCCACCAGATCCGCATAGCCCGTGGACAGGGCTTCCTCGGCGAGCGCCTGGTCGTAACCGGCGTTGGCGATGTAGGCGCCCTTGAAGCAGCGGCGGAAGGGCGTGAAGTCGAATTCCTGCGTACCCTGTTTGCTTTCGCCGATGGCGCCTTCCATGCCGTGCAGGTAGGCCAGGCCGAAGGGGCTCAGCGCCGTCGCCACGTACTCGAAGGTTTTCTGCGGGTTGGAGTCGCGCATGTCGTTGAACGGGTTGAGCGGGGAAAGCCGCACGCCGACCCGGTTCGATCCCCATACATCGGAGACGGCCCGGGTGACTTCGAGCAACAGGCGGCAGCGATTTTCCAGCGAGCCGCCGTAGGCATCGGTGCGCTGGTTGGAGCCGTCGCGCAGGAACTGGTCGAGCAGGTAGCCGTTGGCGGCGTGGATTTCCACCCCGTCG
>PFJY01000167.1 GCA_002784065.1 Hydrogenophilales bacterium CG_4_10_14_3_um_filter_58_23 | reverse complement strand
CACCACGATCACCCCGATACGGCTCGGGTTCTCGCGCTTCACCAGAAAAGGATGTTTGTATTCCGGGTTGGCATGGCTCAAATGGGCCGCTACATTGCGGATTTTCTCCGCATAGGGTCGGGCCGCGCGCATCCGCTCCTGCGCCTTGCGCATTTTGGAAGCCGCCACCATTTCCATGGCTCGGGTGATCTTCTGGGTATTCTGGACACTCTTGATCTTGGTCCGAATTTCTTTACCACCAGCCATCAGTCAACTCCGCTGTTAATACGCCTGCGCTCAATAAACAGCGCTGGCTTTGAAATCATCGATCGCCGCGCTCAACGCTTTTTCTGCCTCAGCGTCCATTTCCTTGGTTTCTTCGATCTGATCTCGCAGCGCTTTGTACTTGCTCTTGATGAACGCGTGCAAAGCCGCCTCGAAGGCCAACGCCTTTTTCACATCGACATCGTCAAGATAACCCTTGTTCACCGCAAACAGCGTGAGCGCCATGTCTGCCACGGTCATCGGGGCGAACTGGGCCTGCTTCATCAGCTCAGTCACCATTTTGCCGCGTTCCAGTTGCTTGCGGGTTGCCTCGTCAAGATCGGATGCAAACTGGGCAAAGGCAGCCAATTCGCGATACTGCGCCAGCGCCATGCGAATGCCGCCACCGAGCTTCTTGATCACCTTGGTCTGAGCCGCACCGCCGACGCGGGACACGGAAAGACCGGCGTTGATTGCAGGGCGAATGCCGGCGTTGAACAAATCTGTTTCCAGGAAGATTTGGCCATCGGTAATCGAGATCACGTTGGTTGGCACGAACGCCGAGACGTCGCCGGCCTGGGTTTCAATAATCGGCAACGCAGTCAGCGACCCAGTCTTGCCCTTCACGCCGGAACGCTTTTCCACGTCTTCCGCATTGATCCGTGCAGCCCGTTCCAGCAGACGAGAGTGCAGGTAGAATACATCACCCGGGTAAGCCTCACGGCCCGGCGGACGGCGCAGCAACAGGGAAATCTGCCGGTAAGCCCATGCCTGCTTGGTGAGGTCGTCATAAATGATCAGGGCATCCTGTCCGCGGTCACGGAAGTATTCGCCCATCGAACAACCCGAATAGGGCGCAATGTACTGCATTGCCGCCGAGTCGGAGGCGGTTGCGGCAACCACGATGGTATGGCCCATGGCGCCGTGCTCTTCCAGCTTGCGCACTACGTTGATAATGCTCGACGCCTTCTGGCCGATAGCCACGTAGATGCAGACTACGCCAGTGCCCTTCTGGTTGATGATGGCATCCACGGCTACGGCGGTTTTGCCGGTTTGACGGTCACCGATAATCAGTTCGCGCTGGCCGCGACCGATCGGCACCATGGCGTCAATCGACTTGAGGCCGGTTTGTACCGGCTGGGACACGGACTGGCGAGCGATAACACCGGGAGCGATTTTTTCGATCGGGGATTTCTCGGTGGTGTTGATCGGACCCTTGCCGTCGATCGGCTGGCCCAATGAGTTCACGACGCGGCCCATCAGCGCTTCGCCGACTGGCACCTCAAGGATGCGGCCGGTACATTTGACGGTGTCGCCTTCGGTAATGTGTTCGTACTCTCCCAGCACTACGGCGCCGACCGAGTCGCGCTCAAGGTTGAGCGCAAGACCGAATGTGTTGCCGGGAAACTCCAGCATCTCACCCTGCATGGCGTCACTCAGGCCATGAACCCGGACGATACCGTCGGTCACCGATACCACCGTCCCCTGGTTACGCGCCTCAGCCGTCGTGGCCAGGTTTTCGATTTTGCTCTTGATCAGTTCACTGATCTCAGACGGATTCAACTGCATGATTTCCCCTTAACTTTTGAGCGTAAACGCCATGTTCTGTAATTGGCCGCGCACCGACGCGTCAATCACGACGTCTCCCGCCACGATTCTGATGCCGCCGATAAGTTCGGGGTCCAGGGTTATGGTCGCTTCAACTTTGCGCTTGTATTTGGATTCCAGGCGACGCACGACATCTTCTTTCTCTGCGTCGCTCAGAGGATAGGCACTGAAAATCTCGGTGTCCATGACGCCGCCGTGCAATGCCCGAAGCAGTTCGAACTGCTCGCGAATGACGGGCAACAAAGTCAGCCGACCATTCTCCAGCAGCAGTTGCACCATGTTGACGCCTTGTGCATCGAGACTCTTTTCGCACACCGCGAGAAATGTGGTTCTCTGCTGCTCCGCCGTCAGCCGGGGGTTACCGATCACCACTTGCATCTGCGGGTCGCTCACAACCGTTGCCGCGAACTCCAGCATCTGCGACCATTTGTCGAGTGAGCCACCCTGCTCGGCGATGCGATATACCGCTTCAGCGTAAGGCCTGGCTATGGTAGTGACTTCTGCCATGATGTCCCTATAGCTCGCTCTTGATCGAAGTCAACAGCTCGGCATGAGCCTTGGCATCGATCTCGCGGCGCAGAATTTTCTCCGCGCCGGCTATCGCCAGATCGGCGACCTGCTGGCGCAAACTTTCCTTGGCGCGATGGACTTCCTGCTCTATTTCAGCCTTGGCTCCAGCAACGAGACGGTCGCCTTCTCCCTTGGCCTGTCCTTTGGCTTCCTCAACGATCTGGGTTGCGCGCTTCTCCGCTTGGGCGATCACGTCAGCCGCCTTCTGCTTGGCCTCATGCATGCCCTCGGTAGCGTGGCGGGAGGCCAGCTCCAGTTCGTGCTTCCCGCGTTCACCGGCAGCCAAGCCATCGGCAATCAACTGCTTGCGCGCGGTCAACACTTGCATGATGGGCGGCCATACGAACCTCATGCAGAACCAGACGAACAGGATGAACATGATCGTTTGCCCGAGAAGGGTTGCATTGATATTCATGCATGAACCTTTCTTGTATTAGGAATGATAATTCGCCTTAGCCCGCAACCGCAAACAGGACGTACATGGCGATACCCACGGCAATCATCGGCACCGCATCAACCAAGCCCATGACCACGAAGAACTGGGTGCGCAGCATCGGAATCAGCTCGGGCTGGCGTGCGGCTCCTTCGAGGAACCGCCCACCCAGAATGCCGATACCGATGGCCGCGCCCAGTGCGCCCAGACCCATCATGATCGCGCCAGCGATGAAAAGCAGTGCATGTTCCATTGTGTATCTCCTGGTTAAATTAAAAAGTAAGTGGCTCAGTTCGTTAATGGTGTTCCTGATGGGCCATATCCAGGTAAACCACGGTTAGCGTCATGAAAATGAACGCTTGTAGCGTCACGATCAGAATGTGGAAAATCGCCCATCCCAGAGAAAGCACGATCTGCGAACCGAACAGAAGTGTGCTGCCAAAAGTTACGCTCGCCCAGGAGGCGCCCATGAGCGCGATCAGGATAAAGATCATTTCACCTGCATACATGTTGCCAAATAACCGCAGTGCCAAAGAAATCGGTTTGGCAATCAGGTTCACGCCTTCCAGAAAGAGGTTGGCTGGCAAACCAAATTTACCGAATGGCTGCAGCGTCAATTCGCCCACGAATCCGCCCAAACCTTTCATCTTGATGCTGTAATACACCACCAGCACAAACACCCCGATGGACATGCCAAACGTGGCATTGGGGTCGGTCGTGGGGACAATTTTCAGGAACGGCAAGCCCGCCGCATGGGCGATCAAGGGCAGATAATCAATCGGCAACAGATCCATCAGATTCATCAATAGGATCCAGGCGAAGATCGTCAGGGCGAGCGGCGCCACCATGTCGTTTCTGGCGGTAAACGAACCGCGCACACTGGTATCGATGAACTCAACGATCCACTCGACAAAATTTTGTAGACCATTCGGCGCGCCCGCCGTGGCTTTTTGCGCTGCGCGCGCAAAAATGAACAAAAACAATGCACCCAGGATAAAGGAGACGATAGTGGTGTCCAGGTTAATGGCCCAGAAACCCATTTCCTTAGCCTGCTCGACACTGTGCGCAATACCCCAGGTACCATCTGACAGCTTGCCAAAAGTCAGATTCTGCAAGTGGTGCCTGATATATTCCGAGGAGGTAAGCGTTTCGCCAGACATTGTTTATTTCTCTATTCCACTGAATATTGTCGAAACGACCAGGGTCAACTGCCCCAGAACAAAGCCGATCAGCAAAGGTGTCGGCATCAGTTTCAACCATCCCAATCCCGCTACTATCAGCAGCGCGACCATCAAAAAACGTTCCATACTGAAACGTACCAGCCAGGCCAACTCCTGACGTGCCTCTTGCACTGGCCGTTGCGCACCGGCATGCATGCACCAGGTCAGAAACAGGGCATTCGCCACCGCCACCGCGCCGCCAAAAAAAACCGCTATTGCAGCCTCTTTTCCCAGCAGGAAAAACAATAGCGATGCCATGGAAACCACCGAAACCGCTTGCAAGCTGACTATTCGGTATGCCCTGTCCATCTGCGAGTCGTTGTTAATAATGAGTCGCGATTTTAGTTAACTCTTGCCTGATGCGTCAATTTCTGTCCAGCATATTGACGCTTTGGTTGCGCCAGATCAATGAAAAAGTGTTGATAATGCCATTAAATAAGCTAATAAGGCAGGCTGCCAATAAATAATCCCGCGCACTCCCCCGTTTATTTTTCTCCCAGCCGACCAATAATACTGTCCAGTTGCTCCAGGCTGTCATAATTAATAATCAGCTTGCCCCGGCCCTTTTTCTGTGCTTTCAGCGTTACCACGGCGCCCAGTTTTTCTGCCAGGTCTTCCTGCAGCCTTAAAATATCCCGGTCGGGCTTGGCTTTGGGCTTTGCGTCAGGTCGTTGCTGACGCTGAACCAGTCTTTCCGCTTCGCGCACAGACAAGCCTTTACCCACGATCTCATTGGCCGCAGTAATTTGTCCCGCATTAGGCAGACTCAGTAGCGCTCTGGCATGCCCCATATCGAGTTGGCTGTGCATCAGCAGCTCCTGCACCGGTGGCGCCAGATTGAGCAGACGCAGCAGATTGCTTACTGCGCTACGCGAGCGCCCGACCGCTTCGGCGGCGAGCTGGTGGGTCATATCGAACTCGTTAATCAGGCGCTGGATTCCCGTGGCCTCCTCCAGCGGGTTGAGGTTTTCGCGCTGAATATTCTCGATCAGCGACATCGCCAATGCCGCCTCATCCGCCACCACCCGCACCAGCACCGGCACTTCCGACAAACCGGCGAGACTGGCCGCGCGCCAGCGCCGCTCACCGGCAATGATTTCATAGTTACCGGCAATCAGCGCCCTTGCCAGTATCGGCTGCATGATCCCCTGGGATTTGATGGACTCGGCCAACTCAACCAGTGACTCCCGATCCATGTGGGTGCGCGGCTGATATTTGCCGGGCTGGAGCTGATCCAGCTTCAAATTTTGCAGCCTATCTTTATTATTTTCTTCGCTGTCGCCAGCCAACAGCGCATCAAGGCCGCGCCCCAATCCCTTCATTTTTACCATTTCCCTCTCACTTTCTTGCCAGTTCACCAGCCAGCGCCAAATAGGCCAGAGCGCCTTTTGATGTCTTGTCGTGATACAACACCGGCACCCCATAGCTGGGCGCTTCCGCCAACCTGACATTGCGCGGAATCACGGTGCGGTATACCTTATCGCCGAAATGCCGTTGCAGTTGCTCCGACACCTGCTGCGCCAAAGTATTGCGCGGATCAAACATGGTCCGCAGCAGCCCCTCGATTTCCAGTTGCGGGTTAAGGCTAGCACGCACCCGTTTGATGGTCTGCACCAGATCGCTCAATCCCTCCAGGGCGTAATATTCGCACTGCATCGGGATCATCACCGCATGCGCAGCGCAAAGACCGTTCACCGTAAGCAGGTTGAGCGCCGGCGGGCAATCGATCAGCACAAAATCATAATCCGCCTCAATGCTGGCCAGGGCGCTTTTAAGGCGTTTTTCCCGGTGCGGCAAATCCACCAGCTCGACCTCGGCACCCGCCAGTTCGCGGTTGGCCGGGATCAGGTCAAACTTGCCGCACGTATTGGTAACACGCACCTCCGCGATACTCCTTTCCTCCAGCAGCACATGATATACCGTCTGCGTCAGGGCCATTTTGTCGACACCGCAACCCATGGTGGCGTTTCCCTGCGGATCAAGGTCGATCAGCAACACGCGGCGCTTGGTTGCCGCCAGGCTGGCGGCAAGATTGACCGTGGTGGTGGTTTTTCCCACCCCGCCTTTTTGATTTGTAATTGCGAGTATTTTTGCCATCACCCTACCCTAACCCTTTGCTACCATTTTGGTCGGTCGCAACAAAACCAGATGCCGTTCGGCATCCAGGCCCGGCACCTTGAGCGACTCTACGCCCTGTAACTCAACCGTAGCCGGCAATCGAGTCAACTCCTCATGGGGATAAATCCCCTTCATTGCCAACATCAGCCCCGTATCACTGCACAAATACAACGCCAAGCTGACGAATTCGGCCAAGTCGGAAAAAGCACGGGAAATCACCACATCGTATTTTTCTGTCGGCCGCCATGCCTCTACCCGTTCACAGACTACCGTCACGTTATTCAGGTTTAACTCCAGGCAGACTTGTCGAAGAAAACTGGTTTTCTTATGGTTGCTGTCCAACAGGGTAAGCTCCAGCGCCGGATTCGCCAGCGCCAAAGGAATTCCCGGCAGACCGGGCCCGGTTCCGACGTCGATGATTCGGCGCCCGACGAGGTGTGGCAAAACCGCCAGGCTATCGAGCAAATGCTGGATGATCATTTTTTGTGGGTCACGCACGGCTGTCAGGTTATAAACCTTATTCCATTTCTGCATGAGCGCCACATAGTTCAGCAAGCTCGATTGCGTCGCCGCGTCTAAATGCAGACCCATTTCCTCCAGGCCATCTGCTAATTTTTCTTCCAAGCTCATGCGATTTTTTTGTGGTCACTCATGTTCTGGCTTCGTTTCAAGTACACCAACAGCAATGAAATCGTCGCTGGGGTCACCCCGGAAATACGCCCTGCCTGCCCCAGTGTTTCAGGTTTGTGCTGGTTAAGTTTCTGTTGCGCCTCGATGGATAACCCATGCACCTCGCAGTAATCCAATCCGAGGGGCAGTACCATGGCCTCATAATGCTGGTGACGGGCGACTTCCTCCTGCTGGCGAGCGATATAACCCTGGTATTTGGCCTGGATCTCAACCTGTTCGGCCACCTTCGAGTCTCCGACTCCTACCCCGGCGCTCGGTAATGTCATCAAGTCGCGGTAGCTGACATCCGGTCGGCGCAGCAAGTCCAATAACGAATACTCCCGCTCGATACCCTTGCCTAACACCCTTTCCGCATCCTCCTGAGGCAGCAACTTCGGATTCACCCAGACGCTTTTCAGGCGTTCCTGTTCGCGCGCGATTGCCTCACTCTTTTCCTCGAAGCTCTGCCACCGCACATCATCGACCACGCCTAGCCGCCGCCCCGCTTCCGTCAAGCGCAAGTCGGCATTGTCCTCACGCAACATCAACCGGTATTCGGCACGGCTGGTAAACATGCGGTAAGGCTCGACCACACCACGGGTGACCAGGTCGTCCACCATCACGCCGAGATAGGCCTGATCCCGGCTTGGATGCCAGGCTTCTTTCCCCTGTACCGATAGCCCGGCATTGATGCCCGCCAGGATTCCCTGCGCTGCGGCTTCTTCATAGCCGGTGGTGCCATTGATCTGGCCGGCGAAGAACAGTCCTTGTATTGCCTTAGTTTCCAACGAGTTTTTCAGCCCGAGCGGATCGAAAAAATCGTACTCGATTGCATAGCCGGGGCGGGTAATATGCGCGTTTTCAAAGCCCCGGATTGAGCGCACCAACTCCACCTGCACATCGAAAGGCAGGCTGGTGGAGATGCCGTTGGGATAGATTTCGTGGGTACTCAACCCTTCCGGCTCAACGAAAATCTGGTGTGAGTCCTTGCCGGAAAAGCGCATGATCTTGTCCTCGATCGACGGACAATAGCGTGGACCCACTCCCTCGATCACGCCCGTATACAGCGGCGAGCGGTCCAGACCGCCACGAATAATGTCGTGAGTGCGCAGATTGGTCTGGGTGATCCAGCACGGTAATTGACGCGGATGCTGTGCGGAAGAGCCGAGGAAGGAAAATGCCGGCGCAGGGTCGTCGCCGGGCTGCTCCACCATCACCGAATAATCCAGGCTGCGGCCGTCGATACGTGGCGGGGTGCCCGTTTTGAAGCGCTTCACCGGTAATTGAAGCTCGCGCAGCCGTTGCGCCAAGGTGATCGAAGGAGGGTCTCCGGCGCGCCCGGCCGGGTAATTCGATTGCCCGACATGAACCAGCCCCGCCAGGAACGTACCCGCCGTCAACACCACTGACCTGGCCCGAAAGCGCAAGCCCAGCTGGGTGACCACGCCAACTACGCGGTCTTGCTCAAGAATCAGGTCATCCACCGCCTGCTGGAACAGCCACAGATTGGGTTGATTCTCCAACCGGCGCCGAATCGCTTGCCGATAAAGAACACGGTCCGCCTGTGCGCGCGTCGCCCTTACCGCCGGCCCCTTGCTGGAATTGAGAATGCGAAACTGGATGCCCGCTTCATCTGTCGCCGCGGCCATGGCTCCGCCCAAGGCATCGACCTCCTTCACCAGATGGCCCTTGCCGATACCGCCTATCGAGGGGTTGCACGACATCTGACCGAGCGTTTCGATGTTATGCGTCAACAACAGCGTTTTCAGGCCCATGCGGGCGCCGACCAGCGCGGCTTCCGTTCCGGCATGGCCGCCGCCGATCACGATGACATCAAATTGGGAGGGATAAAGCATGGGCAACCGGGTGTGCAAAATGAGTGCGAATCATAACCCAAAATAACTATTGTTTCACGTGAAACGCTATTTTCCGATACAGAAACGGGAAAATATCTCACCCAGCAAATCGTCCGATGTAAATTCACCGGTTATGCTGGAAAGAGCGTTCTGGGCCAACCGGAGCTCCTCAGCAAAAAACTCGACCCGGCCCTCACACGCAGCAGCCAGGTTCAATCGCTCCCCGGCTTCGCGCAACGCGCTCAGGTGGCGCGCGCGCGCCATGAATACACCCTCGCCGCCAGTCTGCCAGCCAGCGACTCGCAGCAGGTGCTCATGTAGCAAATCGATTCCTGCGCCAGTCTTGGCCGACAGGTAAATATCCGCAATTCCATCAGCGGCGACCATCCTGGGCTCTTGGCCGAGAAGATCGACCTTGTTGAATATACGAAGCAGCGGCAGGTCGGGCGGCAATTTAGCAATAATTTCCAGGTCGGCCGGCGCAATTCCTTTCGCCGCATCAATCAGGAGCACAGCCACGTTGGCTTGGTGTATCGCGCTCCAGGTATGGGCAATGCCGATTTTCTCTACTTCATCGTCGGTGTCGCGTAGCCCTGCGGTGTCAATGAAATGCAGCACCACGCCCTCGATTTCGATGTGCTGGCGGATCGCGTCACGAGTGGTTCCCGCCACAGGGGTGACAATTGCCACCTCCTCGCCAGCAAGCTGGTTAAGCAAACTGGATTTGCCCACATTCGGCTGCCCAATAAGGACAATATGCAAACCTTCACGTAACAGGTTACCCTGCTTTGCCTGACGGAACACCTTATCCAG
This sequence comes from Hydrogenophilales bacterium CG_4_10_14_3_um_filter_58_23, assembly GCA_002784065.1. Taxonomy (GTDB): domain Bacteria; phylum Pseudomonadota; class Gammaproteobacteria; order Burkholderiales; family Sulfuricellaceae; genus Sulfuricella. The sequence goes on along the minus strand of PFJY01000167.1, from coordinate 2,345 downwards.
CTGAGCGTTGATAACGGCCAGCTGATTTAGAGCGTTGGATTCCTCGAGAAAATCAATTTCCTCTTCCGGGAAGTCCAGGGTCGCCTCCACCAGCATACGCAGGTTGATCAGTGCATCTACCAACTGATGGATGGCATGGGAAAACTCTCCGCGCAGTGAGCGCATTGCGGTTTTGGCGGCCTCAGAGGTAGCAGCATCGATCAGGTCGGCCACGCTTTCCGCCTGAGCCAGGTCCATCTTGTCATTGAGAAAAGCGAGCCGGGTGAACTCACCCGGCTCGGCTGGGCGCGCGCCTAACTCCAGGCAACGTCCCAGCAACCGGCGCAACACCGCGTCGCCACCGTGGCCTTGCAGTTCGAGAACATCCTGGCCAGTATAGGAATAAGGGACGGGGAAATATAGGGCGATACCCTGATCGATCACCTCCCCATCTGCGGCCAGGAAATAGCTCAGCGTAGCGACGCGGGGAGCAGAGATTTTCCCCAGAAGATTCTGGGAAAAATCACGCAGGTCTTCGCCGGAAATTCGCACCACGCCGATGCCGCCGCGACCTGGCGCGGTTGCAATAGCGGCAATGACATCAGTGCTTGGCATGCCCCTTGGCGGCTGCTTTTGCCTGCTCAACACCATGTGTAACATACCATTGCTGCGCAATCGATAGCGTGTTGTTCACCACCCAGTACAGAACCAGTCCCGCAGGGAAGAAAAAGAAGAAAACGCTGAAGGCGATCGGCATGATCATCATCACCTTGGCCTGAATGGGGTCGGGTGGCGTCGGATTAAGCTTGGTCTGGATGATCATGGTGATCCCCATTACGATCGGCAAGATGTAATAAGGGTCGGGAGCGGACAAATCGTGGATCCACAGCATGAACGGTGCTTGGCGCATTTCGACGCTATTCAGTAGCGCCCAGTAAAGCGCGATGAATACCGGGATCTGTACTACGACCGGCAGACAACCGCCAAGCGGGTTGACCTTCTCGGTCTTGTATAGCTCCATCATAGCCGTGTGCAACCGCTGACGGTCATCGCCGTATTGCTCCTTGAGTTTTTGCAGCTTAGGCCCGAGCACGCGCATTTGCGCCATGGAGCGGTAGCTTTTTGCAGACAGCGGATAGAAAGCCAGTTTGATCAGGATAGTTAATAGGATAATGGCCAGACCCCAGTTTTGAACCAGCTTGTTAAGCAACGCCAAGACCCAGAACAGCGGTGCCGAAATCACAGTCAGCACACCGTAATCTACGGCCAGATCCAGTCCGGGGGCAACCTTACTCAGGTGATCCTGTTCCTGTGGTCCGGCATAAAGAGGCACGGTTATTTTCTTCATGCTTCCTGGCTCAATCGAGCCTAACGGCAGAACCATACCTACATCGTAAATATCATCTCCCAGTTTTTTCGCATAATATTCACGTGGTTGATCGTTGGCGGGCAACCATGCGCTGAGGAAATAAAGCTGGATCATGGCGACCCATCCGTCATTACTTTGCTTGGGATAGGTCGCTTTGTCCTTCGCAATGTCGGAAAAGCTGATTTTATGGAATTTTTCTTTGTCCGTATAAATAGCAGGTCCGGTATAAGTTGTGATGAACTTCGGGTCCCCGGTCGGAGGCTGACCATTTCTTACCAACTGAAAATAGGAATGGGGCTCCAGTCGAATTGTGCTGCCATTATGTATTTCGTAAGTCACATCAACCACATAGCTACCTTTGAAAAAGGTGAACACCTTGTCCACCTTGATACCATTCTCACCCGTCCAAGTCAGCTTTACCTGTACGTCATTCGCCCCTTCTGCGAGTTTATAATGGGTTGCAACCGCAGAAAATAGCGTTTTATGTGTTGGCAAATCATTGCCGATCAGACCCGATTGAGCGATGTAGAGGTGTTTCGGATCATCTTCCAGCAAGACAAGGTTTTTGCTTTTATCCTGGGTATCATGATGCTTCAGCAATTCCAGCCTGCGCACATCACCGCCAAGGGTATCAATTTCGGCATAAATCAAATCTGTTTGTACCTTTACCCGTTCTCCTGTTTGCAGCGGTCCGCCAAAGTCCTTGGTAGGGGCATCAACCGCTCGAGTAGCTCGAGTAGTGGGAGTCGGCGTTTGTGCGACACCCGCTTTTTTATATACGACTTGACCAACCGGAGCAGGATGCTGTTCCTTTTGCCAGGCATCCCATAACATCAGAATAGAAAAGGAAAAAACAATGAAAAGTATTAGACGTTGGGTGTCCATGTTGCCTCAATCATAAATTAAATTACCTCCGGCAAAGCCGGAGGTTTATTGCTTGAGCGCCTCAAAGGCGCGGGTAACCCAGGAGCCGCCTGAAGGCGGCTATAGCCCCAAT
>PFJY01000082.1 GCA_002784065.1 Hydrogenophilales bacterium CG_4_10_14_3_um_filter_58_23 | reverse complement strand
CTCTTCGCCGCCCCACCGGATTTCGCCGGACTCCGGCGCCAGCAGCCCACACACCATGCGCAGCAGGCTGGTCTTGCCGCTGCCGTTAAGCCCCTGCACCAGCAGCAGTTCGCCTTCGTTCAACGTGAAGTCGAGGTGCCTGAACAGCATGCGTTCGCCGCGTACACAGGCGAGGTCTTTCCCTTCCAGCATCAATGTTTACCCAATTGGAAAGCTCGAAATTTCTTGGACTATTCTGCGACAGGCAAAAAAACGGGGCGCGACTAAATCGTGCCCCGTTCTCTACCCCACTCTCCAGTGTGCTTACTTGAACATGTAAATATAGGTCGCGGTAACTACATTAACCGAGTAGTTCGGCGCCTGCAAGTTGGTCGGCATCACGCGGTTCGGCGTGTAACCATACTGTTCGGCGTTGTAAAAATAGTCGCTGCTACTCAGCTTTTGGTAGATGTATCCCAAAGCCACCTTGGCACTCTTGTCCACCTTATAGTTGCCGGTGAGTTTCAGAGTGGTCAACTCGCTTTTGATATCCGGCGTATCGCCGCAAGTAAGCGTTGTGGCAAGGCCACAATTGAGGTTGTATGGAACCTGCGTCGAATAGTGCGACTTATCCAGCGAGTATGAAAGATCGCCGATAATTTCCAGTTTGCCGCCCATCAACCCACGATGCCTGGTACTGATGCCGATGGCGTTACTGTCGTCCTTAAGCTGGTTGCTCCAGATGTTGGTAGGCGCCACGGTCGCAGTACCATTATTTCCGTTCAGCAGATTTCTCTCCCCATTCTGCCAACTCGCATACGCAGAAACGCTGCTATTTTCATTGTAGCTATAAGTGGCATCCAGATTGATGCCCTTGGTACGCCCGTCCTGCACACCCAGCGTCGCGTCGTAATCGTCATTCGCGTAGCGGGCACTCAGACCCAGGTCCAGTTTATCGGTAGCCTGCCAGTTGACGCCGGCTTTTACCAGATCCTGTGTGCGTGTCGCGTAGGGGTAGGCCACGTATCCCAATCTGTCGCCGCCATTAACCTGGGGGTAGGTACCCGTATCGGCCGCGAAGGCATGATCGAAGTCCGCGTTGCGCTTGGCGTAAGTGTAGCCCGCATTCAAGCTGACATCTTCCCGCGCTTTCAGCCGGTAGGTCAGGCCCAGCTTGTCCTCGTTGCTGGAAGGGCTGGCAACGCATTGGGCGCCGCCGACGACGTTGTTGCACCAGCGTTTGATGTCCTCGCGCTCGTAGGCCAGGCGCAAATTCTGCCCCTTGGCCAGACGGTAATCGGCGGCCAGCTCAAGCTGCGTCTTCTTGTTGCTGTACGGGGTATTGACGCCAGCGTAAGGGGTAAGGTTCGGAATTCCTGCAACATTTGTCCTGCCGATGTTGTAGTAATCGTAAGCGTTTGATGCCGTACGGTTGTCGCGCTCGTTGTATTTCAGACCCGCAGACAGCACCAAATCCTTGGCAGTCTGATTGGTCAGCTTCAGATCGGCGTGGGTGGTAATTACCTTGCCGTTCAAAGACGACTGGGGCAATCCGCCTGGCTGCATCAACGCACTTGCGTAGCTATCGTTCTGCGTATTTCGTCCGTAGGAAAGTCCACCAACCAATTTTGTGGTCGGCGAAAAGGCATAGCCACCGGTCAAGTTCAACTGGTGCAGACTGTTGTCCGGTGCAGTGCTCATGGTGTTGGTAACAAAGCAACCTGCACCGACACAAGTGATTGGGCCATTTGCCAAGGCGCTCTGCCAAGTCAGGCTATTGTAGTCGTCACGGAAGATCGACCCATAATAGCCACCTGTCAGATGCCCTTTATCGCCGACCCAATTGAGGGCTAGATTAAAGGTGTCCGTTTTGTAGCTAGTCGGATTCATGATGATGTTATTAGCTTCGTGGAAGCCAAAAAGGGCGCTTGGTGCCCCCGTACCAATAAGTGGTATCGCGCCTTGTGAGCCCGTGCCGATGAGCTTGGCGCCAGACTGGTCAAGGCGGTTGTAATCGAACTGCACGCTCCACTGCCGGTTGAAAGTATAACCAGCGCCGAAGGACGTATTCTTGCGTGTTGTGCCTACCTCTTCCGTATGGAAAGCGCCTAACTGGGTCGCATTCAGGACACGTGCGCTAGGACTGGCCGCTCCGTTAATCGAGCCGAAATTCGCAGGGAAAGTGAAATTATTCCCCCCCATGCTCCCTTGCTGCGGGGTTTGATAGGTATCCGAGATGTTGTGGCGCAATTCGTCATAGCCGATGTTCAGGTCCCATTGCCCCTGATTGCTCACCGAACCGCCGAGTGAGCGGGATGTCGTGCCGAGGTCGTTGCCATTGACCCCCCAGCGCGTTGTTCCGCCCGCTCCGTCATACGCATTGCCGCCACGGATGTCGAAGTTGCCGACGAAACTGGCGCCCGAATCATTCAGACCGTTGTATTCGCCGAATTTGGCCGAATTTTGGGACACATTCGCCACCCCTATCTCGACGGAGTTGGTGGGGTGCGTCAATGCGGCGACCTCATCGTTCGCCGCATCTGCTGCGTGGGCAGCCAGCGGCAGGGCAAACATGGCAACCAAAGCGCCTCGTACCGCGAGACTCAGCGTGCCAACGGCGAAATTGTCTTTTACTGTTTTCATAATTAGCTCCATTTTTCTGAGTAAAGTCCCCCCCGGCAAGGCCGGAGGTTGTCTCAATGAATTAGCGATGCAAGAGGGCGCCGGCAGGATGGTTCGAACCATGGACCATGCTGTGGCAATTCATGCATGCGCGGCCTGTATAGTTCTCGCTCGGCACGGCAGTTAACCCGCCCTGCGTGCCTGTCACGCTTCCAGCCGCCGGATCCTTGCTGTGGTGCGGGCCGTCGTGGCACTCGGAACACAAAAACGGTGTACGCGACTTGAGCAGCGGCGTGATGTTGGAACCGTGCGGGGTATGGCAGTTGGTGCAGTCTTCGGTCACCGGCTGATGTTCCCACAGGAAGGGGCCGCGTTTTTCGGCATGGCAGGTGAAGCAAGTCTCATTGACCGTGTTTTTCTTGAGCAATTTCGGACCGGCCGAGCCATGGGGATTATGACAATCCGAGCACACTACTTTGCCTTCACCGATCGGGTGATGAGAAATTTTGTGGCTCTGCGCACGCTGTTCCTTGTGGCAGGTGAAGCAGACTTCGGTTTGCGTCTTCTTGTCGCGCACCTTGTCGTGCGCCGCGTGAATTTCGTGGCACGAGGCACACGCCACGTCGCCAGTCTGGTGGGCGCCACCCTCCCAGTGAGTCCGTTTTGCATCCTTATCGTGACAGGAAAGACAGGCATCATTCAGCACTTTCGTTTCGGTCGCTGTGAAGGCGCCTTTCTTGAAAACAACGTCAGGCGCTGTTTTGCCTTTCTGCGCCAAGTGGTTTTGACTCTCGCCGTGGCACGATTGGCAACCCGGGGTACGGGAATCTCCCTTGACGCCATGCTTGGTCTGGTAGATCGCCAGTACCGGTTTCTTTTCACTTTCGTCATGGCACTTCGTGCACACTGCATCCTTGTTCAGGACCGCAGTAGCGGCTTTGCCCCATTGCGGAGGCGCGTCCGCAGCCAGTGAGGCAGAAACCCAGCCAGCGCCTGCGATGCACGCGGACAAGACCAACATTTTTCTTAAAAATTTCATTTTTTTCTCCACTGTTTCTTTAAAAAAATTGCAATGGCCGCAAACAAACCACCCCACCGAATTTGTGCCTTAAATAACCAGAAACACCTTCATCAATTATCTATAAAACTAAATGGAGCCACTATGGCTTATCGACCCAAACAGAATAAGACTAAAGTGTTTTTATCCATCAGACGTTAGTCTTGACCTGGCGCACCCATCGCGTGTTATCATGGCGCATCCCGTCAGTAGGGTGGGCACAAAAACGTGCCCACCCTACAACTGCCAAAAAAGGATTATTCCTCCGCGCCTTTAGGCAGGTTGTGGGCAATTCCCTTATGACAGTCTATGCAGGTCTTGCCAGAACCGGGCACCATGGCCTGAGCATGCTTTTTCTTGGCGCTCTTGTCCTGTACTTCCAGGTTCATGCCTTCGAAGCTGTGGCAATTGCGGCATTCGATCGAATCCCTGGCTTTCATGCGAGCCCATTCGTGTTGCGCCAGTTCCAGCCGATGTGCCTCGAATTTTTCATTGGTATCGATAAAGCCCGTCAGCTTGCCCCAGATTTCATTGCTCGCTTGGATCTTGCGCTGCATTTTGTGGACCCAGTCCTTGGGCACATGGCAGTCGGAACAGACGGCGCGCACGCCAGTACGGTTTGAGTAGTGGATGGTTTTCTTGTATTCCTGGTAAACGTTGTCCTTCATCTCATGGCAACCAATACAAAACTCGAGCCGGTTGGTCGCTTCCATGGCCGTATTGAAGCCGCCCCAGAAAATAATGCCGGCGATGAAGCCTCCGCCCAGCAGCGTCAATAACGAATAACGGGCGCTGGGGCTGCGTAGCGCGCCCCACCAGCCTTTACGATTTTGTTTTGTGTCCGACATGCTTAACCCCTTAATTATTGCTGCAACCGCATCTAATCACTCGGAACACGCGTTCTCGTCATAACGCCATCTGGCATTATGCGCGAATTCCAAACCCCTCACTTTCCCAAAGAAAAAACCGGAAAGCGCGCGCCTCCCGGTTTTTATCCCTATATAGACCAGAGTGGCCGCTTTACTTGATGCTGATGTAGTATTGGATGATGGCTTGAACATCATCCTTGCTCAGCGCTTCCAGCTTCGGCTTCATCTTTTTGGAAATAGGCCGCTTGCCTTCATTGAAGAACTTGATCTGCTCTTCGAGGTAAGCCGCCTTCTGACCCGCCAGGATGCCGGCATCGTCATCGGCTACGCTGCCCCCTTCAGAGTGACATTTTTCGCAGCTTTTATCGTGGATCGCCTTGCCTTTTTTGGCCAGGGCCGCATCAAACTTCTGCGTGGCGCGAACAAATTTCTGCTCGGCGTAAGAGTCGGCAATTTGCTTGATATCGGCGTCGCTCAGATCCTTGACCGCCTGGCACATGTCGGACTTCGTGCCTTTCTTGGCGCCGGCAGGAATCTTCACCTCCGGGCAAGGACGTCCTTTGGTCTTGTACAGCTTCAAGGCATCGGCCAAATATCCCGAGGAATAACCGCCGATATTAGGAATAGCCGCTTCCGTGTTGGCGCCACCCTTGCCGTGACAGTTGACGCAAGCTTCAGTCAGCTTGCCCACGTCGGCGGCCGAAGCAGCGGTTGAAAGTGACAGGCCGAACAGGGCGCTACAGGCCAGCAATGCATATCCAGTGTGCTTCTTCGTCATGATACAAATCCTTATGAAGGCTTTCAGTTAATAATAATATTGCCAAATCAAACAGTATGAGCGCGAGTTCTGCGACAGGATACACGCTCTGATCACGCTTTGCTGTGGTGCCGGGAAGTGGCTACCAAACATCCCCATCAGCATCGGAACCAATAATACCCTGAATAGGTTTCTTAGTCTTTTTCCCCTGCCGGTTGTATCGACAAGAAACATTTTCATCAGGACATCATTGTCTACAAACACTAACGGGCTCACTACGGCCTATCAGCCCGAAATACATAAGGCTAAAGTAACATTTTTATCGGACTTTAGTCTTTTATCGGCTCAGCCATCACGTGTTATCATTGCTCATGCAACAATTATTCACGATCTCACAGACCGAGATTTTCCCATGCTGGCAGCCCTGAAGCAAGCATTCGGTCGCCTGAGCTTTTCGCGCCAGTTCATGCTGGCGATCATCACGGTTCTCGTGATCGGCATGGCGGCCATCGGTACCTGGATGGGACAGCAGATAAAGACTAGCGCGGTGAACCGTGCTGCGGTGTTCGCGGCGGTTTATGTGGAGAACGTCCTTTCGGCGCAATTGCACGGCTGGCCCAGCAAGGGAATGATGGGCAACGAACACGCCGATCTCGATAGCCTGTTCGCCGCCTGGCCGCTACGCCGCCAAGTGATCCGCTTCAAGCTGTGGGACGCCGATGGGCGCATCACCTATAGCAGCGACCCTACGCAATTGGGCCGCCGCTTCCCGATCGAGGGTCGGCTGGCAGCAGCCTTTACGGGTGCGCTACAAGCCCGGGTGAGCGATCTCGACGAAGCCGACAACCAGCCCGAGCTGGCGCACTGGCAGCGGCTGCTCGAGGTCTATGTGCCGGTTCGTGTCGGCGGCCAGGGCAAGATTATCTCGGTTGCCGAATTCTACCTCTCGGTGGATAACCTGGATCGCGATATCCGCGCCGCCCAGTTGCGCAGCTGGCTGCTTGTCGCGGTCGCCACTCTCGCCATCTACCTGCTGCTGTTCAGCCTGGTGCGCCGCGCCAATAATACTATCCGGGACCAGCAGCGCAACCTGCGCCGCCAGCTCCAGCAACTGCGCGGCGCTCTCGACGAGAACGATCACATGCGCGAGCGCCTGCGCGAGGCGGGCGTGAGCACGACCACGCTCAACGAGGAGTTCCTGATCCGGATCGCCGCCGACCTGCATGACGGGCCAGCGCAGGCGATTGCCTTCGCCCTGATGCGCTTCGACGAGTTTGCCGCTCTGTGCCAAAGATGCGCATTGTCGCCGGGAGGTGCGGTGCAAGACCTCCACAGCATCCACGGCGCCCTGCAATCCTCGCTTCGGGATGTGCGCAAGATTTCTTCCGGACTGGCGATACCGGGAATAGCCGAACTGTCGCTCGCCGACACCGCGCGGCGCGCCGTGCGCGATTTCGAGCGCATCTCCGGGCAAACGGTCCAGACCGAGATCGGCGAATCCCTGGACAAAGCGCCGCTTGCGGTCAAGATCACGGTATACCGGCTGCTCCAGGAATCGCTGACCAACTGCTGGCGGCACGCGCCCGGTGGCGCGCCGCAGGTACGCGTGCAACAAACCGATGGGCAGGCGCTGATCGAGATCACCGACCAGGGCGCCGGTTTCGATCCTCAGGCAGTCGCCGTAGGGGGGCGGCTCGGACTGGCTTTCATGCGCGAGCGCGTCCGGCTGCTCGGGGGTATCTTTAATGTCGATTCCGCTCCCGGACGCGGCACCCGTATCCTCGCCCGGCTCCCCCTGTCAACCAATGAGATGATCCATGCCTAGCCCGATTCGCATTTTGCTCGCCGACGACCATCCCCTGTTCCGCGAGGGGGTCGCCCACTCGCTTGGCGCGGAGCTGGATTTCGAGGTGATCGCCCAGACCGACAGCGGTGAGGAGGCGGTGGAACTAGCGCTTCGCTTGCATCCCGACATGGTGCTGCTGGACGTGACGATGACCGGGATGGGAGGTATCGAGGCAGCCGGAAAGATCGCCGCCAGCGCACCGGGAGTGCGCATCATGATGCTCACCGTCTCCGAGAACCGGGAAAACCTGATGGCAGCCCTCAAAGCCGGGGCGCATGGCTACGTATTGAAGGGCGTGTCGGCCAGCGAGTTGCGAGCCATCACGCGCCGCGTGGCCGGTGGCGAGGCCTATGTCACCCCCGCCCTGGCCGCAGAGTTGCTGACCGAGTTCTCCCACCCTGCCACCCCTGATTCATTTTCCGAACTGACAGCGCGCGAGACCAAAATTCTCAATCTCCTCAGCCAGGGACTCACCAACCGGGAAATCGGTGAGCACATGTACCTTGCGGAGAAGACCGTCAAACATTACATGACGAGCATCCTGCAAAAACTGCATGTGCGCTCACGCACCGAGGCCGCGTTGATCGCCCTGCAGCACGGCATGTCTGGAAGTGATTCGTAGATACTGCCAAAGATGGCGCAGCTGGCTTTCCTGGGTTCTTCCGGGTTTGGTTTTGTAGGGCGGTAACCTGACAGTCAGGCTGAAGCCCGATCTACAAGGCTGCGTTTGGTGCGCCCGACAGGATTCGAACCTGTGACCCTTGGTTTCGGAAACCAATACTCTATCCATCTGAGCTACGGGCGCATTGAGAAAATCAGGCGCAAATCATAACGGTTTTTTCCGGCAACGTCCATGCTGGGTTTTTGAAGTTGACTGAATTACCGTTATAATTGCTGGCTCTCGACATGACACAAGACAAGGATTTCCCCGTGAGTGGCCACGAAATGGAAAAAACCACAGTAATGCAATTCCTGCTCGCCCTGGTCGGCGCGTTGATCCCCGTGCTGTTCGTAGTTTTCCTGTTGTTCAAACTGGTCATGGGCATCCAGGCCACCCACGTTGACGGTGTAGATACCCGAGCGGCAGAGGAAGAAATCTCCAAACGCCTGAAACCGGTGGGCGAAGTCGCCATCGGCGAAGCCAAGCCTGACGCGGGCGGCATAGTGGACGGCAAGAAAGTTTATGAAGGCCTATGCCAGGCTTGCCACGCCACCGGCGTTGCGGGCGCGCCGAAGGCCGGCGACAAGGGCGCTTGGGGGCCGCGCATCGCGCAGGGCAAGGACACGCTGTTCCAACATGCCCTCGGCGGCTACACCGGCAAATCCGGCGCGATGCCAGCCAAAGGCGGCAACCCGGCGCTGTCCGACGATGAAGTAAAGGCGGCGGTGGAACACCTGATTGGGATGGCGAAGTAAGCGTCTGGATTTTATGTATCATTTCCCCTTCGTGTTAGCATTCGCTGACAACCAAAACATGCTGACAGGGAACACGAATGCACTGGATCGCGCCATCCGAACGGGACACCGCCACCGATACTCTTGAAAAACGCCTGTGGAATACCGCCGACCAGTTCCGCGCCAACTCCGGGCTGACTGCCGCGCAGTATTCCGCGCCGGTGCTCGGCCTGATCTTTCTGCTGTTTGCCGAGACGCGCTTTACCCAACGCCGCGCCGCCTTGCTCCCCTCGCCCGCAGGCGGGAGAGGGGCCGGGGGAGAGGGAGTATCCCGTCGTGCCTCCCGTGCTGACGATCCCGCCGCTTACCATGCCGAAGGCGTGATCTTCCTGCCGCAAGCGGCTCGCTTTGCCCATCTGCTCAACCTGCCGGAGGGCGCGAATGTCGGCCAGGCCATCAACGACGCGATGGCTGAAATCGAAAAGCACAATCCGCAACTGGCGGGCGTGCTGCCACGCACCTATCAAATCTTCACCAGCACCCTGCTCAAGGAGCTGTTGAAGAAGGTTTCCGAAATTCCCGTCAGCCTCGATTACGATGCCTTCGGGCGCATCTACGAATACTTCCTCGGCCAATTTGCCCGCACCGAAGGGCAAAAGGGTGGCGAGTTCTACACGCCCAGCTCCATCGTGCGCCTGCTGGTCGAAGTGATCGAGCCGTTTCACGGACGCATCCTCGATCCCGCCTGCGGCTCCGGCGGCATGTTCGTGCAGAGCGCACGTTTCGTCGCCGAGCACCAGAAAAATGCCGCCGACGAACTCTTCATCCACGGCGTGGAAAAGACCGACGACACCGGACGCCTGGCGCGCATGAACCTCGCCATTCACGGCCTCGAAGGCGACATCCGCCATGGCGGACACATCAACAGCTACTACGACGACCCGCACGAAGCCGTCGGCAAGTTCGACTTCGTCCTCGCCAATCCACCTTTTAACGTCAACGCCGTGGACAAGGACCGACTGGCTTCGGACGTGGGCGCAGGCCGCCGTTTCCCCTTCGGCGTACCGCGCACCGACAACGCCAACATGCTGTGGATACAACTGTTCTATTCCAGCCTGAATGACAAAGGCCGCGCCGGATTCGTCATGGCAAATTCCGCCTCTGACGCGCGCAGCAGCGAACAGGAAATCCGCAAACAATTGATCGAAGCCCGCGCCGTGGATGTGATGGTCGCCGTCGGCCCCAATATGTTCTACACCGTCACGCTGCCTTGCACGCTATGGTTCCTCGACAAAGGCAAGGCAAACCTCCCCTCTCCCCAACCCTCCCCCACAAAGGGGGGAGGGAGCGATAAACCCCCCTCTCCCTTGACGGGAAAGGGGCTGGGGGAGAGGGTGGAATTTTCCCGCCGCGACACCATCCTCTTCATCGACGCCCGCCACCTCTACCGCCAGATCGACCGCGCCCATCGCGATTGGTCGGATGCCCAGATCGGCTTCATCGCCAACATCGTGCGCCTGTATCGCAATGAGGCGCCGGATTACACCTTGGGTGGGGAAGCAGCAAAGGCCAAGCTGAACGAACTTTTCCCTCCCCTTCAAGGGGAGGGCCAGGGTGGGGATGGGGTTGTCTACCGCGATATCCCCGGCCTGTGCAAAACCGCCAGCATCAAGGAAATCGAAGCCCAAGGCTGGAGCCTCAACCCCGGTCGCTACGTCGGTGTGGCTCCCGGCGAAGTAGTCAGCGACGAAGATTTCAAGGAAAAGCTAGAAACACTCAACGAGGAGCTGGAAGTACTGAATGCCCAGGCACGCGAACTGGAACAGAGCATCGCAAGCAATGTCATGGAGATACTCGAAGCATGAAAACTGAATTTGTTCAAACCCTCACCCTTACCTTTGAAGCCCACGCTCAGCAAACCGAGGGGGGGGTGGAATACTGGCTGGCGCGTGACATTCAACACCTGCTTGGTTATGCCAAGTGGGACAACTTTCTGAATGTGCTTTCCAAGGCCAGAACAGCCTGTGAAGTCTCTGGACATCAAGCACTGGATCATTTTGCCGACGTCGGCAAAACGATCCAGATGCCGAAGGGAGCCGAGAAAGAAGTCCCCGACCTCATGCTCACTCGCTACGCCTGTTACCTGATTGCCCAGAATGGCGACCCAAAGAAGCCGGAAATCGCCTTTGCCCAGACCTACTTTGCTGTTCAGACCCGCCGTGCCGAGTTGATCGAACAGCGCCTGCTGGAAGCCGAGCGCGTGTTTGCCCGAAAGAAACTTGGCGCCACCGAAAAAGAACTTTCCGAGGTTATCTTCGAGCAGACCGGCGGCAATCAGAACTTCGCCATCATCCGCAGCAAGGGTGACCAGGCCCTGTTCGGCAAAACCACGCAAGCCATGAAAGCCCAGTGGAAAGTGCCGGACAACCGTCCGCTGGCCGACTTCGCGCCGACCATCATCCTCAAGGCCAAAGATTTCGCCACCGAAATCACCATCTTCAACGCCCGCCAGCACGGGATGCAAACCGAGTCCGCCATTTCCAGCGAACACATCACCAACAATCAGGCCGTCCGCAACACCCTGCTTGAACGCGGTATTCGCCCGGAAAGCCTGCCAGCCGCCGAGGACGTAAAGAAAGTTGAACGCCGTCTTGCTGCGGAGGAAAAACAGGCGCTAAAAAAACCGGATGGCCTGGGCAGTTCCACAGAAGAATGAATGAAGTCGTGAAAACAACATGTGATGTAGGGTGCAATAACCAACGAACATTGCACCGAATGAATTGGTGCAATGCGCTGCGCTTATTGCACCCTACCGGGCTGGAGCAAACCATCGCGAGGAATGTAGCGGAGATTCTGGAGTTGTGATGGCGCAGTTCCGCGATTTTGTAACCCTCCAACGGGGATTTGACCTGACCAAAACTGAAATGCGAGATGGGCATGTGCCTGTCGTTGGTTCTACATCGATCATTGGTTTTCATGATGTCTGGAAAGTTGCTCCTCCTGGGGTGGTGACGGGGCGAAGCGGTTCACTTGGAACAGTTCAATACATCAACGAGCCGTTCTGGCCGCACAATACATCGTTATGGGTAAAAGATTTCAAAGGGAATGATCCTCACTTTGTTTACTACAGACTCCAGGGTTTTGATTTTGGCCGATTCAATGCAGGCGCAGGTGTGCCGACCCTCAATAGGAACCATCTCGATACACTTGAGTTAGATATTCCACCGCTCCAGACGCAGCGCCGCATCGCAAGCATCCTCTCCGCCTACGACGAACTGATCGAAAACAACCAGCGGCGCATCCGCATACTGGAAGACATGGCGCGCAGCCTCTACCGCGAATGGTTCGTCCATTTCCGCTACCCCGGCCACGAAAACGAGCGAAGCGAAGTTTCGAGCTTGCGGCCATCCGTCCCGCTGGTCGATTCT
>PFJY01000014.1 GCA_002784065.1 Hydrogenophilales bacterium CG_4_10_14_3_um_filter_58_23 | reverse complement strand
TCGTCCAATCACACCTAATCTTGCCGCTTCAGGCTCATTCCTGGTTGGAAATACAGGCCTCGTTCAGGCTCATTCCTCATTGGACAAGGCTCGGACTTGATAAAGCCCATTTTTTAGAGGATAATCCCTCTTTTTCAAGAATTCGGCCCTAAAAAAAGCCGCCAGATTCCCAAGGATTTAAGCCATGAAACCGGAAATTCACCCAGAATATAACGAAATCGAAGTCACTTGCAGCTGCGGCGAAAAGTTCAAGACTCGTTCGACCATGAACAAATCGCTGAGCATTGAAGTCTGCTCGATGTGCCACCCGTTCTACACCGGCAAGCAGAAGACCATCGATACCGCCGGTCGCGTCGAGAAATTCCGCCAGAAATATGGCATGAAGTAGGCTTGCGAGCGATGCAGCAACATAAAGGCAGCTTGAGGCTGCCTTTTTTGTTTATGCCGGGCCGAGTTTAAAATACGCCGATATTCCATGAGCCAACCCACAGACATTACCTATTTCAGCACGCGCTCGACCTTCTTCCTGCTAGCTGCGATCTGCCTTGCCTGGATACTGCCAGGGCTGATCGGCCATCAGCCCTGGAAACCCGATGAAGCTTACAGCTTCGGGCTGATTTACCATATTTTCCAAAGCGGCGACTGGATCGTACCGACACTGGGCGGCGAACCTTTCATGGAAAAGCCGCCGCTGTATTTCATCACTGCGGCTTTATTCGGGAAAATATTCTCCTTCGCGCTTCCTCTGCATGACGCAGCGCGTCTTGCTACCGGTTTTTTCATGGCGATCACGCTGCTGCTCACCGGGTTGACCGGCAGAGAACTGTGGGGCAAAGGCCATGGCCGCCTCAGTGTACTCATCCTGATTGGCTGCCTGGGACTGCTGATCCACGGCCATGAAATGATTACCGACACCGCCTTGCTGGACGGTTTCGCCATAGCCATCTACGGACTGGCTTTGAGCCGCAGGAGATTCGCGCTGGCCGGTTTCTGGCTCGGCACGGGAGCCGGTATCGGTTTCATGTCCAAGGGGCTGATCGCGCCTGGGATCATGGCGCTGACGGCACTGCTATTGCCCCTCGTATTCCGCCACTGGCGCAGCCGGAATTACGCGCTGTGCCTTGCAATCGCATTCCTCGCGGCGCTGCCATGGCTGACCATTTGGCCGACCCTGCTGTATCTGCGCTCGCCGGAACTGTTCAGGGAATGGTTCTGGATCAACAACCTTGGGCGGCTCCTCGGCTTCGCAAACCTCGGCCCCAGCAACGATCACGTGTTTTATCTAAAGAACCTGCCCTGGTTTGCCTGGCCAGCCCTGCCGATTGCGCTGTGGACGCTGTGGCAGGGACGGCGCAGCCTCTTCGGGCAAGCCGAGGTTCAGCTTGTGCTCGCCGTCTTCCTGGTGATGCTGGGGGTATTCAGCCTGGCTTCCGACGCGCGCGAGCTGTATGCCCTGCCGATGTTGCTGCCCCTCTCGCTGCTGGCCGCGCCCGGTGTCGACACTTTGCGCCGTGGCGCAGCCAGCGCGCTGAACTGGTTCAGCATCATGACCTTCGGCTTTATCGCCGGCGTGTTCTGGTTCTACTGGTTCGCTCTCATCTCCGGCCATCCAGCCTCCCAGACAGAGCGCTTACTAAGATTGCAACCGGGTTATACCCCGGCGTTCGAGCCGCTGCACTTCAGCATTGCGCTATTGGCCACCCTGGCCTGGCTGTTCATTATTTTCCGGGCAAGATACCTGCCCCGCAATCCGCGTGCCGTGCTCAACTCGGCCACCGGGATCACGCTGGTTTGGATCATTCTGATGACACTGTGTCTGCCATGGATCGATGCCGGCAAGAGCTACCTCTCCATGATCGCCTCCCTGCAGCAAGCCTTGCCCGCTCGCCACGCCTGCATTTCCAGCAGCAATCTGGGCGAGCCGCAGCGCGCCCTGCTGGAATACTACGCCGACATCCTTACCCGACGCACGGAAACTCACCGGGGGATCGAGTGTAATCTGCTGCTGGTGCAGGGCTTTGCCAAGAACCCGAATGCGCCTCCCGGCCCGGAATGGAACAAAATCTGGGAAGGCAACCGGCCCGGAGACAGATTGGAGCGCTATTGGCTGTTCCAGCGCAACCCCTCCTGAAACCGTCCGCCCGGCCAAGGGGTTGGCGTAAGCCTTTGGAGTAAAGCGCCTGAGAGGGTTACAATTGCCTTTTTTTAAGGCACAACCCTTACAAAATCGTTGAGCATCTGCCCCGATTTTGTTGTTTTGTTCCCTACTCCGCCGACAATCTCAACGGATTGAGTTCTGAACCTTCACGATGCCAGCATTTGGCTAAATTGTAAATTGATAATTAAAGGATTTTAATGAGTTTGAGATGTGGAATCGTCGGGCTGCCCAACGTGGGCAAGTCCACCCTGTTCAACGCGATCACCAGCGCCGGAATTGCAGCAGAAAATTATCCCTTTTGCACCATCGAGCCCAACACCGGCATCGTTGAAGTTCCCGACCCGCGCATGGAGGCGCTGTCGGCAATCGTCAAGCCGCAGAGGGTGCAACATGCCGTGGTCGAGTTCGTCGACATCGCCGGTCTGGTGGCGGGCGCGTCCAAGGGAGAGGGCCTGGGCAACAAGTTCCTCGCCAATATCCGCGAAACCGACGCCATCGCCCACGTAGTGCGCTGCTTCATCGACGAAAACGTGGTGCATGTAGCGGGGAAGGTCGATCCGGTTTCCGACATCGAGGTGATTAACACCGAGCTGGCGCTGGCCGACCTGGAAACCGTCGAGAAGGCTTTCAACCGCTACAACAAGGCGGCCAAGACCGGCGACAAGGAAGCGATCCAGGTGATTGCCCTGCTGGGAAGAGTGCGGGCGCATCTCGACCAGAGCCAACCGGTGCGCGCGCTGGCGCTGTCCGCCGAAGAGCGTGAACTGCTCAAGCCGCTATGTCTGATGACCGCCAAGCCCACCATGTACATTGCCAATGTGGACGAAAACGGGTTCGACAACAACCCGATGCTGGCCAAGGTGGAAGAATTCGCCCAGCGCGAGAATGCCCCGGTCGTCGCGATTTGCGCTGCAATGGAAGGCGAGATCGCCGACCTGGAAGAAGAGGACAAAAAAGCTTTCCTGGCCGACATGGGGCTGAATGAGCCGGGCCTCAACCGCGTCATCCGCGCCACCTACAAGCTGCTCGGTCTGGAAACCTATTTCACCGCCGGGGTCAAGGAAGTGAGAGCCTGGACCATTCACGCCGGCGACACCGCGCCACAGGCCGCAGGCGTAATCCACACCGACTTCGAGCACGGCTTCATCCGCGCCCAGACCATCGCCTACGAGGATTTCATCGCCTTCGGCGGCGAGCAGGGGGCGAAAGAGGCCGGCAAGATGCGCTCGGAAGGCAAGGAATACGTCGTCAAGGATGGTGACGTGATGAACTTCCTGTTTAATGTTTAACCGGTTTTTCCATTTCTTGTTGGAGCGGCTTTGGCCGCGATAACCACCGAATCGCGGCCAAGGCCGCTCCTACCGGATGCAATAATTATTCGTGTTTTTATCGAGAATTAGAGGCCCTCGTAGCAACTTACGCCATTTTTGACTATACTAAAAGCCATATGGCAAATAAAGGAGTGTAGTCATGAGTACTGTTGCGGCGCTGGCTTACCCGTCATTCCTCTCTATCGAAGACCTGTTAGGTGGCAAGGGCGCGCTGAAGCCCACGCCACGCTCTCCTCTTGATTGGGTTGCCCTTATCCGCCACGGCCTGCCATCAGCGGCCGTGGATGCGCTTTCCCGCGCGGTTCGAATTACCCAGGCCGAACTGGCCGGTGCGCTCGGAATTCCTGAGCGCACTCTCGCCCGCCGCAAGCGGGAAGGCCTGTTGAACAGCGAAGAATCCGCCAAACTGGTGCGGCTGGCACGCGCGGTCGAGCGCGCAGAGGAAGTATTCGAGGACTTCGATATTGCCCTCAACTGGCTGAAATCTTCCAACGCCGCTCTAGCCGGCGCTACCCCGTTGAGCCTTCTGGATACCGACATCGGCGCGGAAAGTGTAGTGGATACGCTGGGCCGCATCGAGCAGGGCGTATTTGCCTGATGCTCACCGTTATTGTGAAAATCGCGAAGCGATACTTCGTCCCCCTCGCCCGCTCGCAGGAGAGGGCAGGGGTGAGGGGGAACATTCATGGCGAATCGCTGCTTTCATGATCCAGAGTGGTGATTCGCCATGAATGTTTGGCGGCTGGTCACTGCCCGTTTCGCGGATAACGCCTTCTCAGGCGAGGGCGCCCGACTCTATGGCGGACGCTGGAACCGCAAGGGCGCGGCGCTGGTTTATACCGCTGAAAGCCAATCCCTGGCGATGCTGGAAATGCTGGTGCAGGATGAACCGCTGCGCGCCCGTTACGTCATCATTCAGGCCCGAATTCCCAAAGGCCTGAAAATCAGGCAGATCGAACTCGCGCAACTCCCCCCGGACTGGCGCACCATCTCGGCCCGAACGCAGTTGCAGGCGATTGGCAGCGCATGGGCCCAAGAGCAATCCACCGCCGTTCTCGCCGTGCCCAGCGTGGTGATTCCCGGCGAAACCAATTACCTTTTCAATCCCCTGCATCCCCACTTCAGCAAGATCGAAATCGGCGAGCCACAGGCGTTCATTACCGATTTGCGGTTGATCAGGAAATGATGCGCGCACGCGGAAGACGAGGTCTAGATTTATAGCATACAGCTTTGCGCTCTACCTCTTCCGTTGACTGACGGAGGCGCAGAGTCCGTGCATCTTATCTAGAACTGAACATCCCGCTTAAATTTTCAAGTGTTTTTTGAATATTTTTTCATCTTATTTCATATTTTCTCTCCTGTTTTACCATGTACCCTGTAGTTCCAAGGTTCCAATGTGGTTCCAATGGTTCCAATGCCCCTGTGGTTCAAAACCCCGGCCTGAAGGCCGGTGACTACATTGCTTTCCTTGATTCAGATCAAGGTATTCCAGACGCGCTTGTGACCAAATAACCACAATCTCGTTGTGCCTTTTCTGGGAGGTTTTTCTGGGGTGAACGTCTGGCGGTCGCTCAGAAATGCCGGTAAGCAAAGTTGGCGAGGCGCCTTGCCGCGTGTGCGCAACGCAGTTCGAGATGGATTCTTTTAGGTCGCCGGGAAATCGTGTCGTAGTCTAAAAAGGAGTGCATCATGTTACCAAGATCAAGATTGCTCGTTGTTAATACGTTTCTCGCGGTCAGCTTTATCGCGGGGAGTTTTTTCGCTGTGGGTTCTGCCGCCGCCAAGGAGTCGAATGTGAAAACCGTCTTCGAGGCAACAGTCAAGCACAAGGATCAGGAGTGCGTTGGCTGTCATATCCAGGTGACGCCGGGTATTGTCAAGGACCACATGTCGGGCAAGATGGGAAGCCCGACCAACGCCGGGGACTACGTCGGCTGCAACGATTGCCACGGCACCAATCATACGAAGAATGATGATTACAAGTTGGCCAAGATGCCAACTGCCCAGACTTGCAAGAAGTGCCACGAGGATCAGGTCGGGCAGTACAAGGCCGGCAAACACAATCTCGCATGGTTCGCCCAGAAGTCGCAGCAGGCGTGGCACGGCCAGCCTGCATCGATCGTCAAGCAGGGCTATCGTGGCTGCTCCGGCTGTCACAAACTCGGCGAGAAGGGCTGGCAAGGCAAACTGTCGGGTTTCGACAAGATGACGCACGACGGCGGCAAGGAGGCCTCCGAGTACCGCTACGGCAACGCGCAGTGCGATGCCTGCCATACGCGACACGCGTTCTCGAAGAAGGAAGCGCAGAATCCGAAGGCCTGCTCCAACTGCCACATGGGTTTCGACCATCCGCAGTGGGAAATGTATGTCTCCTCCAAGCATGGCGTCATCCATGAGAGCGATCCCACCGGTACTCGCGCGCCGACTTGCCAGACCTGTCACATGAACGGTGGCAACCATGAAGTGCGCACCCCGTGGGGCTTCCTGGGACTGCGTCTTCCCACCAAGGAAAACGTCCTGGCACTCATCAAGGTTGCACCATCGCTCAAGGACAATCTGACCAAGCTGGCTGCAGGACTACCGTCGGGCAACTACGTCGATGTGGATGACGACCCGCAATGGACATTCGACCGCGCCATGATCCTGCAGGCGGCCGGGCTTCTGGACAGCAACCTGCAACTGACGGCGCGGGCTGTCGAGGTGGCGTTGCAGGCTCAGGCGGCACGCGCTCCCGAGCAGTTCAACGCCGAGCGCGCCAAGATGAAGAATATCTGCAACAACTGTCATGCCAAGGACTTCGTCAAGGACTTCTTCATGGCTGGCGATGACATCGTCAAGCAGGTTGATAGCCGCTTCTCCAAGGCTATCCAGGCGGTTCAGGGTCTCTACAAGGATGGCATCCTGCAGAAACCCAAGGGCTGGGAGTACGGGCCCGACCTGTTGCAGTACTATGATGCCAAGACGGGAATCGAGCTTGAGTTGTTCTGGATCACGCTCGAGTACAAGCAGCGTGCCTTCCAGGGCGCCTTCCATGCCTCGAATGATTACATGCACTGGTATGGCTGGTCGCCGCTGAACCGCGCCGTTAACCAGATTCTCGAGGAGGAGAAGCGGATGCGGAAGGAACATGCCATGGGACTGAAGCTGGACATCCACTGAGACTGGTGTATGTCTGAATGAAGGAATGCGGGGGCGGAGCAATCCGCCCCCGCTTTTTCCCGACGACGCACTGTCCATTTCTGCCGACGATCGTGGCGATGGCCGTCCGAACCCGAACCGGTGGCAATCAGAGTGTCCCTATAATTCCGAAATTTCAAATAAAGGTTACTATTATGTCTGCGGATCAAGTTCTGATGGTCTTTGTACGTCGCGCCTGGTTGGTGTGTCTGGCAATTGTCGCGTTACTGAGCGTGTCCGCCCCCGCAGTTGCGGCCAAAGGGGAGGGATTGTTCGCCGAGCTGCATACGGCCAAGGGTGTCATCACGGTGCAGCTTGATTTCAAGCGCGCACCGCTGACCGTGATGAACTTCGTCGGACTGGCCGAGGGCAGCGTTGCCTGGGTCGATCCGAAGACCAATGCACAACGGAAGGACCCACTGTACAAGAACCTGACTTTTCACCTGGTGCGCGACTTTATGGTACAGACCGGTGACCCGGCTGGTACCGGCAAGGGGTACTCGGGCAGCACATTCGCCGACGAGATTGACCCCGGACTCAAGCACGCCAAGGCGGGCGTCGTGTCAATGGCCAATCGCGGCCCAGGCACTAACTCCAGCCAGTTCTTCATCACCAAACGTCCGGCACCTTGGTTGGACGGCCATTACACGATCTTCGGCGAGGTCGTCTCCGGACTCGACTTGGTGGATCGCATCGCGCAGGGTGACGGCTTAAAGAAAATCGTGATCGTTCGTACTGGAGACGAGGCGCGCGGCTTCACTCCGGCGCGCGCGCACGAACTGTCAAACAAGCGGATAGCTCTGCTGAAAGAGGCGGGGAAAAAAGTCCTTCCGGAGCGCATCGGCACGGCAGACCCGGCGAAGCTTCCAGCGCCGAACCAGCCTGCAGTCTCGCCGGGCGATTTCGATTTTCTGGTCATCGGCCATACGGGCATGATGGGAGCAGAGCGCATCGGGCGGGAGTTCTACTATGACCATGACGGCGCACTAGAGGTCGCCAAGAAGCTGGTGCAGCTCGCACGCACGCAGAACGCGGATTTCAGTGCGCTCATAAAGAAATACTCGGACATGCAACGGGACACCGTCACGCGCGGCGTGGTGGACACAACCCAGCAGCCGGCGAGCATGAAGCCGATATTCCACCTCAAGCCTGGGCAGGTGAGCGACCCCATCGACTTGCCGGTCGGTATTTACATTTTCCGTCGTCTGCCACCGCTCCCGGTCGAAAGAATCGATGGGTAGAGTAGAGAACAGGCTTTCGCCTGCCCTCCCTCATCAAACCGTGTGTGCGGTTTTGCGAGTTATCGCCTTCGGCGATATCCCTGCTAACCCCAATTCCCGCACACGGCTTTCCGATGTTCTTCACACCTGGCATACGCCGTTTTCCAGCCCGCCGTTGTCGGAACTTTGTATAGCCCATAGTGCGTATAAAGCTGTTGGCTGGGGAAACGACCAAGGCCGATCCCTCGATCCTTGACCTTGTGCCGCTTCATCAAGTGCGTGCGCAGGCGCTCCTTTGCACAAACAGGGTCTATAAAGAATGCACATCACCTGCCTCCTCGTACAATTTTTCCCCTCGTCGTAAAGTGACACCCTCAAAGCAAGTCGGGTATTGGAGCTGTCCCAAGTGGCGCTTCGACCCCTTCCTCTTTTTTGCCGTTGAGGCGGAGGTCTTTCTGTCGGCTCGATCAATCTTGACAAACGGACGATAAAAAGTCAGAATTCGCCTCCTTCGATTTATCTTGGTGATATAGCTCAGTTGGTTAGAGCACAGCACTCATAACGCTGGGGTCGGTGGTTCAAGTCCACCTATCACCACCATTTTCCTCTCATGCAACCTGTCTGCAACTATCACCACAGTTTGGTTGTGTGCTATCGTGCATTTATGCTGAAGCATTTCTTATTTCTTTTCCTCATATTGTTCGCCCTGGCCGCTCATGCCGGCAGGTTCTTGCCGCAAAACGCGCAAGTCGGGCAGATCAACGGCCATAACTACCCGGAAGTGAAGATCGGTGGAGAAATCTACCGGCTGGCGCCCGGCGCGCGGATTTACGATACGTCCAACCGCATCATTGTTCCCACCTCGCTGCCGCAAAGCGCCAAAGTGTTCTATCAGCTCGATCCGGGCGGCTTGCTGATCCAGATGTGGCTGCCCACCCCTGAAGAAGAAGCGGGGATGGGGCGTTAGGCTATATCCTCGTGGCGAAAAAGCTTTTTATTAAAACCTTCGGTTGCCAGATGAACGAGTATGACTCGGCGAAGATGGCGGACGTGCTGAATGCCGCGCAGGGCATGGAAATCACGCTGCGCGCCGAGGATGCCGACGTGATTCTGCTGAATACCTGCTCGGTGCGGGAGAGGGCGCAGGAGAAGGTTTTTCACCAGCTGGGCCGGTGGCGGCCCCTGAAGCAGGCCAACCCCGATCTGCTGATCGCCGTCGGCGGCTGCGTGGCGAGCCAGGAAGGCAGCGCCATCGTCAGCCGCGCGCCCTATGTGGATCTGGTGTTCGGCCCGCAGACCCTGCACCGCCTGCCGCAGATGATCGACGCCCGGCGCAAAAGCGGCCTACCCCAAGTGGATGTGTCTTTCCCTGAAATCGAAAAATTCGATCACATGCCGGCGGCCAAGGTGGAGGGCGCGACTGCGTTCGTCTCGGTGGTGGAAGGTTGCGGCAAATTCTGCACCTACTGCATCGTGCCCTATACGCGGGGCGAGGAAGTGTCCCGCCCTTTCGACGACGTGATCGCCGAGGTGGCGCAACTGGCCGGGCAGGGGGTGAAGGAAATTACCCTGCTGGGGCAGAACGTCAACGCTTACCGTGGCGCGATGCACGATGGAGAAACCGCCGATCTGGCCGACCTGTTGCATTATCTGGCCGAGGTGCCCGGCATCGAGCGTCTGCGCTTCACCACCTCCCACCCGGTCGAGTTTTCCCAGCGCATGATCGATGTCTACGGCGAAGTGCCCAAGCTGGCCAGCGGCCTGCACCTGCCGGTTCAGAGCGGCTCCGACCGGGTGCTGGCGGCGATGAAGCGCGGCTATACCGCGCTCGAATACAAGTCCCTGGTGCGCAAGCTGCGCACGGTGCGGCCGGACATTTCGCTGTCCTCGGATTTCATCGTCGGTTTTCCCGGCGAAACCGATGCCGATTTCGAGGCGACCTTGAAGCTGATCGAGGATGTCGGCTTCGATGCCGGCTACAGCTTTATTTTCAGTCCGCGCCCCGGCACGCCGGCGGCGGAGCTGGCCGACGACACGCCGCTGGCAGTGAAGCAGGAGCGGCTGCGTCAGTTGCAGAAAAAAATCGATGAGCAGGAACAGATCGTCAACCGGAAAATGGTCGGCTCGGTGCAGCGCATCCTGGTGGAAGGGATTTCCAGAAAGGACGATGCTGAACTGATGGGGCGCACCGACAACAACCGGGTGACCAATTTCAAGGCCAATCCGCGCCTCATCGGGCAGTTCGTCAATGTCACCATTACTGCGGTTTCCACCCATACTTTGCGCGGCGAAATCGTCGTCCTCGAGCAAGGGTCTGTTCATGAATAATTTGAACATTCTGGCCGCACTGGCGGGCGCGCTGCGGCGTTGCCGGTCACTTGCAGGGTATGGCCATGCGGCGTGCCCGGCGTCTTGCATCGCATCCCGCCAGCACGACCATAATTGCCCAACTTATTCATGAACAGACCCTAGGCCGCTCCCGTGACTCCAAAATCCCTCGATATTTCTTTTTCTCCTGCGGACAACGCCCGCCTCGCCAACCTGTGCGGCGCGCTGGATGAAAATCTGAAGCAGATCGCCACCGCTCTCGACGTGACCATTTCCCGCCGTGGCGAGCACTTTTCCGTGCATGGAGACCAGCGCCAGGCGCGTCTGGCCGTGGAGGCGCTGAAAAACTTCTACGAACGATCCCGCACCCATCTTTCCGTCGAGGATGTCCAGCTCGGCCTGATCGAGGTGGCGAACGTGAGCCGCGATGACCAGGAGGGCGTCGCCATGCCGGTGCTGATGACGCGCAAAAGCGACTTGCACGGCCGCACTCCGCGCCAGAACGTGTACCTGTGCAAGATACAGGAGCACGACATCACCTTCGGCATCGGCCCCGCCGGTACCGGCAAGACTTATCTCGCGGTGGCCAGCGCGGTGGACGCGCTGGAACGCGATCTGGTGAAACGCATCGTGCTGGTGCGCCCGGCGGTGGAGGCGGGCGAACGGCTCGGCTTCCTGCCCGGCGACCTCGCGCAGAAGGTGGATCCCTATCTGCGCCCCTTGTACGACGCGCTCTACGACCTGATGGGCTTCGATAAAGTGACCAAGCTGTTCGAGCGCGGCGCGATCGAAATCGCCCCGCTGGCCTACATGCGCGGACGCACCCTGAACCATTCCTTCATCATCCTCGACGAGGCGCAGAACACCACGCCAGAGCAGATGATGATGTTCCTCACCCGCATCGGCTTCGGCGCCAAGGCCGTGATTACCGGCGACGTGACCCAGGTGGATCTGGCACGCGGCCAGAAGAGCGGCCTGGTGGACGCCCAGCAGGTGCTGGAAAAGGTCAGCGGCATCGCCTTTACTTTCTTTCTGTCCGAGGACGTGGTGCGCCACCCGCTGGTGCAGAAAATCGTCAACGCTTATGAACAACGGGAGAAAAAAAATGGGTAGGGTGGCCCACGCGGAGACCGGCGGTGGGCGCAGCGTGCCCACCCTGCATCTGTCGGTGCAATACGCGGCGAACCCGGAAGAGGCGCCGACCCGCGCCCAGTTTCGTCGTTGGGTGAAGGCAGCACTGTGCCAGGATGCCGAGATCGCATTGCGTATCGTCGACGAGGAGGAAGGCCATGCGCTCAACCGCGACTATCGCGGCAAGGACTACGCGACCAATGTGCTAACCTTTGTTTACGACAACGAGTTTTCCAACACGGATTCGCCGCTGGCGGGCGACATCGTGTTGTGCGTTCCGGTGGTTGCCCGCGAAGCTTTACAGCAGGGAAAGCCCATCGAAGCACATTATGCGCACTTGACCGTCCACGGTGTGCTGCACCTGCAGGGCTACGACCATGAAAGCGACGAAGGGGCGCGGCAGATGGAAGCCCTGGAAATCCAGATTGTCACCAAGCTGGGCTATGCCAATCCGTATGAATAATTGTAGGGCCGAATTCATTCGGCCCTACACCAGATAGAGGAACAGAATCACAATGAACGACGAACCTGTGAAACCAACCTGGTTTGAACGATTAAGCACGCTCCTGTTGCGGGAGCCGGAAGACCGCGAACAACTGGTCGATCTGCTGCATTCCGCCTTCGAGCGCAACCTGCTGGATGCGGATGCGCTGGCCATGATCGAAGGGGTGCTCCAGGTTTCCGAAATGCAGGTGCGCGACGTCATGATCCCACGCGCCCAGATGGACGTGGTGGACATCGCCGATCCACTGGAAAAATTTATCCCCTTTGTCATCGAAACCGCGCACTCGCGCTTCCCGGTGATCGACAAGGATAAGGACGACGTGATCGGCATTCTGCTGGCGAAAGACCTGCTGCACTACTATGCCGATCAGGAATTCAATGTTCGCGACAATCTGCGGCCGGCGGTGTTCATCCCCGAATCGAAGCGGCTCAACGTGCTGCTCAAGGAATTTCGCAGCAACCGCAACCATATCGCCATCGTGGTGGACGAATACGGCGGCGTGGCCGGCATGGTGACCATCGAGGATGTGCTGGAGCAGATCGTCGGCGAGATCGAGGACGAATACGACTACGACGAACAGGAAGACAACATCATCCGCGTGCCGGACGGACGCTTCCGCGTTAAGGCGCAGACCGAGATCGCGGATTTCAACGAAGCGGTGGGCACGGCATTCAGCGACGAGGACTACGATACCGTGGGCGGGCTGGTCGTCAGCAAGTTCGGCCACCTGCCCAAGCGCGGCGAACACGTCGCTTTCGACGGCCTCAAGTTCAGCGTGCTGCGCGCCGACAGCCGCCGCCTTTACAGCCTGCTGGTGGAGAGGCAGGTAGAGGAAGGGGCTGTGACGTAGGTTGGGCACCCCGTGCCCAACAAAATGAAAATTCAAATCGTCGGGCACAGCGTACCCGACCTACATCACCCGAGTTCCATATCGTCCGGCGCGCCGCACCAATCGGGCGGGTACACGCCGCGTTCGACAAAGCGCTGGAATATCGAATACGGCCATGCCGCCGGGATGGCGGCGTAACCGTGTTTGACGGGATTCCAATGGATGTAATCGCAATGCCGTTGAAAATCGGCTTCGTCGCGGATGCAATGCTCCCAAAAGCGGCGCTGCCACACCGCCTGCTCGCGCTTGGCGCGGCGGGTGGGAGAAACCGGCGCTTTATGCTGTGGCGCGCAATGGCGGGTGAATTCGCGCTTGATCGACATCCACCGGCTGGAAAAATCGTCATCCCCTTCCGGAAGAGTCCACAGGCAATGCAGGTGATCGGGGAGCAATACCAGGGCGTCGATGACGAAGGGATGCCGCGCTTTCACCGTTTTGAATGCTTGGCGCAACAGTGCTACGTTATCGGCATCGGCGAATAAAGGCCGCCGCTCGAACGTGACTACGGTGAAAAAATAAGTCGCCCCCATAAGGCGAAGCCGGCGATATTCCATGTCCCTATTGTAGGTTGGGCACGCTGTGCCCAACAAATTATTTGGGGGTGTTGTGATTTTGGGTTTATCGGGCTTGCCAGTTTGTGCTGGCGCACAGGTTTTTAGTTCAAATCGTCGGGCACAGCGTGCCCGACCTACATGTCTGACCGATCAGCCTATCGGCAATTCGAGCGTCGCCATTAGCCCGCCGTCCGGATGATTGCGGAGATAAAGCGTTCCGCCGTGCTTTTCGGCGATGTTGCGCGCGATGGTGATGCCTATTCCCGTGCCGCCGGTGTCCCGCGAACGCGAGACTTCGAGCCGGAAAAACGGATCGAACACCGTTTCCAGCATGTCTTCCGGGATTCCCGGCCCGCCGTCCCGCACCTGCACGATGACTTTATTCTTGTCCCGGCTGACGCTAACCCGCGCGTAGCCGCCGTATTTCACCGCATTGTCGATCAAGTTGGTGAGGCAGCGCCGCATGGCGTTCGGCTGTGCCGCGATGGAAACTCCGGTCAACCCGCTTAGCGTTACGTCTTGCCCCGCCTCCACCGCGTCGGCGCAGACGCTGTCCAGGATCGAATCGAAATCCGTGCGCCGCATCGGCTCTTCGGAGTTCATGCTCCTGGCGAGATCGAGCCCGTCCTTAATCATGGTTTGCACTGCCGAGAGATCTTCGACCAGCCTGGCCTGCAATTCCTTGTCCTGAACTTTTTCAAAGCGGAGCCGGATCCGCGTCAGCGGGGTTTGCAGGTCGTGCGTGATGGCCGCGAGCATTTGGGTGCGTTCCTGAATGTGGCGGCGAATTCGCGCCTGCATCGTGTTGAATGCGGAGGCAGCATGGCGCACCTCGGTCGGACCGCATTCTGCCAGCGGCGGTCGCTCGATGTTGCGGCCCAATTCGGTGGCCGCCTGCGCCAGTTGCCTGAGCGGCTGGATCGACATGCGCGCGACTGCGTAGGCGAGCAGGCCGAGGCAGGTTGCAAGGAAGAAGATATACAGTAGCAACCGCGACTTTGGCGGTGTGGCAGGCGGGGGGCGGCGGGGTTGCAGAACCAGGTGCAGAAATGTGCCATCGCGCAGGGACAGGGATACCGTTCGGCAAACGGCTTGCTGCCTGTATTGCGGCGTTGTGGCACACGCCGTTTTCTGCGACACGATATGGCGGTCTTCGCCCAAGCGCTGGAGCAGAGCGGAGGTGAGCTCGATGTCCGGTTCTCCCTCGCCGATTCCGGCGCCGGAAATTTCGGCGACGATGCCGTTGCGGCTTGCTGCGGCGGCAACCGGGCCTCTTGCTTCCCGGGGTGCCGCGTCGAGCATGAGAACGAGTTGTTCCACCCGTTCGGCGGTGTGCAGGGAGCGGATATGCGAGATGTCCGCCCGACGCGCGCTGTCGGCAAGGAAGAAAGTGAGTGTGCCGGAGGCAAAAATGCCGCCCACCAGAATCAGAAAAACCCGGCCTACCATCGAACCGAAAAATGCCTTCACATCAATTCTCCACGGCTACCGGCGTTGCCAGCACGTAGCCCTCGTTGCGCACGGTCTTGAGCAGCATCGGCGCCTTGGCATCCTCTCCCAGTTTCTGCCGCAGCCGGCTGACTTGCAGGTCGATGGATCGGTCGAAGGGGTCGGCGTCGCGCCCATGGGTGAGATTGAGCAGTTGGTCCCGGTTCAATACCCGGTTGGGATGTTCGAGAAAAATCTTGAGCAAGCGGAACTCCGCGCCCGAGAGCATCACCACCGTGTTCTGCGGGCTGATCAGGTGCCGTGCCGCCAGGTCGAGCATCCACCCGGCAAAGCACAGGCGTTTCGCGTTGAGGGGTTCCAGGTTCGGAGGCAGGGCTTGCGTGCGGCGCAGCACATTGCGGATGCGCGCCACCAGTTCGCGGGGCTCAAAGGGTTTCGCCATATAGTCGTCGGCACCCATTTCCAGCCCAAGGATGCGATCGATCGGCTCGCCACGGGCGGTCAGCATGATGACCGGCAGGTTGGAGCGTGCCCGCAGCGTGCGGCAGAGCGTAAGCCCGTCTTCCCCCGGAAGCGTGAGATCCAGCACGATCAGGTCGATACGGGTGCTATCCAGCATCCGCCTCATGCCCGTTCCATCGGCTGCGGTCAGCGTGTGAAAGCCGTTTGCGTCCAGATATTCGGCGAGCAGCGAGCGTATCTCGCGGTCGTCATCTACAATGAGAATGCAGGGCGGGGTATCCATGTCGGCTATTATGCCGAAACCGGGGGTTGTCTGTGGGTTGAATTGTAGCGGCGGGTATCTGAGGATAGTACGGACAAGGAACGATACAAATCGAACATATTGCGGATATACAAGGCTGGTGAAATGGGTATCGTGCGTTTGCACTAAACCATCAGGAGATTCAACCATGTCCAAGTTTCGCAGAAATATCTTTCTCATCGGGCTTGCCGCCATCGGCCTTGGAACCGCACCCGTCCTGGCGCTTGCCAATCAAGGATGCGGTCCCATGGGCGCAGGACCCGGCAAATTCGCCGAGCAGATCGAAAAGCGCCAGACCGCATTGCATGACAAGCTCAAGCTGACCCCGGTACAGGAAACCGCCTGGAAGGCTTTCCATGAAAAGATGCAGCCTGCCGAATCTCGTAACCGACCGGATCAGACAGCGCTTTCGGCACTGCACGCGCCCGAACGCCTGGAGCGGATGCTTGCCATGATGAAAGAGCACGAAAGCCGGATGGTCGATCGGGTGGCCGCCGTCAAGGAATTCTACGTTGTCTTGACGCCCGAGCAACAGAAGCTGTTTGACGACCAGTTCTCCAAGCACCGTCGGCGTTGAGAAACTAGCCGTAGTCGTAGGGCGCGCCATGCACCCCATTCGCTCGGTGCGGGGAACGCACCCTACGGACTACGCGCCTGCCAGCGCCTTTTGTACCGATACAAGCAAGTCCGCAGGCCAGAGCGGGGCAAGCGTAAGGGCTGTCTCGTGACCGCGTTCCGACATTTTCTTCCAAGTCTTCTGGACGATGCTGATTAGCTTCGGCTCGGTGTAATGCGGCGCGAAGGGAACGAAATAGAATTCCAGAAACACCAGGCAGATCACGTCTTCCAAGATTTGACCGTCAGGGTCTTCCAGTTTGATGCGATCCTTCAGCAGCAGCACCTTGACCTTCTCGCACATCGCATCGTCGTAGCCCGCCTGTCTCATGATCGCGGCGGTGGTATCGCCGTGGAATTTCGCCAGCGTAACGCGCCAGTCGTTGTAACCTTTTCGGTTCATCGGATATTTGCTGCGCGGTATTTTCCACCGACAAATGTGCTGGGCGCGGGCGGCAAGCTGCAAGGCCTCGGAGGCATCGGGCTCGAACTTGTGCAGCCAGGCCGTCATGTGCTCTGAATACAGCACTTCCTTGGGGTATTCCTTGCCCTTGAATACTTCCTTGTTGGGATCTTCCGCGTTGGCGGCGTCGATGCGGGCAATTGCGTCCTTGAAATGGTCGGATACGGCAGTCATAGTGTCTCACTCAGGTAGAAAAAACGGTCACCCATGGTAAACAAGGCGTCGTGTTTTGTTAACCAGTAATTTTTATGCCGCAAATAACCACCGGGGTCTATCAATGTAGCATTCTTCTTCCGCACCCATCACCCGCCTCTCCGAACAATTCTTCCCGCAGTCGTGAAATGCAC
>PFJY01000151.1 GCA_002784065.1 Hydrogenophilales bacterium CG_4_10_14_3_um_filter_58_23 | reverse complement strand
TGGAACAAGTCTTGACTCAGCCATGGCACACCTCCCTTTCCCCCACCAACCCCTTTTTTTCTGACTGCCGGGCATGAGCCAAAACACCGTTTTGGAACGCCTCAACATCCTGACAATGCCCTACTTTTTCAATCAGATACTCCATGCCGGGGTGAAAAAGCCCAGTCAATATTTCCTGATGACGCTTGATTCCATGCGCATATCTCAGCGGACGAAAAAAATCTTCAATCCTCCACAACAAAAGGCGCTCACCTAGCTCTTCAATTTCCTCACCCTCCATCCCCTCCGTTTCTTGTTTAAAAAACAGGTCCACCTGGAAGGTGTGGGAAACAGAAGAAAATGGAGATGGGATATTTTTTATTGCCAAAAGCCGGGATGCAAGAAAATCAGAAATGGAACGCGCATCTGTATCGCTCAGGGTGCTGGGCCTCATTTTGAGCCCCCTTTCTTGCACTGGCGTCGCTGCTGCTCTGCCTTGGTCGGACGACCGGGACGGCGTGGCACAGGGGCCGGTTCATTAGCCTGGATTGGGGTGGACGGAGGAGAGGCGCGGAGCGAATCTAGATATGCGGCCAGATCTCGCGCGTCCACCCGCCGATGACCTGGAGTGGCGGGAAAAGGAAGAGGAAGGCCCGCACTTTCCCAGTTCCGCCAAGATTTGGAACTGAAGCCTGCTATCTCACAAGCACGGACAAGCGGGATAAGTATCTGACCGCTGGAAGCGGCAAGCACAAGATCAAGGCTGGTATATCCGCGCGGCGGTGACGTGAAAAAACTGGAGTTGAGGGGGTTTTGCATGACGCAATCCTTCTTTTTTGCACCGCGTTGCTAGGTGCTAAAAAGAAGGTTCGGGGATTCATACCCGCATACATGGACGTGTTGTTCAGTCTATACTCTTAGCCATCAGCAACTTATGGCCTACCCCCTGTGTCACCATCAAGGGTTGACTGCACGATTCAGTAAGTTGTCTCACATCCCCGGTTGCTCTGCTTACTTCCCCCTTCTAGAAAGGAAGGGCGAGGCCGTAAAGGTGACTCACTGAATGTCTCCCATTATCCTTATCAATCGAATAAAGTCAATCGCTTTTTAACTCTTTTATCAATGATAATAAATGGTTATGAAATATCCACAACGTATTTACACGACGGTAAGATAGAACTGAATTTCGGGCAGTTTTCAAGCGTGGTGAACGGTATGCGTTTCAAAAGTGATATTGAGGACTTTTCGGATTGCAGAAAAAACCGCATCCGGTCAAGCGCTTTCTGTGCGTCTTTCACATCGAGCAGATCGATCCGGCTGCCCAAGCCTTGAATGGTAGAGTAGGGGATGGTCAGGAGCCCATCAGGGCTCCGCTCGATTTCATATTTAACCGTCGCCAGTAACGCGATATCCCTTGACGATAGATTTAGCTGCCGCTCCTCGGTCAGGATCGGCTGGACGATCTCGGCGAAAGAAATGGGTTGGTCCATCAGGAGATAATTCTGAAGAAGACAGGGTTGATCTTGTAGTGGTAGGACAAACCCATCTTTGGACCTCTTATGAGGAATCCACTCTCTGTAAGTTGGCTCATCGAGTGCTGGGCGGATCTCGCGCTAATAAACAATAAATCCACCAGGCTCTCGTGCGGAACAACTCGACCAACCAGAGGGAGTGTGGCGACTAAGTGCCATAGAATTTGCGCCTCTATCTTGGATAGCGCGCCCTTTTGTAACTCGTTAAGACCTGCCTCGGTCAACACCAGTGTTTTAGCCATGATCGTAATGTATGCAAAAAACTGCATAAATGCAATTTTTTGCATAGGACGTATTTTACCTGGTCGTCACAGCAACCCCGCCTGCTTCAGCAACGCATTCAGCGCAGCGCCGCCGCCCTCGAACCCCGCCTTGTTCAGCCAGGCCGCGATCTCGCTGACTTTCTCTCCAGCCTCACGCCGACCCACAATCTCGTCGTGGTTCTCCTCGAAGATCGGCGTGTTCTTTTTGGGGTCGCCTCAGAAAACGGAAAATAAAGCACGGTAAGCAACCCGGTATAGTCCTTGAGTTGTAGTCACAATGGGACGACAATAGAACCTCTGAAACCATCAGGGGAAATCACCATGAGCACCGCCGATACCTATGTCCGCGCTCGCATTGACACCGACACCAAAGAGCGCGCCGCTGACGCGCTCGAAGCAATGGGCCTGTCCATTTCGGACGCTATTCGCTTGCTGATGCTGCGCATTGCCGATGAGCGCCGGATGCCCTTCGACGTGAAGGCCCCCAACGAGACCACGCGCAAGGCCATCGCCGAGCTTGAGGCCGGGAAAGGCAAGCGTTTCGCCAGCGTTGATGACCTGATGGCAGACCTGCATGCGGACGATTGACCGCGCCTCAGCCTTCAAACGCGACTACAAGCGCGAGGCCAAGGGCCAGCACAGGGCTACGCTCGATAACGATTTGAAGCCCGTTCTCGTGTCCCTGGCGACCGACCAGCCGCTTGACGCCAAATACCGCGACCATGACTTAAGCGGCGATTGGGCGGGCTACCGGGAATGCCACGTCAAGCCCGACCTGCTGCTGATCTACCGCAAGTCGGATGCCGACACCCTCAGACTGGCGCGGCTTGGCTCGCACAGCGAGCTTTTTGGTTGAGACTATGGCAAACTGAAAGGGCTTTTCCGATTTACCCCAACTTCCGCGCCAGATCCTCAGCCCTCGGATGGTAGTACCTGGCCAGCATCCGTGTGTCCTTGTGCCCAGTCACTTTCATCAGCTCGTGCAAAGCTAATTTCTCGGCTAGGCGGCTGGTGGCCTCGTGGCGCAGATCGTGGAAAGTAAGCTCGTCAAGAAATCCGGCGGCCGGCTCCCGGTCATTGGTCTTGCAGTCCGCCAGGTAGTTCCGCTGCGCCCTGGCAACCGCCCTCGTCCACGACTGCTTGACCGCACTGGCAGTTGTGGCAAATACACGTCCACCGATGGACTTGGGCAATCCTTTGAAAGCCTCCACCGCAGCAGTGGATAGCGGCACATTGCGCACCGTGCCGTTTTTTGTGTCCGGTAGCCTGGCCACTCTGGATGACGTATCCACGTTCGCCCATGTCAGCGCCAGCATCTCGCCCTGGCGCATGGCTGTCTCGATGGCCACCCGCACCAGCGCCGGCATGTAGATATTTCGGCGGTCGCGCTCCTTCGCCTTGGTCGCTTCGCCAGGGTCGTCTACCGCCGCTAGGAGATAACGAACCTCATCCACAGACAACCGGCGCTCTCTAGCGTTGTTTTGGCGAGGCAGGCGGATATTAGCGACAGGGTTTTGAACCGGAATATTCCATTCTTTTGCCGCAATCGTGAAAACATGGGAAATTACAGCGAGATCGAGCCGCACGGTCGCGGCGGCAGCACCTACAGAAAGACGTTCGTCTCGATATTTGGCAAAATCAGCACCCCGCAAGCTCGCCAAGGAACGCGCAGCCAAGGCGTTATCCTGCCATGACTGAATCCGATATTTTTCCTGGTCGTGGCCCTTCTTCCCTTTCGACACCTCGCGTTCGTAGCGGGCAAGCGCCTCGTACAAAGTTGTAGCCTCGGCCTCGGCCATCGAAACAAAAGTGCCTTTGTCGATCTTGCTTTCGACATCACGAGCCCATTTCTCAGCATCAGCGCGCGCGGCAAAGGTTTTCGACTCGGTCGGATGCCCTTTACGCCGGACTTTTGCTTGCCACCACCCGGATGCTCTCTGCTCGAATGTCGCCAATTTTTAACCTCACGATATATATTAGCGTTTGCTAATAGTCCCCGTTTTGTCCCCATAATTCGATTATCGGAGTCTAAAACAGCCTGCGTATTGCGTCAATGCTTGATCTCCGCAATACTACAATTTCGGATTGTGATTCCGGTTGTCGTGGGTTCGAGCCCCATCAGCCACCCCAAAAACAAAATAAAAACCGCCAGTCCAGGCGGTTTTTTCATTGTCGAGCGTTAATCAGCGCCTTCCCTACCCGGTTTGATTCTTGCAACGACCAAAATCCATTAAACTGCAAACAAATCGTCAGTTAAGTTCACCCAGAGGGCGCGGCTTAACGACACCATAACCTTGCATGTTGTCAACGCCAAGTTCTTCCAGGATTTTCACACGATCCAGCTTATCCTATCAAATCCAGCACAATCTACGTATTAGCGTAACAGCTTACGCCCCGCCTTTGGATGTTCCGGCGCATGGCAGGCGCGGCGAAAAGCCTGTAGCGCTTTCTGGGCGTAGCCCAGCACGCTGTCATGGGGGTAATTGCCTGCCTCGTTCGCCACGCCGGCGAGGACGCCGGTAAGTAATTCGATGCCCTCATTCGCGTGCTCTGCGGTATAAATATGAAAAAGTCCCTTGGCGACGGCCTCCACAACCTTGCTCTCCAGCATCAGGTGGCGCCGGTTGCGGTGGGGAATCAGTACACCCTGGCTACCGTCCAGTCCGGCAGTTTCGCAAATGCGGAAATAACCCTCGATTTTTTCATTGATCCCGCCCACCGGCAGCACTTCGCCGTGCTGGTTAACCGCGCCGGTGACGGCGATACCCTGCCGGATCGGCAGGCCGGACAAGGACGAAAGCAGCGCGTAAAGCTCGGCGCAGGAGGCGGAATCCCCTTCCACACCATGATATTCCTGCTCGAAGACGATAGAAGCATTGAGGGAAAGCGGCGCGATATGAGCGAATAGCGCAACCAGGTAGTTTTGCAAGATGAATACGCCCTTGTCGTGAATCGGGCCGGACAATTCGACCTCGCGCTCAATATTCAGCAAGCCGTCATCGCCGGCGAAGGTGCGTGCGGTAATGCGTATCGGGAAACCAAAACGGCAATCGCCCAGATCGATCTGGGTCAGGCCGTTAAGCTGACCCACTTTCTCGCCATGCAGATCAATCAGCATATCCCCCTCGGCGATGGATTCGCGCAAACGCTGGTCGGGATAATCGTGCCGCCAGGTGCGCGCCTGTAGCGCTGCCTCGACGTCCGCGGCCGCGACCAAGCCATTCTTGCGGGCGAGGCAGAGGGCGGCGCTTTCCATCACCAGCGCCTCGGTGCGGGCGAAGATCGCGCTTTGGCGCGCCTGATCGTCCACGTCGCGGTGACCGTCTTCCAGTAAGCGCGCCACCGCTGCGGCGGAAAAATGGGGTAACCCGAACTGACGGCAGGCGTGGGCGACGAAAATCGACGAGGCGCGCCGGGTTTCAACGCAGGATAAAAAGCTTTCGGCAAAATCCACCTTCACCCGGAAATGGCGGGCGAACTCCGGGTCTTCCTCCTGCAACTCGTAATACTGGTCGCGCGAACCGATCAGCACGATCTTGACCTCGACATCGACGGCTTCCGGCTCGAGCGACACGGCCGCAATCGGGGAAAACGAAGTGCCCGGCTCTTCGATCTGCAACCTGCCGCTGCGCAGCAAGCGCCGCAACTTTTCCCATACCAGCGCGTCGGCCAGCAAATCGCGCAGGTGCAGCATGAGGAATCCGCCGTGCGCCTTGAGCAGGCTGCCGGCGCGGATGCGGGAAAAGTCCGTCATCAGCACGTCGTTTTCCGATTGGTACTCGATGCTGCCGAACAGCGAGCGGAACAGCGGATTGTCCTCGACGATCACCGGCGCGCCAGTGAGACCACCATTGTCCACCACCAGGTTGACGCGATAGCGGGACAGCGCTGTGTTCAGGCCTTCCAGCCGGCTTTCCTCATCGTCGTCGGAGGCGTGGAACAGCTCCAGGTTGTCGAGCACATCCCGGGCAATCTCGTCCAGCCAGGCATTGAGCTTGGCCCCATCCTTGATCTGCTTCTTCAGGCCGGCGCGGATCTCCTGCAATTCATGATCCAGCAGCGGTTTCACCACCTGACGCCGCAGCGCGGCCAAGGACTCGTTCATGGTTCGCTCCAGCGGTCGGGTTTTCTCGAAATAGCGGGTAATCTCGGCACGCAGCTCCTGCTCGGCCTGCTCGACCGCAACCCGGCGCTCCTTCGGCAAGGCCAGCACTTCATCCTCGGTCAATGTTTGCCTTGTTTCGCCCATCAGGGTAAACACCATGCGCCCGGCATCACGGTGCAGCGAAAAGCTGCGCGTCTCGGCAAAAGCCGAAAGCCCGGTGTAGGCCTTGGCCTCTTCATCTTTGTAGGCCTTCTCGATATGCTCGCTCTCTGCCTTGAAATCCTGCCCCTCCAGCAACAGCGGAATCTCCGTCGGCAGGGATTTCACCGTCCGCGCCAGGAGCTGGCGCAGCGAGCGTCCCTGACCGGCCGGCAGGCGTAGGGCCAGCGGCCTTTCCGGCGCATCGAAATTGTGCAGGTAACATAGATCGGGCGGCACCGGATTGTCCGCCGCAACAGTGCTCATCGCTTGCTTCAGCAGCGATGAGCGACCGCTACCGACTTCGCCCAGAACAAACAGGTTGTAGTCGGGCTGATCCATCCCCAAACCAAAGCGGGTAGCCATTTCGGCGCGCTCCTGACCAATCCACGGCAAGGGTAGATGGAGCAGCTCGGAGGTATCGGCGAAGCCGAGCGTGTCGGGGGCTATGGTCAGGCGAAGATCGGCGGGCGTCAGGTTTGAAATTGGCATTTTTCATTTATTTCCACAGGTGTCGGCTTCGGCAACCCGCAGTAGCAGATCGCCGCTCCTCACGCCGAGGCTGCCAACGGCATGAACCGCCTCAACGTAATACTTGTCCTCGTGCAATCCGTCCCAGCTTTCCGGGTGCAGCCGACCGTGCATGCGAATCAGCCGCGCCATGCCCGGCGCCGACATTTCCCATTTCAGGCCGGCCAGCAGTTCGTCGGCACTATCCGGCTGGTTGCACACTAGCACCATGTCGCAACCTGCCTGCAAGGCGGCCTCGGCACACTGCACCACATTGCCCGCCACGCTGGCGCCTTCCATGGAAAGGTCGTCGCTGAAAATCACGCCGTCGAAGCCCAGTTCCTTGCGCAGGATATCTTTCAGCCAAATTTTGGAGAATCCCGCCGGCAACTTGTCCACGCTGGAATAAATCACATGCGCCGGCATTATCCCGGCGAGGCCGAAATCGATCATCTGCCTGAACGGGACCAGGTCGTCCATCTCGATGTCGGCATAGTCGCGCTCATCCACCGGGATTTCCAGATGCGAGTCGGCACGCACGAAACCATGACCGGGGAAATGCTTGCCCACCGCAGCCATGCCCCCCTGTTTCAGGCCCATCATCAGGCTGTGCGCAAGAACAGCGATGGCCTGCGGATCACGGTGGAAGGCGCGGTCGCCGATCACCCCGCTGTGTTCAAAATCGATGTCCAGCACGGGCGTGAAGCTGAAATCCACGCCACAGGCGCGCAGCTCCGCCGCCAGCACCCAACCAGTCTGGTGCGCCAGGGTCTTGGCGCGGTTCGGATGTTCGTCCCAGAGTTGCCCCAACTCGCGCATCGGCGGCAGGCGGGTGAAGCCATCACGGAAACGCTGCACCCGCCCGCCTTCGTGATCCACGGCGATCAGCAGATGGGGGTTGCGCAAGGCATGGATTTCGGCGGTCAGCCTGGCAAGCTGCGCCTGGGAGGTGTAATTGCGGCTGAACAGGATCACCCCGCCGACCAGCGGGTGCTTCAGTCTTTTCCTGTCCTCGTCGGTTAATTCGGTGCCGAGAACATCGAGCATTACCGGGCCTAGCGTCATTTTTTTGCTTTTCTTTAGATTATTGTTCCAGGATCGAAAATGCCACCACCATCTCCGCTTCGTCACTGATCGACAGGTGATGCTTGCGAATACCCCGTTGCGCTAAACCCTGCGTTAGGTCAGGCGAAAATCCAAAACCTGGCCGACCAAGCGCATCGTGCGTCACGTTGATGTTGTGCCAGGTTGCCGGATGGCGCATCCCCGTGCCCAGCGCCTTGACGAAGGCCTCCTTGGCGGCAAAACGTTTGGCGAGAAAACGGGCGCGGTGGACGCTGGCCGCAAAATCGTCCCATTCCACTACCGCCAGAATACGCCTCGCAAACCGGTCGCCGTGACGTTTCAGTGCTTGCTCGATACGCCCTACCGCAACAATGTCGGTGCCAATGCCGTAAATCATCGGGAACCTGTCGGGCTTATGGGGATCGAAGCGAGAATTCGGCTGGGCGAGGACAGATTTTGCCGGTTTTGCAGGTCAATAGTTATTCTATTGACCAAGAAAGCGGCGAAATATGGACCGCTCAGGCGGATTTGTAGCCGATTCATCATGAGTCCGACAGGTTCCTAGCCGCAGCCACCATCAGCGCTTTCATTTCCGCCACCGCCCGCTCCCAGCCCACGAACAAGGCCTGTGCAACGATGGCATGGCCGATGTTGAGTTCGTAAACGCCGGGGATGGCGGCGATTTTCTGCACGTTGTGGTAGTGCAGGCCGTGGCCCGCATTCATCCGCAGGCCGAGCTTCATGCCGTATTCAACTGCCGTGCGGATGCGCGCCAGTTCCGCCTCCTGTGCCGCTTCTGTTTCGGCATCGGCAAAGTGGCCGGTATGGATTTCCACCACGGGCGCACCCGCTTCCCTGGCCGCATCGAGCTGCGCCTTTTCCGGCACCACGAACAGCGAAACGCGAATGCCGGCATCGCCCAGCGCAGCGCAGGCCTGTTGGATGCGCCCGAAATGGGCAACCACGTCGAGCCCACCTTCGGTGGTACGCTCCTCGCGCTTCTCCGGCACCAGACAGACATCCTGCGGTTTCAAACGCAGGGCGATTCCCACCATCTCGTCCGTCACCGCCATTTCCAGATTCATTCGAGTCTGCAAGGCCGCGCGCAGGATTTCCACGTCCTCGTCCTGGATGTGACGGCGGTCTTCGCGCAAGTGCAGGGTAATCGAATCCGCACCAGCCGATTCCGCCATCAGCGCCGCCTGGATCGGGCTGGGATAGCGTGTTCCGCGCGCCTGCCGAAGCGTGGCGACATGGTCGATGTTGACCCCCAAATAAATCATAGTTCCAGTAAGTCCTTTAATATCTGGCGGGTATGCAAAGTACCCTCACCGAGATAGTGATTGATCAGCGCCCGCATCAGCGCCTTGCTTTGCTGCAGGGTGACCGGATCGCCGTAATCGTTGGCAGCCATGTCCAGCAGCGTCTTGCCCCATAATTCTACACCGTTTTGGCCGTTGTTTTGCCGCACCGGGCCGCACTCGAAAACATAGCGATAAGGCGCATCCGGCTCGATTGCCGCCCCGGAATCAGCATCATGCTCGAGCGTCAGGGCGTAACCCAATTCCTTCAGCAGATTTATTTCGAAGCGCCGCAGCACGGCGGCATAATCGGTGCGCCGCGCGAGTTCCTGCAAGGTTTCCTGGTAATAAAGGAACAGCTGCTCGTGCGGGTCGTCGCGGTGCAACAGCTTGAGCAGCAGCTCGTTCAGGTAAAAACCGCAGATCAGCGCCGTACCCTGCAACAGCGGCTGTCCACCCTGCCATTCGGCGCTGTGCAACGTGCGCAACTCGGCCTTGCCGAACCAGCTCAATGAAAGTGGCTGGAAAGAAAGCAACAATCCGCGCACAGCCGATTTCGGCCGCCGCGCCCCGCGCGCCATCAGAGGCAGACGACCGAAATCGCGGCTGAACACCTCGACGATCAGGCTGGTTTCGCGATAGGGATAGGTATGCAGGACATATCCGGGTTGATCTCCCTGCCTGGCGTTATGTTCTCGTGCCATACCCTCGAATAATAGCTAACAAATCAATAGGGTTCTTTTTTAACAACATGAATTATACGGCGTAGGATGCAGGGCTTAACCATTATTTTCGGCATTTAGTTTACGTTTTCAGGATAATATGGGCGCTTCTAAAAACTGCGACAAGCACATTCTAATTGACTCGGAGAGATTCAGGCTAGGCCTTCATCCGCCTATGGTAGACTGTCTCTCTTCATGCTAAAGAGAGTCACTGAGCATTTCCGAAAAAGGGACACAAGGAAAATGACATGTTTGAGATGACCCGCAATAAAACAGATCCGGATGAAGATGGCATTCTGGAAGTCCTGGAAGAAGAATCCGCTCAGCAGCCAGAAGAGTTAGCGGAACTCCCGTCCGGAACGGAAACATACAGCGTCGAATTCCAGGGCGATGCCACAATGATCTATCTCAATGCCATCGGGCGCAACTCCCTGTTGACAGCGAAGGAAGAACGGGAGCTTGCGACGCGCGTCAGAGAGGGCGATTTCAATGCTCGCCAGCGCATGATCGAATGCAACCTTCGACTGGTAGTCAGCATCGCAAAACACTACATCAACCGTGGCATGGCACTGCTGGATCTGATCTCGGAAGGCAACCTGGGGCTCATCCACGCCCTGGAAAAGTTTGAGCCGGAGCGGGGGTTCCGCTTTTCCACCTACGCCACCTGGTGGATTCGGCAGAATATCGAACGCGCCATCATGAACCAGTCGCGCACCATCCGCATTCCGGTGCATGTGATTCGGGAGATGAACACCTGCCTGCAGGCGTTCCGTCACCTTGAGTCCCGCAATGGCGATGAACCCAGTGCAGAAGAGGTGGCGCACTTGCTGGACAAGCCGGTAGCCGATGTGCGCTACGTGCTGAACCTGAATGAGCGCATGGCATCCCTGGATACGCCGCTGGATATCGACCCGAGCCTCTCCCTGGGTGACGCGATTCCCGACGAGAGCACCCCGCCACCCGAGGTGCAATTGCAGCAGGCCGAGCTTGGGGCGCTCGTACAGCAATGGCTGGAGGAACTGGGCAACAAGCAGCGCTGCGTGGTAGAGCGGCGCTTCGGGCTGAACGGCCACCAAATCCACACCTTGGGAAAGGTTGCCGAAACCCTCGAAATCACCCGAGAGCGGGTACGCCAGATTCAGCTTGAAGCTCTGCAATCCTTGCGCCACATCCTCACGCGCAGCGGCCTTTCGAAAGAAATATTATTCTGACCAAGGCTGGTGTGATCGCTGGTCCCTAACAGCCATGGCAAATCGCCGGCCCAGATGATGCACCAAAAGTAGGCGCCTCTAGGAGCCTGTCGGACTTGAAGTAAATCAGCGGCTTGACTCTTTTCGCTTCGATTCTTCAAGTCCGGCAGGCTGCTAGCACATTATCGTTTTGGGTATTACACTGGAGCCCATTCAACCTTTGCATTTCAGCAATCCATGACCATAGACACTCAAAATAATTATCTGGCGATCACCGCCTCGGGCGAAGATAAAGTCGGTCTCGTCGATCGGCTTTCGAGCAAGATCGCCGAGAGCGGATGCAATATCGAAGAAAGCCGTATGGCCGTATTGGGCGGACAGTTCGCCCTGATCATGCTGCTTTCCGGCCCATGGAACGCGCTTTCCAAGCTCGAAGGGCAAATGGGGTCGCTGGGCGATCAATTAGGGCTCTCTATCATCCACAAACGAACCCAGCAACGGGAACGGACGCAACCGGTGGTTCCCTATAGGGTGGAAGTTGTGGCCATGGATCATCCCGGCATTGTTCGCAACCTGGCCGCTTTCTTCTCCAGGAACGGCATCAATATCGAGGAACTCCAGACCGACACGTATCCGGCGCCACACACCGGCACATCGATGTTTTCCGTCACCATGACGGTGGGCATTCATGCCGACATTCATATTCCCACCCTGCGTGGGAATTTCCTCGATTACTGCGACGACCTGAATCTGGACGCGAGCTTCGAACCCGCACGGGTGTGATGACTGGCAGCCGTGCTTGAGGCACGGGGATCGTTCGCCCATAACCCCCAACAGGAAGCGCAAGGATTTCCAGTCTGGCGAATTCGATAAAGCAGGCCGTAATGATTTGTGTCCCTGTGGCAGCGGCAAGAAGTTCAAGCAATGTTGTGGGGGAGTGGCTATAGCTACATTGAGGTAGGTCGCTAAAACTCATCTGCGCGTTATAGGACGGCCTCCTACACTCTACATCAAACTGTGGCAACAACCTCCAAAAAGCGCATAACGATCCTAGCCCATGTTTAACACCACCCATTAAATCATCATAAAGCAATGTAGTCACCGGCCTTCAGGCCGGTGTACTTTGGTTTGGAAGGGGTATGCACCCCTCCCAAACCCGCGCCATTGAAACCCCGGCCTTCAGGCCGGGGTAGACGCTCCTATCGGCCTGAAGGCCGAGGTTTTAAACCAGCAAGGTGTTTGGATAACAGCATGTTGCCTAGCTTATTTTTTCCGAGTAGCACTACATCCGGAGTAGACACACTTGGCTACGGAGCTAAAGCAGAGGGCAGTTTCATCGCCTTCTGCGCTCTGTCAGATGCCACTGCGATAGTGATGGCGTGGGGCTTGCGGTTCTGTTGCAAGCGCCATGACTGAGCGGTCAAGTGACCCACCCATCTTCGCCGAGAATGAAGTATGCAAACATGAGGAAAAAATGACCGAGGCACCTATTAGCACTCCACCGCAAGCGTACATGGACATCATCGAAACGCTGATCGACAAAGCGCGGGTGTTTCTGGAAGCAGGCGAAAAGCTTCAGCCGATGGCGTTCGTTGGCAACATGACCACCAAGCAAGTTGTTCCGGTGATGATTCAGACTGGAAGCGAGGAAGGCAAAGACCAGTCTGCGCGGACGATCCAGTCAGCGGCGTTGGCATTGGAGGCTGATTTTGTGTTCGCAATCATGGAAGCATGGACGCTTCGGCCAGACAAAATGCGCCAA
The DNA here is from genome assembly GCA_002784065.1 of Hydrogenophilales bacterium CG_4_10_14_3_um_filter_58_23. Classification (GTDB taxonomy): domain Bacteria; phylum Pseudomonadota; class Gammaproteobacteria; order Burkholderiales; family Sulfuricellaceae; genus Sulfuricella. Next base: position 758 of record PFJY01000151.1, on the reverse strand, counting down.
ATGAATGCGATTCTCGACAAGTACGGAAGCATAAGCGCATCGCCCTATGCGATTGATACATGCGCGCTTACGCTGGAAACGAGGTATGGCTTGTGGGCCGCACAACCGCAGATCAAGCCCAAGGGAATTTCCAAGAAGAAACGGACAATTGGAATAGTCGAGTTCCATTATTTCACGGAAGTTGAAGGCCGATTCGCACACCTACTGCCCAAGAAGGAAGGCGACGATCCACCGGCAATTTTGCATTGATGGATGCCATCGGCATCTTCCAGACTATCACTGAGCGGGCAACGGAAGAGTTCGATGGTGTTGCTGCGGGAATTGCTGAAGCTGTTTTAAGCGCCTGGCAATTTTTTGGTTTACCCCTGAGAAGATAAAAAGAAAAATGGCTTGCTGGAATTAACCAACAAGCCATTGAATTTTTTGGTGCGCCCGGAGAGATTCGAACCCCCGACCCCTTGGTTCGTAGCCAAGTACTCTATCCAGCTGAGCTACGGGCGCATCATGAGGCGGCATTATATGATAAAAACCGCCGTCAAACAATGGCGGAGAGAGAGGGATTCGAACCCTCGGTAAGGCTATAAACCCTACGCTCCCTTAGCAGGGGAGTACCTTCGACCACTCGGCCATCTCTCCGAAGTGCGCAAGGATACCGTCTTAGACCCGAAAGGTCAAACTGCAGCCTTGTCCAATGAGGAATGAGCCTGAACGAGGCCTGTATTTCCAACCAGGAATGAGCCTGAAGCGGCAAGATTAGG
>PFJY01000098.1 GCA_002784065.1 Hydrogenophilales bacterium CG_4_10_14_3_um_filter_58_23 | reverse complement strand
AGCGGCATGAAAGACCGCACCCTCCGTTTCATCAGCCTCGAATACCCCATCGACGATGCAGCAGTGAAAATGAAGATGCTCGTTCAAGGACGAACCAACGTGAGACGCCATGCCGCGGAATCCCACCAAGATAGCCAAGAGATTCGCTTGGGCAGCGCGCCTCTCAGGACCGCGATGATCGGTCTGGGCAGCGCAATCATCGCTCACTGATCCAAAAGGTGCCTGGAGATTGTCATTTTCCAGCGCCAGTAGTTTTCAAGCGCGGCATCCGATTGGCGCAAATGCCTTAGCAGCGCTTCCGCATCTACTGATAACACTCATTCGGACAGCAATGCCACCGCCATCCCTGCAGTCCCTTGCACCACTTGGAACTTGGCACCGTTATCGCTTCTAACCGCGACATTATTCAGGTAGACCGTCCTTCGAACGGTATATACTCCTTGGGACATAGCGTCTTGGACGCGAAACTTAAAAGACGACTGAAATTCTCCCGCCTGCCCGGATTCATTAGCTACTTTTTTCAATGTACCCCATTCGTCGCCACGCGAATCAATGACGTCGAGTTTTTCCTCCACCTTGATATTCTTGTCCTGTCTCCCTGGAATCACGACAATGTTTGACGCAACTTGGACGTCTGCACCTCGCTGAACACCAGCCGGCGGAGTGATCTTCGTTTCGTAAGAAGCTAAGGCCGCTTTTTCCGGCAACTGTTTGTTGTGTCTCAAATAGTCGTCCTCGACTTGTTGCGCAGTACGCGTCTGCTGTGCCTTGTAGCTATTCACCATATAGCAGCCAACCATGGCAGCCGCAGCACAAGCGGCGCCCGTCACTGCACGTTTGTTGCCGTTTGAGATCAGCGCGCAGCCGGCGAACGCAATGGCTCCAATCACCAGTGGATTACAAGCCTGCTCGACATCCCCTCCGGACGAGGTCTTACCCCCCCCCGCCCTAGGGGTGGCGCAACCCTGTAGAAGTAACAACCCGGAAACAATCAAGGCAATAATTTTTCTGTTCATGACCTTCTCTCCAATAATTATGTATAGCATCTATTTCCTGACAGCATGCATCCAACTCAATAATGCAACAACACCAGCTTTATGGCGTCGCGATCACTTCTTTCGTGTGTCTATTGGCGACAACGAGGATCTGCGTCCTCCGCCTCAGGCTGGATCCGCCTCGAAAATCACTCGATCCTAAAGGCGCGGCGAGCCTCGTTCTTCATACGCCGAGCGGTTTCCTCCAGTTCTTTCGCTCCGGGGCAATTGTTCAGCACAGTAAGGGCTTCACGCGCCTGATCCATCGCCGCATCGTAGCTCCGTGAAGTAAGCGCTTTTTCTCCAGCCTTTACCATTGCTTTGCACTCGATTTGTCGGGGATCTATCTGGGGCGCCGCTTGGGCAGCAAGCTCTTGACGGGGCGGCACCGAACTAGCAACCGGCAAGTCAGGCCTGGGCGCAGGTGGACTGGACTGAGACACGGGCGCTAGCTCTGGCTTGCGGTACATTTCCTCTTCCGAACGGCCTTTCAGACGCACCGCCTCCGCGTTATATGGGTCCTTTCGGAGGGCCTCTCCAGACTTCTGCCGTGCGCATTTCCAATTCTTCCTGGCCGCACAATCCTGAGCCTGGGTCACCAGATCATTCACTTCAATTCCTGCCAAGGCTTTCTCCCGAAGGCTACGCGCTGGAATATGCCTTGGATCAAGCTGCAAAACCTGTGCTGAGACATCCGCCGCGCACCGCCAATCGGGCGTGGTCTCACACTCGCGCGCCTGCTTCATGAGTCTGTCGATCTTCTTATCCTTGTTCTCACCTAAGAAGAAATAAATCGCACTAGCCAAACCCAACACGAGCGGGATCAGCAGAAACCACAGCCACCCTCTGCTGATTGGAGTTGGAACAGGGTTCGGATCCGGCGACTCAAGTGGTGGTTGCTGTGTTGGGGGAACTTGAGGTTGCTGCTTCGTTTCTGGGTGAGCAGGTTGTTCCGGCTCAGGAGCTAGCACCTTGATCGGTTCCAATATCGGCGTCTGCACCGACCTGACGGGCTCCGATGCTGTTACCTTGATTTCCGGCTGCACCGCGGGTTGCGGGATCGGGGCTGCGATTTCGTTTTTTTGTGGCGCGACCACCGGTGGCGATGACGGAGCGTCAGCTTGCACGGTGGTAGCATTTGGTTGAGCAACGGCTACGCCGCAGAAAGGGCAATACTTCACCCTGCCAAAAAGACGGTGGCCTTTGGAACATGCTTCGGCAAATGCCGGCTCTTGATCTATATTGTCCATTGACTATCTGTCACTATCGGGTCAGTTGCCCGATTATTCTTAATCGTTGTCATTTTTTAGCTAATTTATCGCGCATGTGGATTTAGAGGTTAAAAACCCTACCTCACATGATCTTCAATTCTAACAGGTTGACTTGATGGTTCGCACTTGTTCAGCCTTGTCACGATCCTGCTGAATCCCCAAGTCCCTACTCTCATTTAAAACCGCCTACGGGGCGCCATTTACCGTTCGGCTAAATGGAGAGTAGATGACTTGCACCTCCAAGTGAGTCGCCCTGCCGTGCACACCAAAAAATTGGCCCCCATAACGGGGGGTTGCAGTTATGCCAGCGGCGGGGGGACGACAGCACCAAGTGGGGGCGGTGCCACGAACAGGCTTTGCAATTCTGACACAAGGGAGGCTTCCAGCCAGCCCGCCATACCCGCCTTCCAGACCTTGGTTTGCGGCGTGAGATGGCCGCCTGCAACCAGTTGCTGCAGCATCGTGGCATTGTGCGGACCGGTTTGCTGGCCGTTCACCGCCACGAAGTAGGCAAGATCCTGTAACGGCGGCGGCATGCCGGGCATGGGCGGTGGCGCAAACATCGGAGTAGCGGCAGGTGTTGCCTGCTGCACACCGCCCAGCGACCAGTCCGCCTGCAACACTTCACGTTTCAGTACACGCTTGGACTGCAACACCTTGGAATTGACTTCGTACTGATAGACATCAGCAGTCGAGCCGGGGATTTCCTCGGTCCACTTGGTGCGCGCGTCGCGCGCGATGCGTAGCAGACGTTCAGCCTGAGGCTCGCCCCCCGCTTTGTTTTGCAGACGTTCGGACCATTCCTCCACCAGCCGCTCGCACAATAGCGTCGGCAGCGATTTCCGCTCCAGGTCCTGCCCATTTTCTTGCCGCAGTAAAAGCGGGTAGACCGATTCCAGGTAATACTCCATCAGCGCCACCCACAGCGCCAGCTGGTCGTCAGTCTTGATTTCTTCCAGATCGAGTTCGACCTGCTGCTGGATGGTCGGACGGTAGGATGCATGGAAACCTTCCATGCGCAGCAGCTTTTCGTCACCGACGTTACGCGTGCCGCCCTTGACGCGCAGTTTGAACAGTCCGGCGTCCTCCCCCCTCTCGCCACGCGTCAGCACCCCCAGCGCCACCGCCTCGACGAACAGCTTGAAATCCTCGGCACGCGAGGCAAGCTCGTCCGTCGTAAGCTCGCGGGGGTGCACGAAGGTACTGGCACGCTTGTGCGTGTGCACCGGTATCTTGGCGCTTTCTTCGCGGTAGGCGGTGTACCAGTCATCCAGCGCCTTGAGTGAAGGCAGCGGCAGGCCGCTCAGCTCGACATAACACACCAGTTTTCCAGGGGTGTCGATTTCGACAAAGCCTATTTCCTTGGTAGTCATCATGGTGACAGTAGGTACCCGGCTACGTAATTCCGCACCATAGCGGGCCTCAAACTCTTTGGAATCCTTGACCCCGATGACACATTTATACTGATCGTTTGGATCTGATTCCTTTAAATATTTATCCAGCTTGGCAGCTACCCATGGCATGGCACGCTGCAGGAAGTCGCTGAACAGTTGCGGACGGTTGGGGCAGGCATCCAACGCGGCAAACAACGGGTTGACTTCATCCTGTTGCGATTCGTTGCCGATCAGAGCAAGTGCGCGGTTGCGCAGCTTGCCGAGAAGCTCCGCACGACCGCCATCGTCCTTGAGCATGGCAAAAAGTTGCTGCGTGCCACCGAAGTCCTGGAACGCCTGTTCAGCCCACTCCCGCGCCTGCTTGGGTGGCAGCAGTTCAAGCTCGTCAAGCTTGCTCTTGGGCGCAGGCAGGACGAAGTACATGGCGTGGCCCTGCTTCATGGCTTCGTCGGTGCGGGCGATCTGGTCTTCGGCATCATTGATGATGGCGCGCACCATGCCGCGACCATCTTCGAGTTCGCCGATGAAGCCGCCCCAGACCGGGTTACCATCGTTGTCGGTGCCCTGCTTCTTGCCCAGCGCGTCGGACAGTTCGTGCGCCAGCACGGCAGCTTCGCGGCTGGCCGCAGCGTAGAGGTGGTAGCGCACGTAGAGACGCACAGCGTTGGAGATTTGCTTGAGCTTGGCTTCGGATTGGTCCCGGCCACCGATGAATTTGCCGATGGCCTGCTGCAGATGCTCTTGCAGGATAGTGGTTTCTTCGTTGCGCAAGTGGCCGGAGAGGTCGGAGAACCATTTGGCGTTCTCTTCGAGCACCTTGACCAGACCGGTGTTAGCGTTCTCCATCCGGTCCTTGAGGCGCTGGATGAGTTCGATGGTGTAGTCGAGCCCACCGCGTTCCTTGTTGTCGACCCGCGCCCACAGGGCCTTGATGAGGCCGTTTTCACGGTTGGAGTCGATCAGTTCGGCCAGCAGTTCGCTGCGGCGCTTCTTGATGGCGTCTTCGTGCAGGCCGGAGCCGGATTCGACTGCCTTGAAGGTGTCGTGGTTGATCTGGGTGATGGCTTCGGCAATCTTGCTCGCCCATTCCTTGTAGTTGCCGCCGCCACGGATGTCTTCGAAGGTGTCGGTGATTTTCTTTTCAATGTCGTCCAGACGCGAGACGCCGTTTACGCGCAACAGTTCAGTCACCAACGGGTAGGTAGTGCGCTCGGCCCCCTTGCGGTAGAGGTCGGTCTGGGCGACAAAGTCGTAATCGATGGTTTCGTTGTCGACGCCCAGATGCATGCGATTGGCAAGCAAGTCGTCGCGCTCGCCCTCGGTCGGGGTGTTGTTCTTGACATCTTCCGACGAGACACCGAAGAAGGCCTTGAGCATGCCGTTGACCTGGCGGAACAGAACGACGTTCTGCTTCTGCTCCAGGTGGGTGTCGATCGTGGCCTGGCCAAACGAGGAATAGCCGCGCGAGAACGTGAGCTTCATGTCGCCGTATGTCTCGCGGTCTACTCGGGAGCTATAAGGCGATGTCTTGTGCTGGTTCTGGTTGACCGAGATGGAACGCTTCTTGTTGGCAAATTCAGCCGTGGAGAAATCTTCGAACAGTGCATCCGCCACCATGTCGTAGAGGTCTTTGATGTCCTCGGTCTGCGCAGCAGCGAGGTTGCCGGTATCGACCAGATAGACGTCGCTGTAAGGCGTCTCGGACATGTCGCGAATGGTTTCGTTCTCGTTCCACTGCTTGATATAGCGTGAACCCTGGCGCATGCAGGTTTCCAGCTCCATCAGCGCGGCATAGGTGTTGGCTTGGGTGCGGGTGCGGTTGGCACCCGTGTAGCCGGTAGGCAGCATCAGCACCAGGTTGGTAGTCACGCCAGCATTGGCCGCCTGCTTGCCGATGACCCCGGACAGGTAGCCTAGATCCAGAAAACTGCCGGAACCCGTGCCGCCCGCCGTAGAGGCAACCACGACAATTTTTAGGGCACCCGTCTGCATTTTGAGGCCAAGGCGCTTTGCTGCTTCATCGGATGATACGTTGGCCAGCAAATGCTCGGCCTTGGTGCGAATGGCACTCTTTATTTCGGCGTATTTATCAAAAAAGTAAAGCCGCGATATCGACCGAATCTGCCCGGCCCCCTTCTCGGTGTCGATGTTCAGCTCGTTGACTTTGGAGCGCGAAAGCGGAAACCATTCCTGCACGATCGGGTACTTAGCCAGTTCATCATCAGTCTTGACGTATTTGTTAAGGTCGAGCTTTTTAACTAGCTTTTCTTCTTCCTTGAAGCGGATCTTGTCGCCGAGGATGTCGGTCTTCATGGCTTTGCCGGATTCGGTGACCTCGCTGGCAGAGAGATCTATCTGCAGGAATTCGGCAAACGGAAATTCAGTTAGGCTATCCAGTCGCACTGGCTGGCCACTACCTACGCCCCACAGCGTATTCAGAATGCGTCGGCGGATGCGCCACAGCACCTCAGCACCCGTTCCACCCAACGCGATGAACAGAGTGGGTACGACTTCGGTCAGCGTTACCTCGGTCTTCTTGTTGTCCTTCATATCTTCAGCCACTTTTCATTCCCCTTTTAATTAGGATCCGTCGAAATGAATCTTATTTTTTGGATGCGACGACAAAACAAAGAATGAAACAAATCAGCGAAAGAACTGCGAGCGGAGCAATGTACATCACCGTCAGAAAAGACTTGCTGATCAGAGCAATGCTTCCAATCGCCGCACCGAACAGCAACCCGCCAAACAACCCCCACCCGGCAAGCCCTGCGTTATTGGGCGAGCGCTTGAGGCTACCCACCAGATAGTTGACGAAGGCATTGCGGATAAAGAAAAAAATCACTGCCAGTACCAATAGTGAACCGCCACCGATCATGACATCCTTGGAACTGGGGCCCAAGCCGAGATCAATATTGATCGTCGCAGGCATCTCGCTTGTCGTCGGCTGGGGAGCAGTTTTGGTAGTGTCGAGAGGCGGAAGCCCGGAAGTATCTGGCATGGCAATTTCTCCTTAAAATAATTAGTAATAAATTACATCACACGAACTGAATTGGTCTTTCCCTTATCCAGCACGGGTACTGCCTGCCCTAAGCCACGCTTGAGCACCCCGACCCTCGCTCCCTGCTGGTCCTTGATCACCACCTCGGAGAAAGGTTTAAGCCCATAGGATTTTTGTGCGCCGTCTACCGACACCCGGTAGTTTTTTTCGCGCCGCATGGCCACGATCCCGACAAAGAGGCCTCCTGCCAGTATCAGCCCTAGCGTTGCCAGCACTAATAACGGCCAGCCCGGATAATTCACACGAATGATGAAGGCCTGGCGGGTGACAGACTTTTTGGCAGACTCTCCCGGCACGAACAGATCCGGCAGCGGGTCACGCGGGAAGAGTTTGGACATGGCCTGGGTAAAGTCCTTGGAGATTGCCAGTTTCTGGTCTTCCAGCTCGAACAGGATTACGCCGCGGGATGTGTAGCCATTGCCAAAAATTACTTCAGGATCCCATGGCGAAGGAATGGCCGGAATCTTGATTTTTACATTGATATCCGGCGACAGGCTACCCGCGGGAATATTCGAAATTTCTTTAGTAGAAAGCTCGGCGGTAATATTGGCATTCCCTACGGCCTTGAAACCCTCGGTATCAATTTTGATTTCAGCCGACTTAATGTCATAGGGATAGAAGTCGTTACGAAACTGGCCGGTCAGCTCCGCAACTTCCGGCTTACTGTTGGCCGAAAAGGTCAGCACCAGGGTTTTGCGATCCGAGGCAAGGCTGGCATCCACGCTTTCGTTCTTGACTCCCTTGGGGACAAAGGTCAAGGCCTCGGCATCCAGCGGCTTGAGCCTAGCCGGTTGCTTGCCGAATGGCGCATTGGCTGCCAGCATCTGCTGTAATACCTGATCAGCCGGTTCGCCATAGGCCAGCGCGTAAACCATCAGGCCATTGGCGCGGTAGTCATTCTTGCTGCGACTCTGTACTTCCATCGGGTGCGGGAAGGCAACGATACGTTTGATTTCGCCTGTACCCTGCAGAAAATTGTAGAACTCCTTGTTTTTTTCGATGGTTTCCGCGCTGTTGTCAGGACTATTCTTGTTGTTGGTGATGATCCACAACAAACAGGATTTTCCGGGCGAAAACTGAGTGACCGCGCCAATGATGGCTTCCTTGAAGTCGGTATCGGCATAGCTTTGCCTGCCGGGTTTGCGCGCTAACTGGATGGACTGTACCGCTGCCCGCAACTGCGACTTGTCGCTGCCCCGGTACGCCAGCAAGGGCGACTTATTTTCTTCCATGCTCTGGTTAAAACTGGCAACAATCTGTTCTGAATTACCATACTTGGCTACCCGATTGGAAAGCTCGATTACCAAATCCTTGAATTTTGAATTGGGATCGTCGTAAAAAGGCAGCATCCAACCGGAGTTCTGCACCAGAAAAATATGCGGTACGCTTGAATCCGCCCATAGCGAAGCGCTACTCATCAGGGTCATGGCGCCCATCAATAAAACCCTAATTATTTTTTTCGTTAGCGACATCATGCCTCCGTTATTTCCAGCGGCCACCCGAAACATTTGTTTTCAGGGAAGTAAATGTAAAAACAGGCATCATAAATAAACACGGAAATCTCGGCCAACTGGGCCAACGAAATCCGAAACAGGCTGCCAGACGGTCCCTGTCCGCCATCCACCCCCTCTGCATTTAGCGCCCTTTCTGGAATGCCTGCCCCTTCAATCACAAAACGCACAAACACCGATGCCTTTTCCAGACGGTTGAAAAATACTTCGCTGAAAAGCCCCATGTCCTCACGGCCTTGCCATGGCCGGATCTTGGCTACCAAAACCAGACCATTTTCACCAAACTGCAGCAGCGGGTAGCGAAGTTCGCTCTGCTCGCCCGCGTTGGCATTGAACTGGTGCACATCCTTCCAGAAGTCATACAGCCAGGTAAAGCTGGCGCGACCGGTCGATACAAACTGACCATATTCCAGCGCTTCTGAATCGGCGCGCTCATCACCGTCAAATTTGATGATTTTATTGACCACCCCATCTCGACGCGAAGGGTCGTGATCCTCGCAAAGCTGCCAGAATCCCGAGCGGGAGCCAGTTTTGCGGTAGGGAGGGCCGAGCTCGATCAAAGCAGTCGCCGGATATTCATCTGTTTCCCAGGGATGGAACTCCCAGACATGTTCGCTGGCGGCGCCGGCATCTGCCACTTTGACATAACCGCCGCGGCCTGGCCAGTAAACAACCATTCGGGTCTCATCGACCACAGGTACACCAAAGCATGCAGGCTGATCCTCTTGGTCGCGCAGTTGGCGGCGCAGTTGGGGTGCAACCACTGCCACATCAAAAGATGTCTTGCATTCAGACCACTTGGCATCACCCTCTTTTCTGCACAGCATAAAAAAACTGTCGCCACGCAGCACCGGCGCGAGCAGGAACTTGCCGAGCCTTGCCACGCCACCTACAGAGCGCCCCTCTCCACGGTCTATCTGCAACTGACCCGTTGCCCAGTCGACAGTGATCCATGCGGGTCCGTCCTTGCCAGGGATGGCCAACCCTGTTTCGGACGTATCTGTGGCAAGTGACCACGACCACTCAGGCAAGCCATCCTCACCTGCCTTGCCGTCAAGATCACGCCATTTTCCGGTTGCATCGGACTGATAAACGCTGATTTTTCCAATGTCACGTTGCAGTGCGATCAGCAACCTTTGTTTTGCCCCAAGGAATGCGGAACAGAATGAGAAACGCCCATTCATGGAGGGAATCACCAGCGGTTGGCCTTTGGATTCCACCATTGAGGCAGGTTTAAGCTCACCGGGTAGAATCTTCAGGCCGGAACCACTGCCGTAAGGCGGAAACCATGGCGCCGACGGGCGATTTTCAGGCGCGGAAAGCTCACCTCCGCAATATGGGCAGCAACTGAATTCAGCGGGGAACGCACCCTTTGAACAAATCAAATCCGCTTTTGCCGTCTTGTGCCTTTTGGCCCCAATCAGGATACCCAGCGGGGCGGCAGACTCTACTGTACAGTCTTTGCCATACAGGTGCTTAAGCCTAAAAGTCTGCGCATCGTCGTCCTGCTCCCACGACGTGTTATTGAATTGCCACAAGCTGATTTCTCCCTTTACAGTAGCAAAAAACTATCTCTTCCTGATATAGATAATGCCTATCAGGCCCTGCATGTCATCTCGCCAAGCGTGTTCTTGACGGTTGACCAATATCATCAAATTAAGCCAGCTGTAGCCAGAGTAAGTATCCCCCGACCGGGGGAACTCTCATGTTTGTTTAGGCGAAGAGCAGTAATAAATGCACAGTCCGTCAGGCTACATATTGTTTTTATTGTGTATTATGAAATTCTTTGAGTATTGAGTTAGTTATGACACATGTTACCTATACTGGCATATCCGTACAATGGTAGCCTGCCTTTACTGTGAAAGATCGCTGTTGGTGAGCCATACACCCCCGACCCCATGAGGTTGCATTGGGTGCTGTCGTAACTGCAATGCAAATGAAGCAACTGCAGTGCGCAAATACGTTGTTGAGCTGCCAAATTGCCTGCGCGCTGGTGATGGAAAGCGGACTTTTTATTGCGGGTGCTCAATGGCAACAATTTGGGCTTCGAGTTGGTCGCTCGGGCCGCAATAACGTGCGGAGTCAAGGTTCCAAAAAATTGCACGACCTCTTCCCGCCACCTTCCATCCCGTAGTTTCATTCATCATCAGGGATGGCGCCAGATGCAGTGACCATTAGGTTGGTTGTTTAAAAACAAGCATATCAAATCGAATGTATTCAGCTTTAGCGCCAAACAAGCCAGCCAGACACCCTGGCTGGACTTCAATGTTCACATTGTTGACTTGATGAAACTCCCAGCCTTCGCGAGCCCCCTCATTAATTAGTGCCTCAAGTTGATTGCTTACCTCAACAGCGGATTGATTGCTTTTTATTTTTCCAATGAATGGCATAACACGATACTTGTAGCTCATTATTTTTCCCCTTCAAGTGATTACGGATAGTCAGTGCCACCAAATGGTGGATGACAATGGAACAAACGATGCACCCCTTTTGAAACACCCACTAAGACACCATGCTTCTGAACAGCAAGAATCATATAGTTCGAGCATGATGGGTCATAACGACAACAACGCCTCAGTCGCATAGGAGCAATACGCTGGTAGAGGCGAATTAGAGCAATCATAGCTTCCGACATAAGTCCTAACGGTTTCACAGTACAAGATCAGAGCGTAGCTTAGATTGCCGCCCGTGCGGCCCTGATGCCCTGTAGCGGCACTATCCTATGCGGCTAACGCAATGCCATCAGTTTTATTTACTCTTTGTTTCGGTATATTGGTCACCGAATAATCCTTCTTGTTTACGGGATTCTCCGACAACCTCGCCTTGGTCATTCTGATGCTCAGTATATTTACCGCCAAAGAAGCTCTCACGTTCGTGAGATTCTCCAATAACCTCGCCTCGGCCATTCTGATGCTCGGTATATTTACCGCCAAACAAGCTCTCACGTTCGCGAGATTCTCCAATAACCTCGCCTTGGCCATTCAGATGCTCGGTATATTTATCGCCAAATAAGCTCTCACGTTCGCGAGAAGTTACTATTTCTGAGCTACTACTTTGCGCTCCATTCTGCTCGGAAAACTCCGCAATAAGCCAGAAAAGAACCATTAGAAAAACCACTGTCAAAACCAAGGCAACAGCAAAAATTAACATATATATAACCAATGCCGTGATATATGCGTATGCCGTAACGCGAATCCCGCTGCGCAAAAAAGCATCGGGCATGGACTCGGTTTTGGTCATTACCCGTGTCAACATCCATAAGAGTGGCTGTATGACATATACGTTGAACGCCCCATCCTTCACGCGCGTGGCCTCGTATTTCTCAATCAACCAGGCATCCAGCCGGTCAATCTTTGCCACGGCGAGTTCATACTTCAAAAAGAAGATGGTGCTGCCCACAATAAGCGGAGACAGTACGAATAACCAATTGAAAATATCTTGTGATGTCATAATTCCTCCACGAGAAACCCATACTCGAAATGGTAGAGCACCATCCCATCAGTGGCACACCCCGTCACAAACGCTAAAAAAAGCGGTAACGATTATTTTGAGTCAATCCGCTTCCTCAGCGACTTGACTAGCTTTAAGTCTGAACTGCACATCAGCATGCGCTTGCATTCCAAAGCGCGCCATCCGGTCTTAAGCGTCCTGTTATTCGCCGACAGACTCGCCATGTTTGCTTATGCCCTGGATGCTCTTAAAGTCGGCATCCTTAATCCAGAGCCAGCCTTTCGAGCCATCGGGCGTTCTCACCGATGCCCAGTGCGTTGTATTTGTGTCGCCGCTGTAATGAGCGTTTCGTACGAGCTCATCGTCATCGTCAACGCCACCGTCAAAACAGCCTGAGATGTAGGTGCGGCCTTTCACCCAGACCCTGCATTCCCCTTCTCCGAAATAACTTATGTACGCAATTTTGTCTCCACGCTGCAAAGGGATAGTGAAAAGTTCACGTTGCTGCGTAGCCTGATTAAAGTTATCGCCAGAGAACTGGCGAGTAAGGGGCTTCTTGAGTTCAGCTATTGCATAGGAAAGCGTATGCACCGCAAGTGACAACCCATCGACATTCAAGCCTTTTGGCAGAGTTTTCATGACTGCCCCGCCACCCTCTTTGGCATAAAGCGGAAGGCTCTTTTCGCAAATCGTGTTGTTATCGGCAACCGACCCGGCACAACACCAATAACCATCGATGTTTCCAGGCAGTCGCAAGGTGTCCCTATCGATATGCTTGAAAGCCCCACAGGGTGATCCTTCGGATCAGACGCCAACACGATTTGCGAAAAGAGCCAAGCGGAAAGGGCTTGAGAAGGCGCCACTTAGCAGCGAAAAAATCAATTTCCTTGTCGCGTTCGATAAAAGGCAATCTTGGCTCGTTTGCTGGCGCAAGGGATTTAGCCTGTGATCCAGCCAGTGCAACCATCGCATCTTTCAGGCCATCTATTGAATGTACCAAAATTGCACTAACAACGTAAGCGTCCAACCGTCCCACCTACAAACCGCATCCCACCTCTGTCACCCTCATGCTTTTATG
>PFJY01000060.1 GCA_002784065.1 Hydrogenophilales bacterium CG_4_10_14_3_um_filter_58_23 | reverse complement strand
TGTCTCCTCGCGCCGTTTTGTTTGCCGCGCTGGGTATGAGTGGGGTTCAACAATTAACAGTGACATAGCCTTTTGTAATCGCTTCCGACGTGTGTTGGCGAACAGCCTTGCGCCCGAATAGTAGGAATGATAAGATTAAATCTTACTTTCCAACTAAAACTGGAGCCAGCCATGCCACAAGTGCGCGTAAGACTCAAACACCAGATCACGATCCCCACCCGCATTGCTGAAGCAGCGCACATCAAGCCCAACGACATGCTTGAGGTGGCTTACGCAAACGGTATTGTTACCTTGGTACCCGTAAACCGCAAGGAGCGCAAAGAATCGGTGATGGCCTACGCGGGCATCGCCCGTGGCCTTTGGGGTCAAACAACCGCCGAAATTGAAGCTGACCTGAATAGCGATCGTAACTCATGGGAAAGATAGATGATGCAATCGCCCGCATGGCTGGGCACCGCGTCTACTTGGACACTAATGTTTTTGTGTACTTCCTGGACCGCAATCCGGACTATTTCCCGGTGGTCGCACCCATCATTGAAGCCATTGAATCAGGGTTAATCATCGGCTACACCGGGGATGCCGCGATTGCCGAGACATTAGTGAAGCCTTACCAAACCGGCAATCTGGCACTGGCAGCGAGTTTTAAGGCGTTTTTCAGAATGGAAGATTTTTTGTCTATCCAGCCACATGATGCTGAAACCTTTGACCTGGCTGCACAGTTGAGATCCAGGCGTGGCTTGAAATTTATCGATGCACTGCATTACGCCACTGCCATTCAGGCGGGCTGCAAGTTCTTCGTGACCAACGATGGTGGAATTCAGTCCAGTGACGTTCTTGAAGTTATCTCTGTAAAAATGTTGGCTGAATAAGCAATGAGCCGGGTGGGCACGTCTTTGTGACCACCCTACTTCATTTATTTAGAGGGAAACCATGCCTGAAATCCTGATCGGCATTTTGCTGTTGTTTATCCTGGCCGCCGCCTTGTGGCTGGGGTTCGGATTCAGCGGGCTGGCCCGGCGGCAGAATGGACTGCCGGAGCGATTGGCGCAAATCATGGAAGAGAAGCACCGCGCCATGCTGTCCGATCTGCATGAGGGGTTGGCCAGGCAGGGTGATCGCCTGAATTCATCCGCTGCGGAAAACGCCGAACGCCTGCGTAGCGCCGTCACTCAGGAACTTCAGTTCACCCGCGATGCGCTAGAAAAATTGCAGCTGTCTCAGAGCGCCAGCCTTGCCCAGACCCGCGAGGCGATGCTGGCGCAGTCTGCAGAGCAGGTGCGCGCCAACCAGGAACTGATTCAGTCCACCCTGCGCAACACCACCCAACAGCTGACTACCGCCATTGAATCCCTGACCAAGTCGGTGGATGGCCGCCTCGAGCAGATCAGCGGCAAGGTGACTGAACGGCTGGACGAGGGTTTCAAGAAAACCAACGAGACCTTCGCCAACGTGATGGCGCGGCTGGCGACCATCGACGAGGCGCAGAAGAAGATCGACGGCCTTACCACCAACATGGTGAGTCTGCAGGAGCTGCTGGGCGACAAGCGTTCGCGTGGCGCTTTCGGCGAGGTTCAGCTGGAGGCGCTGGTGCGCAACATTCTGCCGCCTTCGGCCTACGCCTTCCAGCAAACCCTGAGCAACGGCAACCGTGTGGACTGCCTGTTGATGCTGCCTGAGCCGACCGGCAATGTGGCAGTGGACTCGAAGTTCCCGCTGGAAAACTATCACCGCATGTTCGCTGCCGAGCTGTCCGAGGGCGACCGTGCCCAGGCTCTGAAGCAGTTCAAATCGGATGTAAAAAAGCATGTGGACGCGATCAGCGAGAAGTACATTATTCCCGATGAAACCAGCGATGGCGCGGTGATGTTCGTTCCGGCCGAGGCGGTATTCGCGGAGATTCACGGCCACCATCAGGATGA
This sequence comes from Hydrogenophilales bacterium CG_4_10_14_3_um_filter_58_23, assembly GCA_002784065.1. GTDB lineage: Bacteria > Pseudomonadota > Gammaproteobacteria > Burkholderiales > Sulfuricellaceae > Sulfuricella. The sequence goes on along the minus strand of PFJY01000060.1, from coordinate 10,517 downwards.
CGTGGTGGATTACGCGATGCAGAAGCGGGTGTGGATTGTTTCGCCGACCACTATGATGGCGATTCTGAACACCGCGCGGGCCGTAATCAAGGACGTGGAAACCCGCAAGCAGGTGCATATCATCAAGGATGCGCTGAGCAAGCTGGGCAAGGAGTTTTCCCGCTTCGACACGCGCATGAAAAAGCTCGCGGATCATATCCGCCTGGCGCATGAGGATGCCGAGGAAGTGCATGTCACCAGCCAGAAAATCAGTCGCCGTTTCGCCCAGATCGAGCATGTGCAACTGGATGAATCGGGCGTGCCGGTATTGGAAGTTCTGAGTGACGAGCCTATCGTCGGCGAGGATTCCTGAGTATGCTGAAGAATTTAATCTGGATTGTCCCACGCCTAAAACAATAGATTTTTCCTGCAGGACGTTACAATTTTCACATGGATAGTTTACGTTTTTTTAAGATTATCCAAACACCTTGCTGGTTCAAAACCTCGGCCTTCAGGCCGATAGAAGCACCTACCCCGGCCTGAAGGCCGGGGTTTCAATGGCGCGGGTTTGGGATATCCTCGCCGATTAAATCCCGCGCAAAAGCTCATTAATCCCAACCTTGGAGCGGGTCTTTTCATCGACCTTCTTCACGATCACGGCGCAGTACAGGCTGTAGCTGCCGTCCTTGGAGGGCAGGTTGCCGGACACCACTACCGAGCCGGCGGGGATGCGGCCGTAGGTGACTTCGCCGGTTTCACGGTCATAGATCTTGGTGGACTGGCCGATGTAGACGCCCATAGAGATGACCGCGTTGTCTTCCACGATGACGCCTTCTACCACTTCGGAGCGGGCGCCGATGAAGCAGTTGTCGCCAATGATGGTGGGGTTGGCCTGAACTGGTTCGAGCACGCCGCCGATACCGACGCCGCCGGAGAGGTGGACATTTTTGCCGATCTGGGCGCAGGAGCCGACGGTGGCCCAGGTGTCGATCATGGCGCCTTCATCGACATAGGCGCCGATGTTGATGTAGGAGGGCATCAGCACCACGTTTTTACCGATGAACGAGCCCCGTCGCGCAGCGGCGGGCGGCACTACGCGGAAGCCGCCGTCGCGGAAATCCCTGGAGTTGTAATCGGCGAACTTGGACGGCACCTTGTCGAAATAATTGGTGAAGCCGCCCTTGATGAAGAAGTTGTCTTCCATGCGGAACGACAGCAGCACCGCCTTTTTCAGCCACTGGTGGGTGACCCAGTCGCCGTTAATCTTTTCCGCTACGCGCAGTTGGCCTTTGTCCAGCATGTCGATCACCTGTTCGATGCTGTCCTTGAGTTTGGAATCGACGTTGCGCGGGGTGATGTCGGCGCGGCGTTCAAAGGCTAGCTCGATGATGGATTGAAGTTCGTTCATGATGGTTTCCTAAGAAAATTCAGATTCTTGCCACGGAGAACACAGAGGTCACAAAGAGTTACGCAAGGGTTATCTCTGTGAACTCTGTGGCTAAAGGTTTTTTACAAACTTACCTGATTAGTTACATTCCTCAGCCAGCCCATCAATTGGGTATTTCGACCCCAAAAAAGGGCCGAACAAGATGGGTAAGCCATCATTTTTGACTAGATTTCGTTTCAAAAGCTGGCCGGTTGCGCCTAGCTGAGGAATGTAACTAATCAGGCAAACTTAACAATTCTCTCCGCTGCATCTATACACTGCGCTAATGGCGCGACCAGGGCGATGCGGACGAAATTCGTGCCGGGGTTGAGCCCGTGTGCCTCGCGCGCGAGAAAACTGCCGGGCAAAAGCGTGACATTATAATCACGGTACAGTGTTCTCGCGAATTCGGTATCGGATATCGGCGTCTGCGCCCACAGGTAGAACGAGGCGTCGGGCTCCTCGACCTTGAGCTCCTGTTGCAGCAACGGGGTGATGGCGGCGAATTTCTCCCGGTAAAGGCGCCGATTTTCCTCAACATGGGCTTCGTCGTTCCAGGCCGCCGCGCTCGCCGCCTGCACCGCAGGGTTCATGGCGCAGCCGTGGTAGGTGCGGTAGAGCAGGAATTTTTCCAGGATCGACTCGCAGCCGGCGACGAAACCGGATCTCATGCCGGGCACGTTGGAGCGCTTGGACAGGCTGTTGAATACCACCAGCCGTCCGTAATCCTCGCCGCCCAGTTGGTGCGCAACTTGCAGCGCGCCGAGCGGGGGTACATGCTCATTGGGATACAGCTCCGAATAGCATTCGTCAGAGGCGATGGTGAATCCGTATTTGTCGGACAGGTCGAACAGGCGAGACCATTCATCGAGATTCATTACCTTGCCGGTGGGGTTGCCGGGCGAACAGGCATAGACCAGTTGGGTGCGCCGCCAGATTTCCTCCGGGACGCTGGAAAAATCCATGGCGTAGCCGTTTTCCGGCGTGGTGTTGAGGAAATACGGCGTCGCCCCGGCCAGCAGCGCCGCGCCCTCGTAAATCTGGTAAAACGGGTTGGGGCAGATGATGACCGGGTCCGGCTTGCTGGTGTCGATCACCGCCTGGGCGAAGGCGAACAGCGCCTCGCGGCTACCGTTCACCGGCAGGATCTGGGTATTCGGGTCGAGCGGCGGAATGCCGTAGCGGCGCTCGATCCAGGCGCCGATAGCTTGACGCAGCGCATCGCTGCCCTGGGTTGTGGGATAATTGGCCAGCCCGTCCAGATTTTCCGCCAGCGCACGGCGGATGAAGTCGGGCGTGGCGTGCTTCGGTTCGCCGATGGAAAGATTGATAGGGCTGTAATCCGGGTTCGGCGTCACGCTGCGGAACAGGTCGCGCAGCTTCTGAAACGGGTAGGGGTGGAGCAGGTCGAGGTTGGGGTTCACGGTTTTCTGTACGGTGACATTTCTAGATGTGCAACATTATAAACCAAAGAAGCGGTCAGCCATCAGCTGTCAGCCAACCCGCTGGGTTTTGCTTCAAGCTGACCGCTGAAAGCTGAAAGCTATTTTAAAAGGTTCATCGCGTGCCATCCAAAGAAAAACTTCTGGCCGTTTCCGGCCTGCTTTCGGGTGCGATCATCTGGGGTTTGATCTGGTATCCCTACCGACTGCTCGAACAGATGGGCGTTTCCGGCGCGCTTTCCAGCTTCGCTACCTATCTGATCCCGCTGCTGCTGGGCTTCACCCTGTATTCCGAACGTTTGCGACTGCGGCATTTCCCCCCGATTCTGCTGCTGATCGGGCTGGTGGCGGGCTGGACCAACCTCGCCTACGTGCTGGCGGTGATCGACGGCGAGGTGATGCGGGTGTTGTTGCTGTTTTACCTCTCGCCGCTATGGACGGTGCTGCTGGCGCGCCTGCTCCTGCATGAGCGTCTCCATTTTCATGGCTACCTGGTGATGGCGCTCTCCTTCACGGGCGCCGTGGTGATGCTGTGGCGGCCGAGTTTGGGGCTGCCTCTGCCGCAGAATACGGCGGAATGGTTGGCGCTTTCCGCCGGGCTGACGTTCGCCGCGACCAACGTGCTGTCGCGCCGAGCCGAGGCATCCGATATCTGGCTGAAATCGATCAGCGTATGGGTCGGCGTCAGTGTGCTGTCGTTGCTGGCGCTGATCTACCAGCCCGCCACGCTGGCGGCTTTGCCGGTTTTGCCTGTTTCTGGATGGGTGTGGCTGCTGTTGGTCAGCATCCTGATTTTTACCGTGACCCTGACCGTGCAATACGGCTTGGCGCGGGCGCCTGCCAATCAGGCGATCGTGATCTTCCTGTTCGAGCTGGTGGTGGCGGCGGTAGCGAGCTACCTCCTCGCCGGCGAAGTGATGACGGCCCAGGAATGGCTGGGCGGCGCGATGATCGTCGCCGCCAGCCTGTTTTCCGGCAAGCTGGAGGGGGCGGCTAGTTATGGTGCTGCGGCTTGATCGCGCGGCGGTGGTAGCGGAAAACGGTGCGGGAGAGCCAGTCATGGGCTTCTTCGCCGAGATGGGTGAAAGTGGCGTAGACCCTTGTTCCGCCCGGCTCTTGTTGTACGGCTTTGATTTTCGCTGGTAGAACCAGCGGTTGTGGCAGTTTCGGGCTGATGTAGGCGGAAATAACGATATCATCGCCCTCCGTAGCCGCTTCCTGGCTGATCCATTCCATGCCCTCGGTGCTGACAAAGGCGGGGCAGGTTGCGGGCATGGTTGCATTCTGCGTCAGCAGCTTGGCAACCAGGCTGAGCGTCAGGTCGATTTTGAATTCGAGGCGCTCCAGAACCTTGCCTACGCCGGGCCCCATGTCACCATCCCGCTCCGGTTGCATTGACTCGATCGTGGCCAATGCCCTAAGCAGCGTGACGTCACCATGCATCCAGACGGCGATATCGTCAGCCGAAGGTTCAGCCTCTGGGCGCCAGCTCAGGGGGATAAGGGTAAAATAGGAAACGCCTTCCTTAGAGAAAACCCTGTCTAGTCTGTCCATATTGGCCGCTGTTCTCCGCTTATGATTATTCATAGCATAGCAAATTTTCCCCAGCGGCTTCAATCGACCGATGTGGGCGACCGATGTGGGTGCGAATTCATTCGCACATGGCCGAATGAATTCGGCCCTACAACCCTTCACTTCTCACCCGCGAGTGTTGGAATTCGCCTCGAATTCCTTTAAATCGACGCGCAGCTGTGGTTCCCAGCCTGGCTTGCGGTGCTCGGCCACGACATTGGTGAAGATGCCGCCGCGCACGGTGAATTTCGCCGTCAGGCGCATGAAGCGCGGCTGTGTCGCGGCCACCAGGTCGTTCAGGATGCGGTTGGTGACGGCTTCATGAAATGCGCCCTCGTTGCGGAACGACCAGACATACATCTTCAGGCTCTTCAGTTCGACACACTGCCGATCCGCGATGTAGTCGAGATACAGCGTGGCGAAGTCGGGCTGACCAGTTTTCGGGCACAAACAGGTAAACTCCGGGATTTCCATGTGGATATGGTAATCGCGTTCCGGGTTCGGATTATCGAAGGTTTCCAGGGTCTTGCTGGGTTGGCTGGACATGGGTGTATTTCCCTAAGTGAGATGCCGGCAATTATAGCCTGATGAGTGGTATTTGGAGTCGGTCGATGCTATGATGACTATATCAATGACCATGAGGATTGTCTTATGAATACTGTCAGCGTTGCCGAGGCAAAGGCCCATTTGAGCGAGCTGCTGAATCAGGTCGAAGCGGGGGAGGAGATCGTGATTACCCGGCGCGGTCAGCCGATAGTTCGTTTGATTTCGGAGAGAAAGCCACTAAAGCCACTTCCCTTGCCTTCCTTGGCCGCGTTTCGAGCCACCATGTCGGAATCGCCTATTTCCAGCGCTGATTTAATCCGGCAGATGCGCGACGAAGGGTATTAATGTTCTATTTCGATACCAGTTTTATCGTGCCTTATTTTTTGCCTGAGGCAACTTCACTTCAAGTAGAGAAATTCTTGCACAAGTTCGAGAGCGGTTTAACCATTAGCCAGTGGACGAAAACCGAATTTTCCAGCGCGGTAGGAATGAAGTACAGAATGGGATTGATCTCCCCAGTGGAGGCCATTGCCGCGCAGGGGCGTTTTGAAGAAATCATCACTGCGTATTTTCTTGTCCTGCCGGTTCAGGAGAGGGATTTCGCGCTGGCCTCCGAGTATTTGCGACATTGGGATCGCAGCTTGCGCTCCGGCGATGCTTTGCATTTGGCCGTCGCAAAAAACAATCATGTCCAGAATCTGTATAGCTTTGATAAGGTCATGATCGTTGCGGCAGGGAAAATCGATTTACCCGCCAGTTCCGGAATCTGATCCGTTGCGCCTCACCCACATCAAACTCGCCGGCTTCAAGTCCTTCGTTGATCCGACCACGATTCCCGTTCCCGGGCAGCGGGTTGGTGTTGTCGGTCCGAACGGTTGCGGCAAGTCCAATGTGATCGACGCGGTGCGCTGGGTGCTGGGCGAATCGCGGGCGCGGGAACTGCGCGGCGAATCCATGCAGGACGTGATTTTTAGCGGCTCTGCCACGCGCAAGGCGGTGAGTCGAGCCAGCGTCGAGCTGATCTTCGACAACAGCCTGGGCAAGGCTGCCGGGCAATGGTCGCAGTACGCTGAAATCGCCGTCAAAAGGGTACTCAGCCGCAACGGCGAGTCCTCCTACCATATCAACAACCTGCAAGTCCGTCGCCGCGATATCACCGATATTTTCCTGGGCACCGGGTTGGGAGTGCGCGCCTATGCCATCATCGAGCAGGGCATGATCTCGCGCATCATCGAGGCGCGACCCGAGGAGTTGCGCGTTTTCCTGGAAGAGGCGGCGGGAATTTCCAAATACAAGGAACGTCGTCGCGAAACCGAGCTGCGCATGAAAGATACCCGCGAGAACCTGCTGCGCGTCGAGGATGTGCGTCAGGAGTTGGGCAAGCAGATTGGCAAGCTGGAGACGCAGGCCGATGTGGCGCAGCAATATCTGGCCTTGCAGGCCCAATTGAAGCTGTCGCACAACCTGCTGGCCTTGCTCAAAAAGCGCGAGGCCGCCGCGCAGTGCGAGCGCTGGCAGCGCGAAGTGGCCCGCCTCTCCAACGAGCTGGAAGCGGAAAACGCGCGCTTGCGCCAGGCCGAGAGCCAATTGGAACGGTCGCGGGAAGCCCATTACGCGGCCAGCGATGCGCTGCATGAGGCGCAGGGCGGTCTTTACGCCGCCAATGCCGAGGTTTCCGGGCTGGAGCAGAACTTGCAACACCAGCGCGAAAGCCAACAGCGCCTGGCCACGCAGTCCACCACCCTGCGCGAACAGGCCGAGCGCTTGGCAAGGCAGCGCGACGAGGCGCTCGTATCCCTGGAACACTGGCGCGGAGAATTTGCGCTGGCGGGCGAGCGAGTGGAACAGTGCCAGGAACAACTGGAGCGGGAGGGCCGCAATATGCCGCTGGCCGAGGAGAGCTTCCGCGATTGCCAGCGGCGCTATAGCGAGCTGCAAAGAAGCCTTGCCCAAGCCGAGCAGGCGAAACAGATCGAGGAAACCCATCGCGCCCATGCGCAAAGGAACAGACAGCAACTGGAATCGAGGCGTCAGCGTTTGCAGCAGGAGGCCGGCAGTTTGCCGCACTTCGATGTTGCGGCTCTGTCGCAGAAAGAGGTCGAGCTTGTCGATGTGGCAGGCCAGTTTGAAACGGTTCAGGTTGAATTGGCACGGCTGCTGGCGGCGTTGCCCGAACTGGAAAAGGGTGCGATCGAGGCCAGGGACGGGTTACAAGCGGAGCAGCGTCTGGCCACCGAGCTGGAAGCCCGGTTGAACGCCTTGAAACACTTGCAAAGCCGCCTCGACCATAACCAGAAGTTGCAAGCGTGGCTGGCAAAGTACCAGCTGGAAAGCTTGCCACGGCTATGGAACAGCCTGTGCATAGCCACAGGCTGGGAGGATGCGCTGGAAAGCGTGCTGGGCGAGCGCCTGAATAGTATTGAGCTGGAAAGCATCGAGCAGGCGCAGGGGTGGCTGGAAGATGCGCCGCCAGCGGCGGTCACTGCTTTTGAAGTTCATGTAGGGTGTCAAAAGCTTCGCGCATTGCACCATGTCGAGCAACATACGGCGCAATGCGCTTCGCTTATTGACGCCCTACCCCAAGGGATGGTACCCCTGTCCCGCTATGTTTCCTGGGCAGATGGCGCCCCCCCAGAATTCCTGGACGACTGGCTGGCCAACATCTACGTAACCGAGAACGCTGCCGAGGATTTCGCTCAGCGTAAAGAGCTGCCGCACGGGGCGATGCGGGTGTCGCGTGCGGGCCATGTTTTTACCCGCAACAGCATTCGTTTTCATGCGCCGCAAAGCGAGCTGTATGGGGTGTTGGCCCGCCAGCGCGAAATCGGGCAGTTGCAGGCCGATCTCGGAGTGAAACAGACGGCGCTGGCGCAGAGGCGATCCGTGATGGTCCAGGCTGAATCCGCTCTGGTGCAACAGCAAAAAGACATTGCCCGGCTGCGCGGCGCTACCGGCGAATCTCAGCAGAAGCAGCACCGCCTGCAACTCGAAGTGCAGCGGCTGGTGCAGGTCAGGCAGCAGGCCGAGCAGCGTCAAACAGGGATTGCTGCGGAGCAGGCCGAAATCGCCGAACTGTTGGAGTCGGAAAGCGAGCAACTCTTTGCGGCGGAAACCCACTTGGAACAGGGTCAGAACCAGATTGAGGCGCTGCGCGAACAGCTGGATGACACCCGCGAGGAGCGTTCCGGTGTCGAGCAAAATCTCAACCGGCAACGCGAAGCGCTCCGGCAGACGGAGCGCGCCGCGCAGGAGGCGGTATTCGTCGAGAAAAACTGTCAGAACAAGATTGGTGAGCTGGAAATTTCCAGCGCCCAGCTCGCCGAACAGGCCCAGGAAGCGCTCACCCAGCTTGAAAACTTGCTTGCCGAGCAGCAGGGGTTCAGCGAGGAACCGTTGAATCAGGCGCTACAGCAGGCATTATCCCAGCAGCAAGAGAAGGAGAAGGCTTTGGCGATGGCGCGCGATGCCTTGGCCGAGGCAGCGAACAGCCTGCGCGAGCTGGAGCAGCAGCGCATGAGCAGCGAGCAGAAATTGCCACCCCTACGCGACCAGATCGGCGAAGTCCGCCTCAAGGAACAGGAAGCGCGTCTCGGCCAGGAACAGTACGAGGGCCAGCTCAGGGAATCCGGCGCCGACGAGGAGGAGCTGGTGCAGCGGATGGAGAAAAACCTCAGACCGAATGCCCTACAGGGCGAGATCGTCAGGCTTGCGGCGGAAATCGAAGCGCTCGGCGCGGTCAACCTGGCCGCGCTGGAAGAGCTGCAAGGCAGCCGCGAGCGGAGCGGCTATCTCGAATCCCAGGCCAACGATCTGAACGAGGCCATCGCCACGCTGGAACAGGCGATCCGCCGCATCGACCGGGAAACGCGGGAGCGCCTGCAAAGCACCTTCGATGCGGCGAACCATCATTTCGGCGAACTTTTTCCATCATTATTCGGTGGCGGGCAGGCGCGCCTGGTACTGACCGGCGAGGAAATCCTCGATGCCGGGATCCAGATCATCGCCCAGCCGCCGGGCAAGAAAAACAGCTCGATCCATCTGCTGTCCGGCGGGGAGAAGGCGCTGACCGCGCTGGCGCTGACTTTTTCCCTGTTCCAGCTCAATCCGGCTCCGTTCTGCCTGCTCGACGAGGTGGATGCGCCGCTCGACGATTCCAACACCGAACGCTTCTGCGAGCTGGTAAAAAAAATGTCGCTGCAGACCCAGTTCGTTTACATCAGCCATAACAAGATCGCCATGGAAATGGCGGAGCAACTGATCGGCGTCACCATGCAGGAAATGGGTGTGTCGCGCGTGGTGGCGGTGGACATCGAAGAGGCGATGCGGATGAAGGATGAAGCGCTGGCTTGAGTTATAATTTGTCTTGGAGAAAGCAGCGCCGCTTTTTCCGATGTAGGGCGGAAAAGCGTAGCGTTATCCGCCGCAAGTTTAATTCACCGAAACGGTGTGCGGGCATCCCATGCGGCGGAAGGCGCTACGCTTTTCCGCCCTACGCGGGTTACGCCCTACGCGGGTTGAACAGTCACAAAAAATCTAGCGGAACAATGCCATGAATGAATTGCAAATCAGTTTGCTGGCGATCGGTCTCTTGATCGTTGTCGGCGTGTATGGTTTTAACCGTTTCCAGGAACGGAAGTATCGGCGCATTGCCGAGAAGGCTTTCCCCGCCAGACAGGAGGATGCGCTGCTTGATAGCGGCTCTGACACGTTTCCCGACACCCTTCCGGATGCGCACGAAATTGCTGATTTTCGCAAAGAGTCGCGGATCGAGCCGATTGTTTCGGCGCCGCCGGAGGAAATGCCAGTGGAGCCGGCGGAGAAACTGGCGGCACCGGAAGAAATCATTGAGGAAATCGAGCCTATTTCTGTGGTTGAATCGCAGCCGGAAGAGGGGGTGAAGCCGCCTTTCGTCGCTCAGCATGAAGTGATGCCGGTTGTATTGCCGGATGAAACCATTAATTACCGGGTTCAGCTTCATCCGAGCGAATTGGTAAGCGCGTCGGCGCTTGCCGAAACCTTGCAGCGCCAGGGCGGTTTCGCGGGTAAGAGAACTTGTTGGCTCGGCATGAATCCCTTTACCGGCAGTTGGGGGGAGGTCGGTCAGGATGGCGCTTCAGAATATCAAAATCTTGCGGCTACACTGCAATTGGCGGATCGCGCCGGCCCGGTTTCAGAGCGGGAACTGGGCGTTTTCAGCAGCCAGGTTCAGGCGGTAGCCGACGAGCTGGTGGCGGTCGCCGAATTTCCCGACCGGCAGCCTGCCCTGGCGCGCGCCGTGGCGCTCGACCGGCTTGGCGCCGATGCCGATGTGCTGATCGGCGTCAATATCATCACGCAGAACGGCGAGGCCTTCGCCGCCACCAAAGTACGGGCCATGGCTGAAGCGGCTGGAATGAAATTGCAGCCGGATGGTGCGTTCCATTTTTTTAACGACGAGGGTGCGGATTTATTCTCGCTGGCCAATCTGGATCCAGCGCCGTTCTCGGCAGAAAATATCCGCCAGCTCAGCACCCATGGCGTTACCTTTCTGTTCGATGTGCCCAGGGTCGCCG
>PFJY01000154.1 GCA_002784065.1 Hydrogenophilales bacterium CG_4_10_14_3_um_filter_58_23 | reverse complement strand
CCTTTACCCATAACTATTCTCACCCTGAGCTATCCAATCCAAGGACAAACCCATTGCACAGGATTTGCAGATGGGCATAGCCTTGCCACATAAGTTGATGACCAGGCGGAGGATCATTGGCTCGACCGAGGTAGCCTCCCAGGCGCGCTACAGCACGCACGGCTTCACCCAGCAAGAGTGCTTCGGTCAGTTTTTTTTTAAATTCGTCCTGAGAACCTTTATCTCAATATCCGAGAACAAGACCTCGGCTGCCAATTCCGGGCACTGCCGGCCCAATAACGTCAGCAGCATAATGCGCCAGGCAATGACTAAATTGATGGCAATAGTTCGTTTAAGCCGCTCAGCGGTCTTGTGTTGGAGTTTCTCAATGTTGCAGCCGCTCTTGAGCACACGATGCCAATCCTCAATACGCCAACGTAGACAGTACCAACGCAGGATTTGCTGTGCCTGCTCCGGACTCGACACGTCGCAAGTGGTCAATAAAAACCACTCCACAGGCTCATCCTCTTCGGGTTTAGTGATCTCCTGTACATGCACTACGCGCAACTTGATCGGTTCTTTGTCTTTTTGGTACGCACACGGGCGGAGCTCAATGTCGAGATAGCGCAAGGCCACCCGAGCCTTGCGCTGCACATGTCCGGCCTTGGCTTGTTGTTTGCTCTTCTTGGTACGGGCGCTTTGACGGGGCACACTGATTTCCATCTCGGCACAAACCGGGCTGCTCCTGACGGATTCAAAGAGATGATGCCCCTCATCGTCAAGGGTGCGGTCATGCTTGGAACGCACCAACAAATCAACCTTGCCGGTTTTGCGTTGCTCATCAAAAAGTTCAAAGAAATCAGCCTCGCGATCCATCACGCATACTTGATGCGTATCGGGGATTTGCCCGGATACTTCAACACATTCGCGCAGCCCCTTAATCCAGGCAAAGGTCTTCTTCTCGTCAATTGGGATGCTCGCAGCAGGGCGAGTGTCGGGCTCTGATTTAGGCTCTGGCGCCGAGAATTGCGCCCCCAACACCCCCAGCGGCAAACCCTCGGCACTCACCGCAAAGGTTGAATGCAGGTGCAACCCACGGGTTTTAGCGCCTGTCTGGTTTTTATACAGCACCCCCAAACCCTGGCACTGATCGAGTGGGGTGTAGTTCAAGTCGGTGCCGTCCTGAATGCACAACACGGTTGATTGCCCCATCATGCGTTGGATGGTACGCATGCGGTGTGGCGCCAGAATGGCCTGCGCAGTAAGCGCCGAATCGTCGGGCTTGTCGATCATGCGGTAGTAGCCCTTGACTGCTGGCCAGTCGCCTTTGACCGCTCCGCTCAAGGTGCGCCCTGGCATGGCCCCCAAGGCTTGGGCGCTGGTCACAAGACGCTCATTGAGCCGGCTGTCACCCAGATTTGCTCCGCCGAATTCATGTGCTGACCATTGGTCGGCGTCTAGCCCTTCGGCCACTTCCAGTGGCTGCAAACCCACGGGTTCGGCCACTCCCATCTTGACGCGCCAAGCAGATTCAATCGCGTAGATGTAAATGGTTTTGATTGACTTCGCGCCTTTACGCTCGCGGTCCTGGCGCCCCCGGCCCTGGGTCTGCCCAATGGCCGTCCAGTTGGCGGCCTTGTAACAGGTACCCAAAAAATGTTCCGTATCGACAAAACTCTCCACCAGCCAAGGCGAATAACCATACTGTGTATGGAAATCAATACCGACCCTGCGTAATACCATTCCAAGGACCAGGGAAGCCAGGTTGTGGCAGTGCATGCTGGTACGCAGCAGAAAGCGGCTCATGCCCAAAATCCGGTGCAGGTGTTGGCCGAGTGTGTCTGTGTCCCAGCCGATCCATTGATCGCGGTCACGAAGCCGCAATGCCGCTGCACTGAAAGCAAAGCCACCCAGCCAGCCGTGTTCGGACGTGATCAGGTAGCGCAGTTGACAGCCCACCAAGGGACCTGCGCCTTGCGGATGCTCGCGGATCATCAGCTCATTCCAGATGCGCATCTGATCGACACTATCGACCTTGATTAAGGCTAAACCACGGACATCACCCGCTTGTGCTGGCACATCAAGCGGATCGGGTACAGCACAATCAAGGCGCCGTGGACTTTTTATGACAGTTGAGGCGTTTGATGCGGGAAGGGCAAAATGACCTGCACGCTCCAACTCACGCAGCCCTTTGACGCAGCCGCCTGTTTGAGGTTGACCGCGCGCGTTGTGAAAGTTAAAGCGCTGACACACTGCGTTAGCAAGTGCGCTGCGATTTTTATACGTATTGTTTGCGAGCAGGCCGCGCACGATTTCAATTGAATCGGGCCGAGAAAGTGTTCGTTTGATTTGGTTTTGTTGGTGCATCCCAATATGATAGGGAAAGACGCCTTATTTGTCCAGATTTATGTTGGGGTAAAGGGCAGCCCTAGCCCCTGCCTAAAAAAACCAAGGAAATAAAATGGAAGTATCACGCATCCGGGCGTTGCGCGGCCCCAATCTGTGGAGCAGACGCACGGCGATTGAAGCCATTGTGACATGCAGTGAATGTCTGATCGGGGATAAGCCCGACTTCGAATCCAGACTGCGCGTACGGTTCCCGGAAATCGGTTCCTTGAAGCCTGCGGGTCACGAAGAATCCATTTCCATCGCGCACGCTCTGGAGTTCGCCGCTCTTGGGCTTCAGGTGCAGGCCGGATGTCCGGTGACCTTCAGCCGCACTGCAGCGACGACTGAGGCAGGGGTATTCCAGGTCGTGGTCGAGTACAGCGAGGAGCAGGTAGGCCGACTCGCGCTCGAGCTCGCAGAAACGCTTTGCCTCGCCGCAGCGAACGATACGCCCTTCGACCTCGCCGACGCCCTGGCACGCCTCGCGCGGCTGGATGAAGACGAACGCCTCGGACCCAGTACCGGGGCCATCGTTCAGTCCGCAGTGACGCGTGGAATTCCTTATCGGCGCATGACTTCGGGCAGCATGGTGCAGTTCGGCTGGGGTAGTCGACAGCGCCGTATCCAAGCCGCCGAGACAGACCGTACCAGCGCTATTTCCGAGGCCATCGCCCAGGACAAGGAACTGACCAAGATTTTGCTCGATGCCGCCGGAGTTCCGATACCCCACGGGCGGCCCGTGTCGGATGCCGAGGACGCTTGGGCGGCGGCCTGCGAAATCGGCGGCCCGGTGGTGATAAAACCCCAGGATGGCAATCAGGGCAAAGGCGTCGCCGTCAATATCGAGACCCGTGAACGCGTGCTGGCGGCCTACACCGCCTCCGCCGAAGTCAGCTCCGAGGTCATGGTTGAACGCTACATTCCCGGCTATGACTTCCGCCTGCTGGTGGTGGGGAATCATCTCGTTGCAGCGGCGCGCCGCGACCCTCCCCAGGTGATCGGCGACGGCGTTCGTACCGTCCGCGAACTCGTCGAGCAGGTCAACAGCGACCCACTGCGCAGCGAGGGACATGCGACCTCACTCACTAAAATCCGCTTCGACGACATTGCCCTGGCGACGCTCGCCAAACACGGCCACGCCGCAGATTCAGTACCCGCCAAGGGCGCGCGCGTAATGCTGCGGAACAATGCCAACCTGAGCACGGGCGGATCGGCGACCGATGTAACCGACGATGTTCACCCGGAACTGGCGGCACGCGCCGTCACAGCCGCCCAGATGATCGGGCTCGACATCTGCGGCGTGGACGTGGTGTGTGACAGCGTACACAAATCGCTTGAGAAACAAGGTGGAGCCGTGATTGAAGTCAACGCCGCTCCGGGCTTGCGCATGCACCTCGCGCCCTCGTTCGGAAAGGGGCGCGCGGTCGGCGAAGCGATTATCAATAGCCTGTTCGCCGAAGGCGAAGATGGCCGCATCCCGGTGGTGGCGGTTGCCGGCACCAATGGCAAAACCACCACCGTGCGCCTGATCTCTCACCTTCTCAACGAGAAGGGGTTGCGCGTGGGCATGACCAACTCGGATGGCGTCTACATCGAGGGACGGCGCATCGATACCGGTGACTGTAGTGGCCCCAAGAGCGCCCGCACCGTGCTACGCCATCCCGATGTCGATGCCGCAGTGCTCGAGACCGCGCGTGGAGGCGTGTTGCGCGAAGGGCTGGCATTCGACCGCTGCAACGTGGCGGTAGTCACCAACATCGGCATGGGGGATCACCTCGGGCTCAGTTATATCAGCACGGTCGAGGATCTGGCCGTGGTGAAACGGGTTATCGTCGAAAACGTTGCTCCTGGCGGCGTTGCAGTGCTCAACGCGGCTGACCCGATCGTGGTAAATATGGCCGATGCCTGTCCAGGCTCGGTGATATTCTTCACCAACGATCCACATCATCCGGTCATGGCCACTCATCGTGCGCGCGGCCTGCGTGCGGTGTACGTGGACGGTGACGCCATCGTGGCCGCCGAGGGCTGCTTCGAGCATCGCATCCAACTGGCGCAGATTCCTCTCACCCGGAATGGCGCTATCGGCTTCCAGGTCGAGAACGCGATGGCGGCGATCGCCGCTGGCTGGGCACTGGGTCTGGACTGGGAAACACTCCACGCCGGACTGGCCTCGTTTGTCAGCGATGCGGCATCCGTGCCCGGGCGCTTCAACCTGTTCGACTACCGTGGCGCCACCCTGATCGCGGACTACGGGCACAACCCGGATGCCATCCAGGCGCTGGTGAAGGCCGTCGAGCAGATGCCGGCGAAGCGGCGCGTAGTGGTCATCAGCTGCGCGGGCGACCGGCGCAATGAGGATATTCGCCAGCAAACCAGGATTCTGGGGGAAGCTTTCGATACGGTGATCCTGTATCAGGATAAGTGCCAGAGGGGACGTGCCGACGGAGAAGTGCTGGCGCTATTGCAGCAGGGCCTGGAAAAAGCCAGCCGAGCCACGGCGATCGAGGAAATCCGCGGTGAATTCCTGGCCATCGACACCGCTCTGGCGCGCCTCGAACCAAGCGACCTGTGCCTGATCCTCATCGACGATGTGGATGCCGCGCTGGCGCATATTGCGAAACGGATTGCCCAAGGTTGAGAATTTTACCGCGACCTGTAGGAGCGGCCTTGGCCGCGATAGCTCCCAATCGCGGCCAAGGCCGCTCCTACATCCCCCGCCCCTCGCCCCACAACAGCTTGTGCAGCTGGATTTGCAGCCGCACCGGCAGGTTATCGCGCAGCATCCATTCCGCCAGCCTCGCTGGCTCAAGCTGAACCCTGGTCTTGTTCCGGCAATATGGCCCGCCCAAGCGAACGGGGGTATAGTTACCCAATCAAAAAAGGGAAAGCCATGAAACTCGAACAAACCATCCAACAGCATGTGGAAAAGCTGCCGCTACCACTCCAGGGTGAAGTCCTCGACTACGTGCTGTTCCTGGAGCAAAAATCCCGTCGAGATTGCGCTGACGACCAGCAGCGCCGCATGAAGCTCTCCAGCACCCTGGAACGGCTCATCGCCCTCAACCCCTTCGCCAAAGCCAATCCCACCCGATGGGAGCGTGAACAGCGCGAGGATAGCGCCTTGCCGGGCCGCGAATAGCATGGTGCTGGCCGACAGCAACATCCCCTCTACGCCACCCAGCCGGAACACGCCAAGCTGCGCCAGTGGCTGCTCGACACTCTGCCCAAGGTTTCAATCATCAGCCAGGTGGAAATTCTCGGTTACCATAAACTGCAAAATGCCGAGCAAGCCGCCCTCACTGAATTACTGGACAACCTGGAACTGGTTACCTCACCCCAGCCTGCTACGAAATTGCCATCCAGTTGCGCCAACGGCAGAAACTCACTCTCGGCGATGCGCTTATTGCCGCCACCTGCCTGGAGCAGGGTTACACCTTGGCAACAGCCAACATCGGGGATTTCGGCTGGATTGAGGAACTGAAAGCATTCAACCCGCTGGAAACAGGTTGAAGCCAAAGATCATTTCGCTGGGAGTGGGTGGGGATAAATAACTCCGTCCCCTTTTCCTCTGGTCGGCTGTTCTAACCCATGCCCTTCCTCTCATCCCCGCTCGAGCGTAAAATAAAGCCTTGTACCAAAGGGGGAGGCACCATGCTGGATGAACTGAAATTACCTAAAACCCTTGCCAGGCGGCTAGAGAAAGTCGCGGCAATTGCCCATGTCAATCCTGAAACCATCATCAAAACCGCGCTCAAAGATCGGCTCGATTACATGGAATGGAAAGAAAACGCCATTGCAGAAGGACAGGCAGACTTGGACGCCGGCCGCACAGTAACCACTGAACATCTGCGGGCCTCGATCAACACACAACGGGCCAATCGTGCCAAGCGCAAAAAAGCGGCTTGAATGGTCGGCTCGCTCAGAACTGGATATACTGGCGATAGACCAGCATATAGCCTCAGAAAACCCCACCGCAGCGCAACAGGTCACTGACTACCTCATCACCCAGGCCGAACTGCTGACACGCTTCCCGCAGACTGGCCGCATCCCCAGACCCGGCGCACCGCGCGAACTGGTTTTTACCCGTTACCCTTACAACTTGATTTATCGAATCACCAGCGCCAAGGTAAGAATTCTCAGAGTAATCCACCAATCACGCCAGTTTCCTTAATCCGAGCAACAACAGGGCAGCAACAGAACAAACGGGACAGGGGGCAGACCACGGTTCGCTGGTCTTTACCCATCACAAAACCGTGGTCTGTCCCCTATTATTATAAGCGAAGCGCATTGCGCCGCATGTTTCTCAAATACGGTGCAATGCGCTTCGCTTGTTGCACCCTACATGAACTCAGGACTTATTTCCCCCGCCCCTCGCCCCACAATAGCCGGTGCAACTGGATTTGCAGCCGAACCGGCAGATTGTCGCGCAGCATCCATTCCGCCAGCGTCGCGGACTCCAGTTGTCCTTGGGCGGCTGAAAACAGCACCGGGCAGCGGTCGGCGACGCACCTCTCGCTCAGCACCTGTTTCGCCCACCGGTAATCTTCTTCGCCGCACAACACGAATTTTACTTCGTCCTGCGGTGTCAGCAATTCCAGATTTTTCCAGCGGTTTTTCCCGGCCTCGCCCGAACCGGGCGTTTTGATGTCGAGTATCCTGGAAACACGGGGATCGACTTTGGAAATATCCATGCCCCCGCCGGTTTCCAGCGACACCGAATAGCCCGCGTCGCAAAGCTGCTGCAACAGCGGCAGGCAATTCTTCTGGGCCAGCGGTTCGCCACCGGTCACGGTGACATAGTGGGGGTGATATTGAGCCACCTTGTCGAGTATTTCCGGTAGAGGCAGGGGTTCCCCTTCCTGAAAAGCGTAGGTGGTATCGCAGTAGGTGCAGCGTAGCGGACAGCCGGTCAGGCGAATGAATACCGTGGGCAATCCGACGCGGCTGGTTTCGCCTTGGAGAGAATAGAAGATTTCATTGATCCGCAGGCTGGGCTGCGGGACTGCGTTATTTGGTACTGGCAAGACGCTTCTTCGCCAGTTCCGCAGCATTGCTGAGCGGATATTTCGCCACGATGCTTCCCAGCGTTTTTCTCG
This sequence comes from Hydrogenophilales bacterium CG_4_10_14_3_um_filter_58_23, assembly GCA_002784065.1. GTDB lineage: Bacteria > Pseudomonadota > Gammaproteobacteria > Burkholderiales > Sulfuricellaceae > Sulfuricella. The sequence continues at coordinate 7,371 of PFJY01000154.1, read as the reverse complement.
CCGCCGCCGCTTCGCCCATGCCCTGCTGGCAACTGGCGATATTCAGCAGGGCATCCGGCACCTTGGAACTGTTTGGATACTGGCTGACCAGCTTTTGCTGGCTGGCGATCGCATTTTTGTAATCGCGCAAATTAAAGTAGGAGTTGCCGATCCAGTAGTAGGCACTGGGGGCAAGGTGACTGTTGGGGTAGGTTCCGACAAAGCTCTGAAAACCGTCGATGGCACCTTGATAATTGCCCGCCTTGAACAAACCCAAGGCGGCGTCATACGCCGTGGATTCGTCGACGATGACTGCGCCAATCGGGGCCTGATCGGGGGAAACTGGCTTGGAGGAACCCGCCTGACTAGACGCATCCGCGACGGGCCCGCCGGTCTGCTCCAGCTTGCGCAGGCGGCTGTCGAGATCGACATAAAGATCGCGCTGCCGCTTTTGCGTGGTTTCAATGTCGTGGGCATGCACTTCGATTTGTCCGCGCAATGTGGCCAATTCGGACTTGAGCGCATCCAGTTGGGATAATAACGCCACCCCTTGAGAACGAGCCGTGTTTTCCATTTGCGCGACGCGCTCCTCCATGCCTTGAATTTGCTGCTGCAGCACTGTAATTTTCTGGTGGGCTTCGTCATCCGAAAACAGGCCAGCAGTGCTCAGCGAAGCACATCCCAAAAACAGGGTCAGGAAGAGCGCAAGTCGGCGCATTTTTTATTCGCCCTGATAAACGATATCGGAGCGGCGATTTTCCTTCCAGCAGGATTCGTCATGGCAGGTTGCGCGGGGTTTTTCCTCGCCGAAGCTGACAGTCTCGATCTGGCTGTTAGGCACGCCGTACACGTTCATCATGTTCTTCACGCTGTCGGCACGACGGTTGCCCAGGGCGATATTGTACTCGTGGCTGCCCCTCTCGTCGGTATTGCCCTGCACCGCCACCTTGGCATCCTTGTGGCTGGTCAGGTACTTGGAGTGAGCTTCAACCATCGGCTTGTACTCAGCCTTCACGTCCGACTTGTCTAAGTCATAATAAACGCTGCGCTTGGAAAGGATGTTACTGGGATCTTTCAGGGGATTGGCTGTCACCGACTGCTGACCGGTAGGCTTGGCGTCCGCGCCAGCTTGAGTCTGAGCCGCAGCTCTATCCTCGACCGCCGCCTGGGGCTGGTCCTTTACGTCCTGGCCGGCACAAGCAGCCAACAAGCTAACCAACAAAGTGCTTAACAATACTTTTTTCATCTTTTCCACTCCCTCTGATTAATTGAATTAATTTGAACTCCGCACATCGCGTGGGCACAAAAACGGTGCCCACCCTACATGGCTAATTCTTCAACAACGGCCCCCACTCTGGCTCGCGCACATCTCCAGCTTGGGTGGACAGCCGCTGCTTCACCCGGCCATCGCTCGAAACTGCGGCCAGGACTCCACGCCCTCCAATTTCCGTGGCATATAGTAGCATTTTGCCGTTGGGCGCGAAACTGGGTGCTTCATCCATGCGAGTATCGGTAAGCACCTGCATCTGGCCCGATGCCAAGTCCTGCAAGGCTACATGAAAGGAAGAACCGCTGACGCGCTGGATAAAGGTGAAGCTCTTGCCGTCCGGGCTGAAGCGGGGGGAAACGTTGTAATTGCCCTCGAAAGTCAGGCGCTGCGCGCCGCTGCCGCTAACAGACATGCGGTAGATCTGCGGGCTGCCACCCCGGTCCGATGTGAATATGATAGCGGCGCCGTCTGGCGAAAAGGACGGCTCGGTATCGATGCCTGAACTGTAGCTCAGGCGTTTCACACCGCTACCGTCGGCATTAATCAGATAAATCTGCGAACTGCCATCCTTGGTTAGCACAATGGCGAGCTGCTTGCCGTCCGGCGACCAAGCTGGCGCGCTGTTGTTGCCCTTGAACTGGGCCAGCACCTGGCGCTGGCTGCTGACCAGCGATTGGACGTAAATGATCGGCTTTTTCCGCTCGAACGAAACATAAGCCAGCTTGGCGCCGTTCGGCGACCAGGATGGAGAGATGATTGGCTCTTTGGAAGCCAGCACCGTTTGCGCGCCGTAGCCGTCCGCATCCGCTACCTGCAGCTCGTAGTGCGAGCGGCTCTTGACGATGTAGGCGATACGGGTACTGAACACGCCGACATCACCGGTGAGTTTCTCGTAAATCAGATCGGCGATTTTGTGCGCAGTGGCGCGCGTCTGGGCGCGGTCAATCACATAGCTGTAGGCGTCGAGCTGCGCCTGTTTCACCGCATCGAGCAGGCGGAAACGCACCTCCAGTTTGCCGTCGGATCGCGGCAACGCGCTGCCGACCGCCAGTGCGTCGGCACCGCGAGTGCGCCAGTCCGGGTAATTCACCTCGGCCAGCTCGTGCGGCTCGGGCCTCACCCCGGCGGGATCAACGATCTTGAACAGGCCGCTACGCTGCAAATCCGCCGCAATCACGGCGGTAATACCCTGCGGCAGGGCGTTTTCGCCGGCAAAGGGTACGACCGAAATCGGTATCTGGTTAGCGCCGCTGCCGACGATTTCGATCGTAAGCGCCGCATGAGCCAATGGCGCCAGCAACAGCCACGCCGCGCCAACGAGTAATTTTCTGAATATCATTCCAATTCCTTTAAATCGCGTAATTCGTAGGGCGTCAAAAGCTGCGCGCATTGCGCCGTATGTTGCTCGAACACGGTGCAATGCGCTTCGCTTATTGCACCCTACATGAACTATCCCCTCACCCCAGCTTTACTCGTTCGGTCGAAACTTCAATTTCAATTCCCTGAACCGCCCGATCAGCGCCGGGTCGGTCGGCAAAGGCAACGGCGAAGCCTTGCGTATGGCTCGCTCCACTGCGTTATCATATGCCGGGTTGCCGCTGCTGCGCGACAATTTCACGTTCAGCACCTCGCCCGTCGGTATCAAAGAGACCTCGAACTCGGCCTGCGGGTTCCCCACCATATCCGGCGGCATCACTACGAAACGCCGGATATGACTGCTGATCCGGCCAATCGCATCGTTCATCAGGCGCGCCTGAGCCGTTGCCTGAGCCGCTGCCCGGGCCGCCATCTGCGCCACCATCTGCTGGTGCGCTGCCTCCGCTGCTTCCCGCTGTTTGCTCAATGCCGTCTGTTCAGCTTCCAGCTGGGCGTGCTGCTCCTTCAACGCCTGCTCTTTCAGCTTTTTCTCTTTTTTCTCTGTTTCAGCCTTTTTCTTCTCTTCTTCCTTGAGCTGCTTTTCCCTTTCTTTTTTCTTGTCCTTGAGCTCAATGTCGGCCTTGACCGGCTTGGGCTGCTCCAGCTTGGGTTCCGGTTTTGGAACGGGCTTGGGTTGCGGTTTAGGCTCTGGAAGAGGTGCCTGTTCCGGTTCGGGTGCCGGTTTGGGCACCGGCTTGGGAGCGGACGTGGGCAGGCTGTTCCACAATTCAGCCATGACCGGCGCGGCTTCCTTCGTCTGCCAGTTGACGCCGAACACCAGCACGGCGGCAAAGATCAGATGCACCAGGACAGCCAGCGCGATTGCCCATTTCCTGCCCGGCTCCTTCCGTTCTGCTGGCGGCATCATCCCGCCCTGGGCCTGGCCAGGAGCCCGACTTTTTTCACCTGATTGCTCTGCAGCACGTCCATCACCTTCAGCACTTCCTCGTAACGCACGCTTTTATCCGCCGAGATCACCACCGCCTGCTCGGGATTGCGCTCTTGCTGCGCCTTGACTGCATCGACCAGCTCATCCTGGCTGACTTTGTGCGCCGTATTCGATTTTTCCAGGTCGCGCAAGTGCAGACTGTTGTCTTTGCGAATCTCCACTTCCAGCGGCGCCACCGGGGGCTTGAGCGATTGTCCGACCGAGGGCAGCTCGATCTGCCCTGGATTGATCAGAGGCGCCGTAACCATGAAAATAATCAGCAGCACCAGCATCACGTCGATGTAAGGCACGACGTTGATCTGGTTGATAAAGCGGCGGGGGCGGCGGCGCATCATCATTTATACGCCCGTCTGCCTTTGCAGGATATTGGAGAACTCCTCCATGAAACTGTCGTAGCGGGTCGCCAGCCGGTCCACGTCGTGGGAGTAACTATTGTAGGCGAGCACTGCCGGGATCGCCGCGAACAGGCCCATCGCGGTGGCGATCAGCGCTTCGGCGATGCCCGGCGCAACGTGCGCCAGCGTCGCCTGCACCACGTTGGAGAGGCCGCGAAAGGCATTCATGATGCCCCACACCGTGCCGAACAGCCCGATGTAGGGGCTGACCGAACCGACCGAGGCAAGGAAAGCGAGGTGCTGTTCCAGCGCATCCAGCTCGCGCTGGCAGGCCGCTCGCATGGCGCGACGCGTGCCGTCCATGACGACGCCGATATCCATCCGCCCCTGGCGCTTGAGCTTGAGAAATTCCCTGTAGCCGGCCTCGAAGATTTTTTCCATGCCCACCACCGGCGTCCTGCCCGAACTGCTGCGCTGGTACAGGTTGTTGATGTCAGACCCGCTCCAGAAAGCGTTCTCGAAACTATCCGCCTCGCGGATGGCGGCGCGAATGGCAAACATCTTGCCGAAAATAAAATACCAGGATAAACCCGAAGCCAGCAGCAGGGTCAACAGAACCAGCTGCACCACGACGCTGGCGTTGGTGATCAGGCTTAAAAAAGACAGGTCTTGCGTAACGTTCACGATATCCTTTCAATTCGTTCTCTGACCGGGGCGGGAATTTGCACCGGCTTGAATGTTTGCCCATTGACGCAGACCACTTTGACGCGCGCCTTCACCAGCACGCCGTTTTCGGGATGCTCCGCCGTCTGGTCAAGCTCGATCCAGCTGCGGCCTGCCGCATGAAAACGCACCGTCACCGTCAGCAGGTCGTCAAATTTCGCGGGGCGCAGGTATTCTACCTGCACTGTGCGCACCACGAAAATTACGGAATGGTCGCGCAGCAGTTCCGTTTGCCCGAAACCCTTATCCCGCAGCCATTCGGTGCGGGCGCGCTCCATAAACTTGAGGTAGTTGGCGTAATACACCACGCCGCCGGAATCGGTGTCCTCATAGTAGACTCGCACTGGCCAGGTGAACATCACTGCTCCCACAGCTCGCCGTTCGGGCCCTTCGACGGCGCCGCCAGCCCGAAATGCAGGTAGGCGGTTTGCGTCGCCACCCGACCGCGCGGCGTACGCATCAAATAGCCCTGCTGGATCAGGTAGGGCTCGAGCACATCCTCGATGGTGTCGCGCTCCTCGCCGATGGCCGCCGCCAGATTTTCCACCCCGACCGGGCCGCCTCCGAACTTCTCCAGCACGGCCTGCAGCAGCTTGCGATCCATCATGTCGAGGCCGGCCTGATCCACGTCGAGCATGAACAGCGCGTCGTCCGCCACCTCCCGCGTCACCCTGCCGTCGGCCTTGACCTCGGCGAAATCGCGCACCCGGCGCAATAGCCTGTTTGCAATTCTGGGCGTGCCGCGCGAGCGCTTCGCAACTTCCTCCGCACCGTCTTCGGAAAGTTCGACCTTCATCAACCGGGCCGAACGGGCCACGATCAGCTTCAACTCGCCGTGGGTATAAAATTCCAGCCGCGCCACGATGCCAAAACGGTCGCGCAACGGGTTAGTCAACATGCCGGCGCGAGTCGTGGCGCCGACCAGAGTGAAGGGCGGCAAATCCAGCTTGACCGAACGCGCCGCCGGCCCCTCGCCGATCATGATGTCGAGCTGGAAATCTTCCAGCGCCGGGTAGAGGATTTCCTCCACCACCGGGGAAAGGCGGTGAATTTCGTCGATGAACAGGACGTCGTTGGGTTCGAGATTGGTCAATAGCGCGGCCAGATCGCCGGGCCGCTCCAGCACCGGCCCGCTGGTCTGGCGCAGGTTGACGCCCATCTCGCGGGCGATGATGTGCGCCAGAGTGGTCTTGCCCAAGCCCGGCGGCCCGAACAGCAACACGTGGTCGAGCGATTCGCTGCGACCGCGCGCCGCCTGGATGAAAATCTCCAGCTGCTCGCGCGCCTTCTCCTGGCCGACGTATTCTTCCAGCAGCTTGGGGCGCAAGGCGCGCTCGGCCGCTTCTTCCCGGGAAGAAATCGGCGCAGCGGAAATGATGCGGCTGCCCGCCTTGAGATCGTCGGTTTCGATCATGACGGTTTATTTGCCCGCTTCCAGCGCAAGGCTGGCAAAATCCAGCGGGTCATGCAGATGGCGCTCAATCACATCGACCATCACGGCCACATCCAGTTTTTTGTATTCATGAACCAACACGTTGCGAAACCCCACCATCCCTTTCATGTTTTCCATCATTCCGGCAGGTATCAGTCCGGCGCGATGCAACAAAGCGAAAGCATCGGCGCTATCTTGCGGCAAACCCAGTTTCCGGTTTTTTATCAAATAATTGGCAATGTCGATGGTCAGCTCGCTCATTCTCTGCAAGTTCATCCCGATGGCGTCCTGCTTGAGATAATCCTGTTCGAAGGGCTTTCCGCTTTCCATGACGTAATATGCACGAACTTGCGCGATGCAGCGCTCGATGCTGATTTTCTTGTTCAGGATAATTTCGTTCATACGTTGTAAAATCTCCCGCTACGCAAGCCCTCGGACAGCACTTCCGCCCTTTCCTCATTGAGTTTCTGATAAAAGGACAACGTCAGCATCTCGAACTCCTCCGCCGCGTATTCATCGGCAGTGTAAATACGTCGATCCGCCATCACCACCTCTTTCTGAAAAACGGTGGAAACCCGGCGCAAATTCAGCAAATCCACAGATTTATGCAGCAGGGACGATAATTCAGTCTGCGTTTTAATGAGATCGATCACCCCCAGCATTTTAGCCATTTCCGGCGGCAGCAGCAGCGCAATATCCACGTCGCTGTCCGGCCATTCGTCCTCGGTGCCATAAGAGCCAAACAGGTAAATCGCCTGCACCCCAGGATGGCGGGGAACGATAACCGCAACGATGCCGTTCGTGTCCACGATCCGCTTCATCCTAGAAACCTCAGTTGGACGGGGTGGAGTGTGCGGTTATGGGGGTGCAGGGCAAGGCACAACAACGCGGAATGGTTGTTCCATTCCAAGGAGTTGTAACGCCGCCATGCGCCGCCAGAACCGTGCAATCCACCCCGTAGCGCACTCACCCACCGGGTGAAACGGTAAATCATGAAAAAGCTTATTGAAATCACGCTGGTAAATATCCAATCAAGCGGTCAACTGAGGTTTCTAGGTTCATGCTTTGGACAACAATTTTAACGCCTGCCGGATGCTATCCGACACACTCAAATCCTGCGGCAACTGCTTCACCGCCCAGCCAGCTTCGCGCTCGCTGTAGCCCAGCGCAAGCAGGGCGTTGAGCGCATCGTCGCCAATGGGGTGCGTTTCGGGCTTGCCCGGCAAGGCTGAGGATACCGCGCCCGGCAGTTTGTCGCGCAGCTCCA
>PFJY01000139.1 GCA_002784065.1 Hydrogenophilales bacterium CG_4_10_14_3_um_filter_58_23 | reverse complement strand
AGCCCTATCTTTCCACCCGCTATGCGCCGGAGCCGGATCTGTTCATCCGCACTGGCGGGGAGAAGCGCATCAGCAACTTCATGCTTTGGCAGTTGGCCTATGCTGAGCTGTATTTTACCGATACCTTGTGGCCGGATTTCAATTCCACGGCCTTGAAGCGCGCGATCGAATCCTTCCAGCAAAGAGAGCGCCGTTTCGGGCGCACCAGCGAACAACTCACAAAAAATGCTTAAGGCGCGCATTTTGACCGTTCTGTTGCTGTTGCCTTTGTTTTTAGCCGCACTGTTTTTTCTTCCGAAAACGGGTTGGGCGTTGCTGGTGCTGGGGGTGGTGCTGATCGGCGCTCGTGAGTGGTCGAAAATTTCCTCTTTCTCAGGTTTCCAGGGCTGGGTTTATGTGCTGCTGACGCTGTTTATCGGTCTGGCGCTGCTGCCCGAATCTTCCCGTTCAGCCCATTTCATGTTGTACGGCATGGCCTTCTTTTTCTGGGCGCTGCTGGTTCCGCTGTGGCTGCGCAATCAATGGCGCACCCGGCAATGGCTTCTCATGGCGCTGATCGGTTGGGTTATCTTGATCCCTACCTGGCTTGCCTTGGTGGAACTGCGAATTCTCGGCCCCAGCCTGCTTCTGGGCCTGCTGTCGGCGGTCTGGATCGCCGATACCGCAGCCTATTTTTCCGGCCGCAAATTTGGCCGGCACAAACTTGCGCCGGCGATCAGCCCGGGTAAAACCTGGGAGGGTGTCGCCGGCGCGTTTTTGGGCGTTACTCTATATGGGTTGGCGTGGGGAATGTGGGACAGCTCTTCCGTGCCGTTCAATTTCGGCCTGTGGCGGGGGATACTGTTGCTGTGGCTGCTGACGTTGTTCGGTATTCTGGGAGATTTGTTCGAATCCTGGATGAAGCGCGTCGCTGGGATCAAGGATAGCGGTCGGATTCTTCCCGGCCATGGCGGTGTGCTGGACCGCATTGATGCCCTGACGGCGGCGATGCCTCTGGCCGCCTTCGGGCTACTGCTCATCAAAAATTACAACGTACTAAGCTGATGCCAAAAATTCAAAATGTTACCGTGCTCGGCTCGACCGGGACGATCGGGATGAATACCCTGGATGTCGTTGCGCGCCATGCAGAGCGTTTCCGTGTGGTTGCGCTAACCGCGAATCGCCAGGTCGAACGCCTGTTTGAGCAATGCCGGAAATTCCAGCCCGATTTTGCGGTCATGCTGGACCCGGATTGCGCACAGGAGTTGCAGGCCAAGATCAGGCTGGCCGGCCTCGATGTCGAGGTGCTTAGCGGCATCGAGGCGCTGGAAAGGGTGGCGTCGCACCCCCAGGTGGACAGCGTGATGGCGGCGATTGTCGGCAGCGCCGGGTTGCGCCCCTCGCTGGCTGCGGCTAAGGCCGGCAAGCGCATCCTGCTGGCCAACAAGGAAACGCTGGTGATGTCGGGCAGCGTGTTCATGGACGCGGTCAAGCAATACAAAGCCACGCTATTGCCGATCGACAGCGAGCATAATGCGATTTTCCAGTCACTGCCGCGAAACTTTTCGGGCGATCTGGATGGATCGGGGGTCAAGCGCATCCTGCTGACTGCGTCAGGCGGACCTTTCCGTACCGTGCCGTTGTGCGACCTGGATAACGTGACGCCAGATCAGGCTTGCGCCCACCCGAACTGGGTCATGGGGCGAAAAATCTCCGTTGATTCGGCGACCATGATGAACAAAGGCCTGGAAGTCATTGAGGCGCACTGGCTGTTTAACGCCGATGCCGATAAAATCCAGGTGGTGATTCATCCCCAGAGCGTGATTCATTCCATGGTGGAGTATATCGATGGCTCGGTGCTGGCGCAGCTAGGCAATCCGGACATGCGCACGCCGATTGCTTATGCGCTGGGTTTCCCCGAACGGATCGACGCAGGGGTTTCCTCGCTGGACCTGTTCAAGATCGCGCGTCTCGATTTCGAGGCGCCAGACACTGTTCGTTTTCCCTGTCTGGATCTGGCCTATGAGGCTTTGCGGCAAGGAGGCACGACTCCCGCCATCATGAATGCGGCGAACGAAGTGGCGGTAGAGGCGTTTCTCGATGAACGCCTTCCCTTTAAACTGATTCCTGCGATGATTGAAAGCGTGCTGAAAAAAAATAGTTCCAAACCGGTCGTGGCACTGGAAGATGTGATTGACGCGGATGCCGGGGCGCGCGTATCGGCACGGGAGTGGATGCGCTCGAGAGGATACGCATGAACCTGTTGCTCACCCTCGCGGCATTTGCCGTGACACTCGGCATTCTTATCGTTGTTCACGAATATGGCCATTATGTCGTGGCGCGCGGGTGCGGTGTCCGGGTACTGCGTTTTTCCGTGGGTTTCGGCAAGCCGCTGATGACCAAAAAATTTACGCCGAACGGCACGGAATGGGTGTTGGCCGCCTTCCCGCTTGGCGGCTACGTCAAGATGCTGGACGAGCGGGAAGGGCCGGTAGCACCTGCCGATTTGCCTTATGCCTTCAACAGGCTATCCATTTATCGCCGCAGCGCCATTGTGCTGGCCGGGCCGGTCGCGAATCTGATTCTTGCCGTGGTGTTGTACTGGTTCCTGTTCATTTACGGCGTGCCGGGTATCAAGCCGATTTTGGGCGAGGTGCCGCTTGCCACCCCGGCTGCAGCGGCCTCTTTACATCGTGGCGAGATGATTACCCGGATCGGTGACGAGCTGACCGTGACCTGGCAGGATGTGAGCTGGATATTGATACAGCACGCTGTCCAGAAATCCGTGGTGGAAATTGAAACTCGCAACGAGCGTGGCGAAATCGCGGTACATCAGCTTGACCTGAGTGGCTTGTCGTCCGACGAACTGGACAATGATTTCATGGAAAAGCTCGGTTTAACGCGTTTCCATCCCGACTTGCCAGCAAAAATCGGCAAGGTTTTGCCGGACGGCGCTGCGGCCAGAGCGGGACTGAGGGTCGGGGATGAAATTCTTGCCGTGAACCAGACGCCGCTCGTTCATTGGGAAGAGCTCGTGCAATGGGTCAGGCAGAATCCCGGTCTGCCCCTGACGCTGGGCATAAAAAGAGGCGGCGTCTATTCCCAGGTCAAAGTGACCCCCGCTTCAGTGAAGGGAACCGGGCATTCCTCCGTCGGCAAGATTGGCGCGGCTCCGATGGTGGATCCGGCCTTGTTTGCAAAACTGGTTACTGAGGTGCGTTATCCTGTTGACAGAGCCTTTGTGCAGGCGCTGCGGAAAACTTGGGATACGTCGTTGTTCAGCCTGAAAATGCTGGGCAAGATGGTTACCGGTCAGGTTTCCTGGAAAAACATCAGCGGCCCGATCACTATCGCCGATTATGCCGGCCAATCCGCACGCTTCGGTTGGGTGCCCTACATCAGCTTTCTGGCGTTGATCAGCATCAGCCTCGGCGTGCTCAATTTATTGCCCATCCCCTTATTGGATGGGGGGCATTTGATGTATTATATGGTCGAAATAGTCAAGGGGAGCCCCGTTTCCGAGAAAACCATGGAAATCGGGCAGCAGATCGGTATCGCGATCCTGCTGACATTAATGCTATTCGCTTTCTATAACGATATTAACCGTCTGGTTGTTGGCTAAACAATAATGAAATCAAAACTCCTACCGATGTTGTTGATGAGCTTATATGGTGCTTCTGCCTGGGCGATTCAACCGTTTGTCATCAAGGATATTCGGGTTGAGGGAATTCAGCGTACAGAGGCCGGGACGGTATTCAGCTATCTGCCGGTCAAGGTGGGCGAGAAACTGGACGACGAGAAAGCCGCTACGGCCATCAAGGCATTGTATGGAACCGGTTTTTTCAAGGATGTGCGGCTGGAGGTTGAAAACGATGTGTTGATCGTCATGGTGCAGGAACGGCCGGCGATTTCCCAAATCGATTTCATAGGACTCAAGGAATTTGATAAAAAACAGCTTATGGATGGGTTGAAACAAGTCGGGCTGGCCGAGGGGCGAATTTTCGATAAATCCCTGCTGGACAAGGCTGAACAGGAGCTCAAGCGGCAATATCTCAGCCGCGGCAAATATGCGGTTGCGATTACCACCACCGTAACGCCGCTGGAGCGCAACCGTACCGCCATCAGCTTCAACATCAGTGAAGGCGAAGTGGCGAAGATTCAGCAGATCAACATAGTCGGCAACCAGGCCTTCCCGGAGAAGGAACTTCTCGATCTGTTCGTGCTTTCTACGCCCGGATGGATGTCCTGGTGGAGCAAGAACGATCAATATTCCAAGCAGAAGCTGGCTGCGGACATCGAAACGATGCGCTCCCATTACCTGAACCGAGGCTATCTCGAATTCAATCTGGATTCCACTCAGGTATCCATTTCCTCTGACAAGCAATCCATCTATATCACCATCAACATCACCGAAGGCCAGAAATATACCGTTTCCGACATCAAGTTGGCGGGAGAGATGCTGGTGCCTGAAGAGGAATTGCGCAAGCTGATCAAGATTCAGCCAGGCGATGTCTTCTCGCGGGAAAAACTGACCGAAACCACCAAGTTGATCGGTGATCGCCTGGGCAAGGATGGCTATGCGTTTGCCAACGTCAATGCGGTTCCGGAACTCAACAAGGAAAAGCAGGAGGCGAAATTTACCTTCTTTATCGATCCGGGTCGACGGGTTTATGTGCGGCGCATCAACGTGACCGGCAACACCAAAACGCGTGACGAAGTCGTCCGTCGCGAGATGCGCCAGATGGAAGGCGCCTGGTACGCTTCCGATAAAGTGGCCCGGTCACGCGAACGGATTGACCGACTGGGATATTTTTCCGATGTCAACGTCGAAACACCGGCTGTTGCCGGCACGACCGACCAGGTGGACATGAACGTCAGCGTGACGGAAAAGCCCACGGGCAGCATCATGGCGGGTGCAGGTTTTTCGAGCTCGGAAGGCTTTATTCTTAGCGGCTCCATTTCACAAGCCAACGTGTTCGGCAGCGGCAACTATCTTTCCACGCAGTTCAACACCGGCAAAATCAATAAGGTGTACTCGCTGTCCTACACCAACCCTTACTACACCGACGATGGCATCAGCCGCGGCTTCGATATCTACAAGCGCAAAACGAACTCCTCCTCCTTGTCTGTTTCCAGGTACGATTCCGATTCCGTTGGCGGTGGGGTGCGTTTTGGTGTGCCGCTGAACGAAATGGATACGGTCAATTTCGGTTTGTCGGTCGAGAGAACCCAATTAACGTTGTATACCGATCCCGCCGCTGGAGCGGTCAGCCCTCAGCGTTATGTGGATTATGTCAATGAATTTGGCGACACCAATAGCACATTGCGTGGGGATATCGGCTGGGCAAGGGATACTCGTGACAGCATTATCTACCCGACAAAAGGCAGCATGAAAAGGGCATTTGCCGAGACGGGGCTGCCCGGCGGGGATATTAAGTACTACAAGCTTTCCTATCAGCATCAATGGCTCAGCCCTTTGATTCAGGATTTCACCCTGATGTTAAACGGCGAAGCGGGGTACGCCAACGGTTACGGCGGCAAACCGTTGCCCTTCTTCAAAAGCTTCTTCGCTGGCGGCAATACTTCAGTGCGCGGTTTCAAGTCCTCTTCGCTCGGGCCTAAAGACATTGATGGCAATGCGCTGGGTGGCAATCGTCGTCTGGTGGGAAATGTGGAGGTGCTGTTCCCGATCCCCGGCATGAAAAAGGATAAATCCCTGCGCATGAGCGTATTCCTTGATGCCGGATCGGTTTTTGGCGATGGCGATATCGGGGGGCAATATTCCAAGATGAGCTTTAGCGACATGCGTTATTCTACCGGTCTTGCCGTTAGCTGGCAGTCCCCGATGGGGCCGATGAAATTCAGTATTGCCGCGCCGCTCAATTCCAAGGAAACCGATAAGTTGGAGCGGTTCCAGTTTATTTTGGGTTCCACGTTCTAACCGCGATTTCAGGAGATCAAGTTGAATAAAATTATTGCTGTTATCCTTGCTGCCACCCTATTGCCGATTGCGGCAGGGGCATCCGCCGCCGAACCGAAGATCGGCTTCGTTAATACCGAGCGGGTTTTTCGGGAAGCGGCCCCGGCCATGAAGGCACAGAAAAAACTCGAGAAGGAATTCGCTGGACGCGAGCAGGAACTGCAAAAAATGGCGAAACAGGCCAAGGAACTGCAGTCTCATCTGGAGCGGGATGGCGTGACGATCAGCGAATCGGATCGACGCAACAAGGAGCGCGACCTCGCCAATCTGAATCGCGATTTCCAGCGTGCTCAACGGGAGTTCCGGGAAGACCTCAACCTGAGGCGAAATGAGGAATTGGGCGCCGTGCATGATCGTGCCAGAAAAACGATCATGGAGATCGCCGAGAAAGAGAAGTACGATCTGGTATTGGAAGATGCGGTTTATTTCAGTCCGCGGATCGATATCACCGATAGGGTATTGAAGGCCTTGACCGATAAATAAGGCTCTCGCCGATGAGCATAGCTAGTAGTCCGTTCCACCAAACCGCCGACATGAAACGGCGTTTTTTCCCGCCATGCGTCGTTGCATCCTCTTGCCATATACCCCATACGGCGGCGAGTCTGCGCCTAGCCTGGCGAAAAAATCCATCCGTTTCATTTGTCCCCGGTTTGGTGGAACGGACTACTAGTGCCTTCTCCCGGTTGATTCCATGACTCGGACTGATTTTAGCTACACGCTGGGTTCGATTGTCGAACGGTTTGGCGGCGAACTGGTTGGTGACGCGGATGTCGTGGTCAATCAGGTCGCACCGCTTTCCTCCGCCCTATCCTGGCACATCAGCTTTCTCTCCAATCCGAAATACCGTCGGCAACTGCAAAACTGCAGGGCAGGCGCCGTGATTATGGGTGTTGCGGAGCGTGATGCGACAGACCTGCCGCGCATCTTGAGCGACAATCCTCATGCCTATTTTGCCAAGGTTTCCGCATTGCTCAATCCCCGTCAGGCGCTCGCGCCCGGCATCCACTCAACGGCAATAGTCGATCAAACTGCAACCATTCCGACCTCAGCTACAATTGGGGCGTTCGTGTTTGTCGGCGCGGGGGTAAAAATCGGTGAACATGTGGTCATCGGGTCTGGTTGCCACCTTGGCGAGGGGGTCGAGGTTGGAGATGACTCGCTGTTTTACCCGCAAGTGGTGATCTACCAGGGCTGCGTCATCGGTAAGCGTGCCATCCTGCATTCTGGCGCGGTGATCGGGGCGGACGGATTCGGCCTTGCCATGGAAAATGGATGCTGGATCAAGGTCCCGCAAATTGGTCGGGTGGTTATCGGAGATGATGTTGAAATAGGCGCCAATACCACGGTTGACCGGGGAGCCATGGATGACACCATTATCGAGAACGGCGTCAAGCTGGATAACCAGATTCAAGTCGCGCATAACGTGCATATCGGCGCTCATACCGCGATAGCGGGTTGTGTCGGGATCGCTGGCAGCGCAAAAATAGGAAAATATTGCACGGTGGGTGGCAGCGGAATGATATTGGGGCACCTTGAAATTGTTGATCGGGTCAACATTTCCGCCGGCACTCTGGTCACCAAATCGATCGCCAAAGCGGGGACGTATACCTCCGTAATGCCATTTTCCGAGCATCAGGACTGGCTCAAGAATGCCGCTCATCTGCGCCATCTGGATAAAATAGCGGAGAAGTTGAGCGAACTGGAGAAAAAAATAAGCGAACTTGAAAGGAAGAAGCCTTGAATAGCATGAATATCCACGAAATATTGCAGTACTTGCCGCACCGCTACCCCTTTCTGCTGGTTGATCGCGTTGTCTCGTTCGAACCAGGGAAGAGTATCGTCGCGCTGAAAAATGTGACGATTAATGAGCCATTTTTCAGCGGTCATTTCCCGCATCATCCGGTCATGCCGGGCGTGCTGATCATCGAAGCACTGGCCCAAACGGCGGCGATTTTGTCGTTCAAGACCCTGGGTACACGGCCTGATGACAAGTCCGTGTATTATTTTGTCGGCATCGACGGCGCGCGCTTCAAGAAACCCGTCTCTGCCGGTGATCAGATGATGTTAGAGGTGGAGATTGTCCGGTCGGTCAAAGGGATATGGAAATACGCGGCGCGTGCCAAAGTCGATGGCGCCGTGGTGACCGAAGCGGAGCTGATGTGTACGGTGAAAGCCCTATGAGGGAGCCAGGCCCTAAATGATTCACCCGACAGCAATCGTTCACGAGGGTGCCAGGCTGGCCCCCGATGTCAGCGTTGGACCTTATTCGATCATCGGCGAGCATGTTGAAATCGGTGCCGGAACATCGATCGGTCCACATGTGGTGATCAATGGTCATACCCGGATCGGCAAGGACAACCGAATTTTCCAGTTTTCGTCTCTGGGAGAGATGCCGCAGGACAAGAAATACCAGGGAGAAGAAACCCGCCTGGAAATTGGCGACGGTAATGTGATCAGGGAATTCTGCACGTTCAATCGAGGTACTTCGCAGGACGTGGGCGTGACGCGGGTGGGTGACGACAACTGGATCATGGCCTATGTGCACTTGGCGCATGACTGTCAGATCGGCAACCACACCATCTTCGCCAATAACGCCCAACTGGCTGGTCATGTGCAGGTCGGAGATTACGCCATCCTCGGTGGTTTTACCGTGGTGCATCAGTTTTGCCATATTGGTGGGCACAGCATCACCGGGATGGGTACCATTCTTTTCAAGGATATTCCCCCCTATGTCACAGCGGCCGGTCATGAAGCGCAACCTTATGGCATCAACTCGGAAGGGCTGAAGCGCAGGGGGTTCTCCAGCGAAGCCCTATTGGCGATCAAGCGTGCATACAAAACGCTATACAAATCCGGGCTTACCCTGGAGCAGGCAAAGCTGGCTCTGGCCGAACAGACGCTTACCTGCCCAGAAATTCAGATTTTGACCGATTTCCTCGCCCATTCCACGCGCGGCATCATTCGTTAACAGGGTTTTACATCAATTGAAAGTCGGAATTGTCGCGGGCGAAGCATCGGGTGATTTGCTGGGCGCCCACATGGTTAAAGCGCTGAAGAACCGTGTTCCGGGTGTCGAATTTGTGGGTATCGGCGGACCAAAAATGCAGGCTGCCGGCGTAAATTCACTGTTCCCCATGGAAAAGCTGGCCGTTCGCGGCTATGTCGAAGTGCTGCGGCATTATCGGGAAATCGTCAAAATCCGGCACAAGCTGCTGCGCCATTTCGTGGAAAATCCGCCAGACGTGTTCATCGGGGTGGATGCGCCCGACTTCAATCTTGACCTTGAGACCAAGCTGAAGAAGAGGGGAATTCCCACCGTCCATTATGTCAGCCCGTCGATCTGGGCCTGGCGCGGCGAGCGCATTCACAAGATTGCGCGGGCGGTGTCCCATATGCTGGTATTGTTCCCGTTCGAGAAGAAACTTTATGATGCAGCGGGCATTCCGGCTACTTATGTCGGCCATCCATCGGCTGATATGTTACCGGAACAACCCAACCGGATTGCCGCGCGCGAACAGCTGAGATTATCCCAGAATGATCCTGTCATCGCGCTTTTGCCCGGCAGCCGTCAGAGCGAAGTACGTTACATGGCCAAATTGTTTGTGCAGACCGCGAGCATGATTGCCGCCGTCAGTCCAAATGTGCATTTCCTGGTGCCGCTGCTGAGCCGGGAAACGCGCAATCTGTTTGAGACTGAACTGTATCGCGCTGGGGGCGGCGACTTGCCGCTCACGATATTGTTCGGTCATGCCCATGTCGCCATGACTGCCGCAGACGCGGTGCTGGTGGCCTCGGGCACCGCGACGCTGGAAGCGGCCTTGCTGAAATGCCCGATGGTGATCACGTACAAAATGCCGCCCTTGACCTGGCGCATGATGCAGCGCAGGAAATATCTGCCCTATGTTGGGTTGCCGAATATTCTCTCAGGACGCTTCATTGTTCCGGAACTGCTGCAGGATGACGCCACGCCGGAAAACCTGTCCCAGGCAGTGCTGAATCTGGTCAATGATGGGCCGGTCAGGGGAAAGTTGACCCGCGCCTTCTCCAGGTTGCATTTCGATCTCAAGCAAAATACTGCGGAAAGGGCAGTGGATGCCATTCTGCCGTTTCTGAGTCATACAAGGGTGGGCAACGCTCTTTTGCCCACGCGGAAATAACTCATGACTACTCACCGCGTGGGCACAAAAACGGTGCCCACCCTACCGGATTGGTTCATTTGCGGTGTTGACGAGGCGGGGCGTGGACCGTTGGCTGGGGCTGTTTTCGCTGCTGCGGTGATCCTCGATGGAAAGCGGCCGATCGAAGGGCTGGCCGACTCGAAAAAATTGAGCGTAAAGAAGCGTGAGTTTCTGGCGGAGCAAATCAGGGAACATGCACTGGCCTGGGCTGTCGCCAAGGCCGAGGTCGAGGAAATTGACAGCATCAACATCCTCCAGGCCAGCCTGCTCGCCATGCGGCGCGCGGTGGAAAATCTGTCACTTGTCCCATCGGAGGCGCTGATCGACGGCCTGTATTGCCCAAAATTGGCCATTCCCTGCCGCGCCATCGTCAGGGGTGACAGTAGCGTGGCGGAAATTTCGGCGGCCTCTATTTTGGCCAAAACGGCACGGGATGCAGAAATGCTTAACCTGCATCTGGAATATCCTCAATATGGCTTCGACCGGCATAAAGGGTATCCGACCGCATTGCATCTTGAGGCTCTGCGGCGTCATGGCGCAAGCGAAATTCACCGTAGGAGCTTTGCACCGGTTAAGCTGGCGATTGTCCGCAAATTGAAATGACAGGAGAAACCATGGCTTTTGCGAGTTTTTTACATGTTCTGGGTGTGGCTATTTGGGTAGGCGGCATGTTCTTTGCGCATCAGATGCTACGTCCGGTTGCCGCCGACTTGCTCGCTCCGCCCCAGCGGCTGCCATTGTGGGCTGGGGTGTTCAGGCGTTTTTTTCCCGTGGTGTGGATAGCCGTGGCGCTAATCCTGTTCAGTGGCCTGACTATGATCACGCTTATGGGAGGATTCAAGATCATCTCATTGAGCGTTCATGCCATGTTCGGGGTCGGGCTAGTGATGATGCTGGTTTTTTGCTTCGTTTATTTTATTCCCTATGGCAAACTAGTACGTGCCGTCGCCGTCCAGGAATGGAAGCAGGCCGGCGAGGCCTTGGCTGCAATCCGCAAGCTGATCGGCTTCAATCTGATTCTGGGGTTGATCGACATTGCCGTAGCCGCCATGAGCCGTATTGCGTTCTGAGAAGAACACTCTAATCAAAATGTTATTGCAATCCATCTGGTCTGTGATTGAAACGTTTTTTGTCTGGGAGAGGCAAGCAAGATGCTTGTAATTATTGGTTACCTGGTTGTTTCTGCTTCGATCTTCGGTGGCTTCGCGCTTGCCGGTGGTCATCTCGCTGCGCTGCTCCAACCGGTGGAGTTGTTGATGATCGGTGGCGGGGCGGGAGGTGCATTTCTTGTGGGCAATAACGGTAAGGCGATCAGGGCAACCCTGAAGGCCTTGCCAACCGTATTCAAGGGTTCGAAGTACAGCAAGGCGCTATATCTGGAGTTGTTCGCCCTGCTCTATGAGATACTGGCCAAGGTACGTAAGGAAGGGCTGATGTCAATCGAATCCGATGTCGATACGCCGCAGGAAAGTCCGGTATTTTCAAAATACCCCAAAATTGTCAGCGACCACCATGTCGTCGAATTTCTCACCGATTATTTACGCATCATGGTGGGCGGTAACCTCAACGCCTTTGAAATCGAGAACCTGATGGATAATGAAATCGAGACGCACCACCATGAGGGGGGGGTGCCGGCGGGGGTGATCGCAAAACTGGGTGACGGTATGCCTGCATTCGGTATCGTGGCGGCGGTGATGGGGGTGGTGCATACCATGGAATCGGTCGGCATCCCACCCGCCGAACTGGGCATCCTGATCGCCCATGCCCTGGTCGGCACCTTTCTGGGGATACTCCTGGCCTACGGTTTCGTCGGCCCGCTGTCCACGCTGTTGGAGCAGAAACATGACGAGAGCACCAAGCTGTACAATGTTATCAAGGTAACCTTGCTGGCCAGCCTGAATGGTTACGCACCTCAGGTCGCGGTGGAATTCGGCCGTAAAGTGCTGTATTCCACCGAGCGGCCTACTTTCATGGAGCTGGAAGAGTACGTCAAGCAAAGCAAGTCAAAATGAGCCCGGTTAAAACAAGCGCCCTTCACGTTCGCCCCCTTTCCCTTTGGGAGAGGGGCAATGATAAAAGGCGCTGGTTATGATCGAGAGGGTTGGGGTGAGGGAGTATTTTGGGAGAGAAGAAATTAGGAACCAGGCATGAGTGATGATTCGCAACGTCCGATAATCGTCAAGCGCATCAAGAAGAGTGCACACGGCGCTCATGGCGGTGCGTGGAAAATTGCCTATGCTGATTTCGTGACCGCGATGATGGCGTTCTTCCTGCTGATGTGGCTCCTGGGGTCGACTGCCAAGGGAGACCTTGAAGGCATTTCAGAGTAAATGGGTATCCCTTTGACGCACGTACGAGATCATGATATTTTCGTGCTATGGAA
>PFJY01000137.1 GCA_002784065.1 Hydrogenophilales bacterium CG_4_10_14_3_um_filter_58_23 | reverse complement strand
CACACTTCCAGAAGTGGAAATACTGGCGATGCTCAAAGAATGGAACTCTAGGGGTAGGTGATTTCAACATCAATGTCGCGCGGTAATCGTCTATGCGACACATCCGCATGGAATAAAGCAAGTCCTATGACGCGCCCTAGCGATATTGTTCATCCATCTAACATATTTGCCACGCCGGAACTCGCAAAAGATGATATGGATAGAATCCACACTGATATGGCAAGTCGGTGGAAGAGCTGAAAATGAACCGCGAATCTGAAATATATAGGGGATAAGACATGACTAAATCTCGCAATATCAGGCCACCACGGCAATTTTGGTCGCCCGAACAGATTGAGTTGTTGCGAAAGTATTATCCTGACACGCGCGCATGTCGCCTGGTTGATATAATTGGCCGAGCACGCCACTCGATTTATTCAAAAGCCAGTGAGCTAAAACTGGCAAAATCTGCTGAATTTCTAAAATCACCAGATTCCGGTAGACTGTCTTGCGAACAAGGAAAGAGGACGCGTTTTGTTAAAGGGCAGGAGGCATGGAATAAAGGGAGGCATTTTTTCGCTGGTGGAAGATCAAAAGAAACCTGTTTCAAAAAAGGCCACCCACCTCACAACGCGCATCCAATAGGCTATGAATCAATATCTGCCGATGGGTATCTGCGCAGAAAAATTACCTCCACCGGATGCACGCAACGCGATTATGTCTATGTCCATGTTTTGTTATGGATGTCGCACAACGGAGCAATCCCAAAAAACCATTGCATTATTTTCAAGGATGGGAATAAATCAAATATCGTTATCGAAAACCTTGCCTGTATCAGCCGTGCAGAAAACATGAAAAGAAATAGTTATCATAATTACCCAAAAGAGATTGCCACGCTTATACAACTGCGCGGCGCGCTTAACCGTCAAATCAATAAAAAGGAAAAAAATCATGCCACAAAAAACTAACAACATCGCCACCCTGCGCAACATCTTGTTTGAATCGCTGCTCGCGCTTAAAGTTGGAGCAAGCGCAGAAGATATAGCGCTGGCGAAAGCCAAGTCGGAATTAGCCCAGACCATCATCAACAGCGCAAAGGTTGAGGTTGATTTTATCCGCGCAAGTGGCGGTAAAAATAAAGGCACAGGATTCATGACGGAAAAAATTACAGAAAATCCGGCAGTCGAAAAAAAAATTCCATTGCCAGCCGGAGTTAGTTACCCAACACCTGGCATAACTAGGCATATCATGACGTGATAACTAATCGCATGGAAAAAAATTATAGTAATATGCTGCCATCTACGAGATCAACCTGGTGCCGACCATGGAAAGTGTGTTGAAATGACCACTCGTCGGCTTGAAATCCCACCGAAACTAATCCCTATTTTTGATGGTAAGGCAACCATTCGCGGCGCGCATGGCGGACGCGGCTCTGCGAAAACGCGCACGTTTGCCAAGATGACGGCGGTGCGCGGTTATATATGGGCTAAGGCTGGACGCGAAGGAATTATCCTGTGCGGCAGGCAGTTTATGAACTCGCTCGATGATAGCTCAATGGAAGAAATCAAGGCTGCGATCAAGTCTGAGCCGTGGCTTGCTAAGTTTTACGACATAGGCGAGAAGTACATCAGAACCAAATGCGGACGTGTGGAATACAAGTTTGCCGGGCTTGACCGGAATATCGACTCAGTCAAATCCAAGTCGCGCATATTGTTGTGCTGGGTGGATGAGGCAGAGCCAGTCACGGAAGAGGCATGGCAGGTGCTGATTCCGACACTACGCGAAGAAGATTCTGAGCTATGGGTAACATGGAACCCTAAGCGCAAGGGTAGCGCGACTGATCTGCGTTTTAGGAATAGTAAAGACGCTAGCGTTAAAGTGGCGGAAATGAACTGGAGTGATAATCCGTGGTTTCCTGCCATTCTGGAGCGGTTACGCCTTAAAGATTTAGCAGAGCGTCCTGACACCTACGATTACATCTGGGGAGGCAGCTACATCACTGTTCTAGCCGGAGCGTATTACGCCGCAGGAATCACCGCTGCCAAACTGCAACGGCGTATAGGTCGTGTGCCTGCTGACCCGCTGATGACAATACGACTGTTCTGCGACATCGGCGGCACTGGAGCGCGTTCAGACGCTTTCGCGATGTGGGCTGCGCAGTTTATCGGCAAGGAAATCAGGGTACTGAATTACTATGAGGTGGTCGGACAACCCCTGTCGGCGCATGTTATTTGGCTGCGTGAACAGGGATATACACCTGACAAGGCGCAAATCTGGTTGCCTCACGATGGAAAGACGCAGGATCGCATAAATGACGTGTCATACGAAAGCTCGCTTGAAGCTGTCGGTTATACGGTGACGGTAATTCCAAATCAGGGTAAAGGTGCAGCCAAGGCGAGGATCGAGGAAGGTCGTCGCTTATTCGGTGCGATGTGGTTTGACGAAGAGAAGTGCGCGCCAGGGTTGGATGCACTGGGCTGGTATCACGAAAAAAAGGACGAGACGCGCAATATCGGCCTTGGACCTGAGCATGATTGGGCGAGTCATGGTGCAGACGCTTTTGGCTTAATGTGCGTAGCGCACGAAGAACCAAAAGCACAAGCCAAGCCAGAAAAGAACTGGCGAGACCGGCTTAAAAATATAACAAGCAATTCAGGCACGGCGCAATCTGCATAATCGCTTGAAATAAAAATATAATTAGCGTAGAAAAAAATAATCAACATCACACGCATTGCAGGAATTGCCATGACTAAACAAACTGTTTCCGGATTCGATGACGTAGCCCGCGAGAACTGGCACAGGTATCTGTATGGTAAAGATCGAGGTCACCTGCAATATATGGAGCAGGCGCGTAAATGCGAAGGCATGTACCTAGGCGGTGGTGAGCAGTGGGCGGAAGCCGATAAAACGGTACTGTCCAGGCAAAAACGTCCGTTCTACGAGTTCAACGAGATAATGCCGTCAATAAATTCAGCGGTAGGCTACCAGATTCAAAATCGCATGGACATCGCATTCAGGCCGCGTGGTGGAGAGTCGGATATGGATAAGGCCACGATACTAAGCAAAGTCGTGAAACAGGTGTGTGACCAAATAGCTTTACATTGGCACGAAACCCAACTGTATTCAGATGGATTGATTGAGCAGCGCGGCTATTATGATATAAGAGTTAACTTCGACAAGAATATCAAGGGAGAAATTGAGGTTGAAACGCTCGATCCTATGGATGTCATCCCTGACCCAGATGCAAAAAACTACGATCCTGATAAGTGGGCGGATGTGATTATCACACGCTGGCTGAGTTTAGGACAGATTGAGCAACGGTACGGGGCAAAGGCTAGAGATAAAGCGGAACAAACCTATGATTCGTCTGCCGACTTCGGCACGCTAGACGCAGAGCCAGACCGCAATAAGTTCGGTAATTTAGTGCAAGGGCGTTACGGATTATACGATGCCTACACCAATAGCAACGACACCGATAACATCAAAAGGTATCGCATTGTTGATCGTCAGAAATTCGTTTATGAACAAACCCCGTGCATGGTCTATCCTGAATCGGGCGATATTAAGATTATTGCAGATATGACCACAGCACAACTGGCCGATGCTCAAGCTAGAGGTGCAGTCAAAGCCAGTCGGATGCGCAAGAGAATCAGATGGACAGTATCCACGTACTGCGCAACATTGTTTGATGAGTACAGTCCATACGAACATTTTACCATTATTCCTTATTTCAGCTATTTCCGTCGCGGCAAGACACGCGGAATGGTGGACAACGCAATCGGCCCACAAGAGGCGCTAAATAAAGCGGTATCGCAGTTTGTTCATATTATCAACAGCTCAGCAAATTCAGGGTGGGTAGTTGAGGAAAATAGTTTAACCAACATGGACACTGACGAGCTAACCGAAATCGGAGCGATGACCGGGCTGGTGCTGGAACATAAAAAAGGCTCAAACCAGCCTACAAAAATACAGCCAAATCAAGTGCCGACAGGGGTTGATAGGTTGATTGATCGTGCTACTCAGGCGCTTAAAGATGTAACAGTACCGGACTCGATGCGAGGATTGCAGGGAAGTTCGGTTTCTGGTGTAGCGAAACAGGCCGATCAATTCGCCAGCCAACAGCAACTGGCGATCCCGCAGGACAACTTAGCCTATACCCGTTTACTGTTGGCTAAGCGCATTATTAAGCTAGTGCAGCGTTATTACGACAGCTACCGTGTGTTCAAAATCACTGATACCGACCCAATAACCGGCAAGGAAATCGAAACCTTGTTGGAAATCAATAAGTTTGTGCCTGAAACAGGCAGTTATTTTAATGACCTGACAATCGGCACGTATGACGTGGTGATTTCCGAGCAGCCGATGCATGTCACATTCGCAAATAGTCAGTTCCAGCAGGCGCTTGAAATGCGTAAGGAGGGTGTAGCAATCCCAGACGCGACTGTAATTCGTTACAGTAATCTGACTAATAAAGATAAACATGAAATTCTGGCAAATATACAGCCAGCACCTGCCGATCCAACACTTGAAGCGAAAGCGGAATTGCTCAAAGCCCAAGCGCGCAAGACGGATGCTGATGCTGATACCTCGATTGCCAACAAAGTCAAGATTGGCGTGGAATCGGCCTACGCCTCAATGCAAGCCGGTCAAGTTGTGGCACAAATACCGCAGGTTGCGCCAATAGCTGATGCAATTATGCAATCGGCTGGCTACCAGGCTCCAAATCCTGCCGGTATCGATCCAAACTATCCGCAACCGCAAGGTATGGCCGTGCCACAAGTCAATCAACCCACTAACACCGACCCGGTAATGCCGCCAGCCCCTGTTATGCCAGCAACACCTGGCATAGGTGAAATGGCTGGAATTGAAACACAAAGACCTGACGGGGTAAGAGTATGAACTAATTCAAGGAATTATTGATCAACGCGCCGTGTCGTGTAATGTCATATTTTTTGATCGTGTGTAACTAAACTGAAAGGAACTAAAGATGTCGCAATATATTAAAGATGATTTAGAGGGTGATGTGATCGCCGCTGAAGGTGAAGCCAATCCAGAGCCTGGAGAGCCTGAAGATCGTGGTGATAAGATTGATCCAGAACTCGCTGTTGAAAATCCCAAGGAGTTGGCAAAGGAAGAGATAGCACCAGCAGTTGTTGCGGATGAAAGTGATGCTAAACCTATGCCTAGCCATATTCCAAAAGCGCGCTTTGACGAGGTTAATCACAAAAAAATTGAACTTCAGGAAGCGCTTGCTGAAGCCAACCGCGTGATTGAGTCATTGCGTGCGCCAAAGGTTGATACGAAGGTTGAGCCAAACTTTGACGAAGATGCCAAAGAACAGGCCTATATTGATGCGTTTATGGAAGGCGATGTAGAAGCGGCGAAAGTAATCCGCCGGGAAATTAACGCTCACCAGCGTGAACAGATGTTAGCTGAAGTTGAAAGCCGCAACGCACAACGACAAGAGTTTAGCCTACAGCAACAGGCTGAGTCTGCATTACAGGCGGAAGCGGATCGCTCATTTGAAGCCTACCCATACCTGAATACCGAAGAGGGGGCGGAAGCCACGGAGTTGATTATCGCGCTGCGTGACAGCAAGATTGCAAAAGGCGTAGCTATGGACGTGGCGTTGCGTGAAGCGGTGGCGAAGATCGCGCCATTATTTTCACCCGAGGGCAATGGAAAAGTATTGCAATCTGGTGAGATTTCAAGTAGAAAAACAGATAGTAGAAGTGCGGCGGCAACGGCGCGGGGTGCGGCAGATTCAATGTTGCAGCCACCGTCGGTACAAGTCGGCACAGGAAACAGGGCGACAGCAGGGCGCGTAAACGTGGCAGAAATGTCAGAGGATCAGTTTGAAAACCTCTCTCCAGCAGAAAAGAAACGATTACGCGGCGATGCATAAGCCAAAATGATTCACCCCACCTAAACTGGTGATTTCGCCAAAGACAGGCGTTAAACGTCCGGCCTCTTGATAGCTGACAATATCATGAATTCTCGCATTGGCAGCGTATGCCTACAGCAGTTCTGTAACTACGCAATCAATTTAAGGAGAATATCATGGCTGGTGGATTAACTAATTTTTCGGGGTTGACCCCGCAACAAAAAATTGTCTGGTCACGCGACGTATGGCAAGCCGCGCGCGATCAGATGTTTATTAAACGATTCATGGGTAGCGGCGACAATGCCGTCATTCAGCGCGTCACTGAACTTACCAAGACCGAAAAAGGCGAGCAGGTGCTGATGCAGTTGGTCGCTGATCTGGTTGATGATGGTGTGATCGGTGATAACGAACGAGAAGGCAACGAAGAGGCAATGCAGTCGTACAGTATTGCGCTTAACATTGACCTGATAACTCACTCGGTACGCAACAAAGGTAAGTTGTCAGATCAGAAATCTGTTATCAACTTCCGTGAAATGGGTAAGGATCGTCTGGCCTACTGGCTGGCTAACCGTGTTGACCAACTGGCACTCCTCACAATGTCAGGTATCAGCTACGCTTTCATGAATAACGGCGCGCCTCGCACCGCCTCACCTTTCCCTAACCTGGCCTTTGCCGCTGATGTGTCTGCGCCATCGTCAAAGCGTTCGCTGATGTATGACGGCACTAGCCTACAGGTGTCGTCAACCGGCGCGATTGCCAGCACGTACCTGCCAAGCTATCGGATGATCGTTGATTTGATTGCCTACGCCAAGGAAAACTACGTCAAACCGCTGATGTCTGGCGGAAAGGAGTACTACGTGCTGTTCGTAGCGCCTGGCACGTTAGCAGCTTTGAAAAAAGATGCAGATTACCAACGCGCAGTGGTCGGTGTAGCAACCAAGCAAGGTACGGATTCACCTTGGTTTACAGGCGGTACAGTCACCATCGACGGCGCTGTGATCCACGAACACCGCTTGGTTTACACCACTAAAGGCGCAATTAGTGGCTCTAAGTGGGGCGCAGGTGGTGCGGTCAATGGCACAAGGTCGCTGTTATGTGGTGCGCAAGCACTTGGTATGGCCGATATTGGATCGCCAGAATGGAATGAAAAAGAGTTCCAGTACGGAAGTCAGCAAGGTATCAATATCGACAAGATGCTCGGTCTGCTCAAGCCTAAGTTTTATAGTATCTACAACGGCTCGGTGCAAGACTTCGGTATTGTCACCTGTGACACGTACATCGCCTAACTAATTACGCAAGGCTTCGGCCTTGCGCTATCTAAATTAAACGAAAGGAAACATCATGCCTATTACCAAGAACTCAGGCCGACAAGAAGTGATTCAAGCAAGTGTTGACTTCACCTTTGCCGACATTCCAACTACCGCCACGGCCTATGCCGCGATGGATATTCCGCAGAATGCAGTTATTATTGGCGGCGCATTGACCGTCACAACTGCATTCAATACTGCTACAACAGCCACATTAAACGTGGGTGATGTCACGCTAGGAACTCGTTATGCGACTGCGGTTGATCTCAAGATCGCAGCTCGTACCGCGCTGACGCTGACCGGCTTTGTGCATACCAATACCGAAAAAGTGCTGAATGTAACGCCCGCTTATGTTGGCGCGGCAGCAACCGCAGGTGCAGCTACTTTGAGCGTGCAGTACTACGTCAAAGGCCGTGCTTCTTTCAGCCAAGGTTAAACCTAACCACAACCCCGGTTCGCCGGGGTTTTATTCAGGAGATTAAAAAATGAAATTCCGTTCAAATTCTAACGAAGATGTGTATCTCGCGCTGACTAGCGGGCAAACTGCCATTGTTACCGTAGCGCCTTGTGTGCTGGATGAGCGTTTTCATAAGGAAGCAATTGCAAACGGTTGTTTGCCAGAAGGGGTAAATGACACACCAGAAGACGACACGCCATCCTTTGATCGAAAACAAGTTATTGTGGATGCGTTGAATGCAATGCTGTCAGGAAGCAATGAAGAAGATTTCACCGCTCAAGGTAAACCGGCAATCGGCAAGCTCTGCGAACGTGTTGGTTTCACCGTATCTCGTAGCGAAGCAGACGCTATCTGGGATGAAATGTCGAAATGAACGTCACCGACTTCATTGCTGAATTCAGATTGCAGCGCAAGGACGTGATCGCGCCCTATGCGTGGACAGATGCGGAAATTGTATCATACCTGAATTCTGCTTTGAATGAGGCATGTGAACGTGCATTATTGATTGAGGATCGTACAACGGCGGTGTGTTGTGAAATTACCTTAGTAAATGGTCAGGCAGATTATGCACTTAATGGCTCGGTGATTAAGGTGAAGCGCGTCACTTATGCTGGTATCAAATTGGAAGAATCCAGTGTTGAATCGCTCGATAATGAGATTGCCTTCAAGATTGATAACCGCTACAGTAATTTGCCAGGGCAGCAATGGGAAATACAAACCGGCGTGCCGAAGTGCTATTTTATTACAGGGCAGTCACTACGGCTTGTGCCAATACCGACCGCAGCCACAATTCTTATTACGCCAAAAATTTACCTGACCGTGTACAGAACTCTACTCACGCCTCTTTCTACTGCTGCGCCAACGGTTGCTCCTGAAATCCCAACATTTTATCACTTGCGCTTAATGCCGTGGATATATCGTTGCGCGCTACTCAAACAGGACTCTGACCGATTCGATAAGGCAAAAGCTGATGAGCAGGAAATGATATTCATTGAGTCATTCGGTTATCGGCCAGACGCGAACGTGCAACGCAAGCGCCGTGATAAGCGCCTGCCAGTCACACGGATGATCTGGTAATGGCTACCGTCGTTAATTTCAGCGGCTTCAAAGGGATGGATAATATCCACGCTGATACCGAATTATCGAATGATGTAGCCCGCCGGATCGTCAATGCCGATGTTTTGGACTCCGGTCGACTGCGCAGACGTAAAGGCTCAACGCTGGCTCTAGCACTGGCAGGAGCGCATAGTCTTTGGTCTGACGGGGTGACAGCCTATTATGTGTTGAGTAACGTGCTGTATCGGTTTGTGCCGGGTAACGCAAGCGTGGCTCTTGGTGCATTTGCTGCCGATACGAACCGTATCAGCTACCAAAAAATCAACAGCATAGTCTATCTCACCTGTGCAACGGCTCGCGCTAGGATCAATAATGGCGTACTGGAATCATGGGGAATTGATAATCCGACTTCCGCACCTACGTTAATAACTTCAGCGGGTGTACTACCCGCTGGTATTTATCAGGCGTGCGTCACTTATGTCGCGGCAGACGGGCGTGAATCTGGTAATTCTACGCTGACCTCGATAACCCTATTAGTTAATGGCGGTATCACCACACTGTCCATGCCGAATCCTGTTAATGCGGACGTGACTAAAAAACGTTTGTACCTCACAGCCGATAACGGCGACACGCTGTATCTGGCTGCTGAAGTCAATCCTACCGACCAATTCACTAGCATAGACACACCGGTAAACGGTCACGCATTGCGGACCTTACACCTATCACCCCCTCCATTCGGTAGTGCTTTGACGCATTACAACGGTTGGATTTTTATTATTGATGCAGCAGATACGCATATTGTATGGTATACCGAATCGCAAGATTATGAGCATGTTGATCGGCGTAAGAATTTCTATCAGTTCGCGCCGGTATCGGTAATTGCTTCGGTTACTGATGGCATTTATGTGTGTGCCGACAATACCTATTTTCTACCAATGGCCGGACAACCAGACGCAGTGCAACGCATTGTCCTTGAATTCAGCGCGCAAGCTAACTCGGCAACCACCATCCCGAATACAACAGATGCAATCTGGATGACCTCTCGTGGCCCATGCATAGGGAAAGATAGCGGAATTGTCGAATTACTGGTAGAAAAAAGTATCGCATCCGGTGAAATGAATAACGTCGCTGCGATAGTGCGAGAGAAGGACGGCGCAAGGCAGTTCGTTGTGGTTGGAAATAACACACAAGTATCCGGCCTGATCGCAGGCGGTTAATTTTTTAGGAGAAATATCATGGCTTTAATTGTTCCAACCGAATCAGAAAACACTAACCTGGGCTTTATGCTGGGCTTTGCAACGCCAGGCAATCAAATCCTCAAGTTGTTCACTAACGACATTATCCCAGCTGACACAGACGTGGCGGCAACTTACACCGAAATGGCAACGCTCGGCTACGCAGCGAAGTCACTGGTTAAAGGGAGTTGGACAATCGCGCAAAACGGCGGCGTGGCAGAAGCCTCACAAGCGGCGCAGACGTGGACATTCAGCGCAGGAACGGCGGTCACAGTGTTCGGTTACTTTGTCGTAGATACCACAACCGGCGTGCTGCTTTGGGCGGAGCGTTTTGTCGCGGGCAAAGTGGTGCAGTACGCGGGCGACCAGATCATTATCACGCCGAAGATCACGTTATCCAAGGTTTAAGAGGTAGATCATGGCTACCTACCTGAGTGCGGCATACAAAAATGCCATTGTTGACACCATAACGGGGCGGGCGGCAACGAATTTGAGCTACGTGCAACCGCTTTATGTCATGCCGTATGCTGGCGCACAACAACCCGACCCTACGCTGGCTTTAACCGGAACATTGCCGTTTGCAGCCGTTTCGTCATTCGCCCTGGGAGCGTCTATGTCCGCAGCCAGTGTCGGTGTAAGTACATTAGGCACACCAAAAAGCGCCACACCATCGACCACAGTAGCATCACTGGCAAATATCCGCATCTACAATCAAAGTCAGGTAGGTATTATTGATACTACTGTTAGTTTGTCCGGCGGCGGTGGCGGGGCAATCCTGGATTCACTAACTGCCACGATAGGTACGCCGCTATCGGTCACAGCCTTCAGCTTTAAAATGCCGCAGGTATTAGGTGCAGTGATGATGAATATCGCGCTGGTGGACGCGATTGCTAATGCGATGAATGTGACGGCGGCCACGATTGGTTTATGCACCAGTTCGGTGACGAACGTGTATTCAGGTACGCCGCCTGCCAGTGCAGATTTAGCCGCAACCGGCACGCTACTAGTGAGTTTTACTAATGGCGTAACGAGTCCGTGGGCGGCAGCAGTGGGGGGCGCTTCAGCATTAACCGCTGCGCTTGTATCGAGCGCAGCGGTAGCAACCGGCACGGCAACCTATGCACGTATTGTCAAAGGAACGTATGTATTGCAAGGCACGGTTGGCACGTCGGCGGCGGATTTCATTCTGGATACGGTGGCGATCACCTCGGGCAGCACAATCAATTTAACCGAAGCGACCATTTCGGTTTAAGGGGCGGATATGCCTGTCATTCTTCCAGCGGTGGCACTAGCCGAACCCGTCGCACGGACGGGGCTGGCTTTGTCGGTATTGATGGCAGAACCATCAGCCCCCGCTGGCATTGTCTTGTCCGCGCTGTTTGGCGATTATACTGGCGGTGGAGTCCAGTTATCACCTGGATTCACTGAGGCGATTGCATCCACTACAAGTTATTCGATGTCGGGCGGTGCGCGGGTATCAGGATGGGCGGACGTTGCGCTTGATCCGTGGATTGCATCAGGTAGCGGCGGGGTAAAAGTATCAGGCACGGCGACGGTCACTGCGATTCAGGTCACAATAACGCAAGTGGTAATGATGGGCGGCACGCAATCTGGCGGCTCGGCGCCGGTGACTTACGGCTGGAAAGAAATGGCTGGGAGCGGCGGGGCGCAGGCATCAGGGGTCGCGATAGTTACGACCTTCTCCAGCCAACCATCAGGCGGGGCGAAAGTCAGCGGCTCGGCGGTTATCTCTGACTTTTCAACTATCAAGATTAGCCTAGCTGCTTCAGGTGGAGCAAAGGTATCCGGCGCAGCAAATATCGTATTTCAAACCATGCTGAGTTACCAGCATGATATGAGCGGTGGGGCGAAAGTGGCTGGCGCTGCACTGGTTGATTCAGTCGCAGTATTGAACTTCTCGCATATTCCAGCAGGCGGAATTCAGGTATCGGGTGCAGTTTTGGTGGCAGCAATCTCGGTTCTGCACCACGCTCAAGCGATGACTGGCGGCGCGCAGATAAGCGGCACGGCAACCGCAGCGGTCAACTGGATTGAAACTGCCATGCACGGCGGCGGCAAGGTATCAGGTGCTGCTAACATTGGGTATTACCAACGCCTTTCAGATGGCTGGTCATTCAATCTCAACACGGCTACTGCCGCTCAATACGCAGATTTCAAATTCAATTCCTTCTGCCGGATCGGGGAGAACTACTACGGGTGCAACGAAGCTGGGATTTTCCTGTTATCCGGTGATACCGATAACGGTCTGCCGATCAACGCCACGATCACCACTGGAATATCTGACTTGAGTACGGAGCAGTTCGACGGTTCATTCATCAAGAGCATGGCGAATGCCTACTGTAACGCCATGAGCGCGCAGCCAATGACATTGACCTGTAATGTCGAGGGGCAGTCCTATACCTATACGTTCAGCGCAGCCACGGCAACCGTGAAGCCTGCCAGGGTGGATATTGGGCGTGGATTATTCGGGGTAAACTGGCAGCACGAGGTAAAAAACGTAGGCGGCGCAGACTTTGAGCTAGACAGCCTTGCTTTTATGCCGAATTCAACCAAGCGCCGTGTATGATCCCCCATGTCATCAGCAAGAACGGCGGCGCTCCGACTGTTGAAGAAATACAGGCGGCAATCCGCGTCACCTCTACGCGCAGTGCTCAGAAGGTGGGCGTTTTCATCGTTACCGATGAAATGTCAGGCGTGATAGTCGAGTACCATCCATTCAAGAACACCTGCTACACCACACCGACAGGCACGGACTACGTGGGCGTGAGTATGCCTAATCCTGATAAGTACACCGGCGGGCCGGTGATGCTTATATCTTATACATCAAATAACGCACCTGGATTTAATCAAGTTTTTACACAAGAATGGAAAGCGTACGACAGCAAAGGTAATTTTATTGTTTCAGGTTCAGGCAGCTACGCGCAAAATAATCTAT
>PFJY01000010.1 GCA_002784065.1 Hydrogenophilales bacterium CG_4_10_14_3_um_filter_58_23 | reverse complement strand
ACCATTCGCCGCGCCTCGCGCCTTGCATCCATCCCGAATACGCAACAACGTAAGTCCAACTTATTCATTTACGAGCCCTTAGTCGCCAGTTTGGCGTTCTGTTGGTAAATTCGGAAAGCGGACAGCAGATTGACTTCCAACAATATCATGGAAGTGCCAAACAGCAACGCTGCCGGGTAAATCAGGGGCGGCCAAAGCGCGGACAAAGCGAGCGTGGGCACCGCCGCGAAATGCAGCCACATCTGCCGGCGCATTCCCGGTTCCGGCATGATCACCTTCATGTTCGGCACCCTGACTACACCTATCAGCAGGCTTTGCAGGTGAAACCAGATCAGGAACGGCACGATCTTGTAGAGCATCCCGTTCACCACCGATACCGCAAAACCGGCAATGAACAGAAACGCCATCATGAAATCAGCTCTTGGCGCGCCCGCCCAAGCCGGCATTGCCTGCCCGGCGAGGCCCAGGACCAGAGCGAGCAGCAGGCACGCCATGCCGAAGCGCCAGAACAGCAGCGTCACATCCGATTGCTTGCGGCGCCGCCGCAACTGCAATCGCAGCGTCACCAGGGCAAACGCCGCGAAAGCCGCAACGATCAATAGCGCGACGACCCGTGTCGCCGGTTCCTGCACCCTGCCTTCAGGCAACAAAAATGTGGCCGACACTAACAGCAACAACAAAAACAACATCCCGCTCAGCCAACGCGTCATCGACTTGGGGTAAGCGGGCGTCAACTGGAACATCGGTACAACCTGGTAGGACACGCCGATCACCAGCGGCCCAACCCAACCCAACAGCCCCCATGTGGCATGGAGATTCGTCACCTGAACCCAGCGGGTCAGCCACCATGCCCAGCCGGTGTTGCTGGCCAGAACCAGACCGAGCACGACCGTGACCGACAACCCCGCCACCGCAAAACGCATCCCGATCATGCTCGGATTGCCTGACGGTGCCCGCCACAAGCTTAAACCTGCGGCAACGATAAAAATCATAAAGCCAGTTCCCAGCAGCGCCATGGCCAGCCGCACCGGCAACGGCATGCCCAGCAAAAAACCGCCCGCCAGCAACAGGACACCGGGGATCAACAGCCCATGCACCGCACGCGCCACGCCGACCGGGCGCGCAACCGGGGAGCCGGCCAGCACTGGCAGCATCTGCATCATGGCCCCGACCATCGCCATGCCGAGAAAGCCCAGCGTCATCAGATGCGTCAGTGCCAGCACTGGCGGCTGCCAGCGGCTGTCCAGCAGGGATGGGCCGAACCACAAAGCCAGCAGGGCCGCCAACAGCGCGAACAGCGGCGCGCTCAGAAAAAAACGGAACGGCACCAGGATCGGCGGTGCCTGGTCGAGCGAGAGACCGGTTTGCGGATTCACTATATCAAACCAGGCGGCGCGGCCTCGGCATCCCCTTTGCGCCAGATCAGAATCTCGTGCAGGTCTTCCGCTTTGGCCTCGGCAAAATACCGAAAACCGCGTTTTTCCAGCAGCGGATACAGCAGGCACGGCTCGCGGCGATGGATCATGCGCACCCGTTCGCCCGGTTGCAGCGTCGCGACAGCATCCAGCACCCTTTCCAGCGGTTCGGGCGGCTCCAGTTCACGGACATCCAATACATGCTCACGCCTCATCACCGCTATGCGCCTACAGCACGCATCTGCAGCAGCACATCTTCCATTTCACCCGCCATCGCCTGATCGATCATGAGATAGAGCATCTGCTCTTCCTTCATGTTGTGCTGCTGCATCATCACCAGCAGCGTCTCCGCCTGACCCAAAAATTCGTCCCGATCCTGCTGCTTCACTGCATCGGCCATGGCGTCGAATAATTCGCGCATCTGGACGTGCTCCATCCGCATCACCTGGGTCGGCCCCATGCTCATACCGGTGCGCTGCTCGAAAGCGGGAAACAACACGTCTTCCTCCATCCTGAAATGATGGCGCATGGCGTCGAGAAAGACCTGCGAATCGGCGGCGATCCTGCCCCAATCCTGGCCGGACGCGACCGCTTCCGCCTGCGAGAATAATTCGTCGCAGCGATGGTGATCGCTGGTCATATAACTGCTGATGGTGTCCATGAAAATCCTGTGTGCCAAATTTAATGCTGCAAAAAATTGAATAAAAACCCTACCCCAATCAGGGTGGAAACCCGCGACAGATGGCGCTCCCATTGTTGTTTAAGCGCTTCTACGAATCCTTGACCTAGATCAAGGTTGATTTTTTCCTTATCCACTAAATTGCACCCTGCGCCGTAAAGGATAGCTGAACCTTTCCGTTCCAAGCAGGAATATATGTGCAATTAGATGAATAACAAGCAACAAAGAAGGTTTTTGGGTTAACTTAAGGAGGTAAACATGAGCCAAGCATTTACCAAGTCAATGGCGAGAAACATTTTCTTCGGGGGATCAACATTCTTTTTCCTGCTCCTCGTCGCCCTGACTTTCGACACCATGCAGGTCCTGCCGAAGCGCGACCACCGGGAAAATATCACTCCCGCAGTGGCACACGGCAAAATGGTCTGGGAAAAAAACAACTGTATCGGTTGCCACACGCTGCTCGGTGAAGGTGCCTACTACGCCCCGGAACTCGGCAATGTCTACAAACGTCGCGGCGGTGAATTCGTCAAGGCATGGATTCAAAGCCGCCCTGCTGAAGGCACACCGGGGGCACGGCGCCAGATGCCGCAATTCAACCTGACTCCGGAGGAACTGGATGACATGGTGGCATTCCTGAAATGGACCGGTGAAATCAATACGTCCAATTGGCCGCCAAACATCGAAGGTTAATTTCGGCCACCCTGATTTCTTAAAGGTTTAGGAGGAAAACTTATGCAATATCAATCTCAGGCGGTAGCGAAGCCCTACTTCATCGCTGCCATTGGCCTATTCGTCGGACAGATCCTGTTCGGCCTGATCATGGGCCTGCAATACGTCATGGGAGACTTTCTGTTCCCGGCCATTCCCTTCAACGTCGCCCGCATGGTGCACACCAACTTGCTGATCGTGTGGCTGCTGTTCGGCTTCATGGGCGCAGCCTACTACATCATCCCGGAAGAAACGGAAAGCGAGCTGTTCAGTCCCAAGCTGGCACTGCTTATGTTCTGGATCTTCCTGGTCGCCGGCGCGCTGACCGTCGTCGGCTACCTGCTGGTGCCTTACGCCGCTCTGGCCAAGATGACCTTCAACGACCTGTGGCCAACGATGGGACGCGAGTTCCTGGAACAGCCGCTGCCCACCAAACTGGGTATCGTGGTGGTGGCGCTGGCATTCCTCTTCAACATCACCATGACCATCCTGAAAGGCCGCAAGACCTCGATCAGCCTGGTCCTGCTGATGGGCTTGTGGGGTCTGGCGGTGTTCTTCCTGTTCTCGTTCTACAACCCCTCCAACCTGGTGCTGGACAAGTATTTCTGGTGGTGGACCGTGCATCTCTGGGTGGAAGGCGTATGGGAACTGATCCTCGGCGCGCTGCTGGCTTTCGTACTGATCAAGGTGACCGGCGTCGACCGTGAAATCATCGAGAAGTGGCTGTACATGATTATCGCCATGACCCTGATCACCGGCATTGTCGGCATGGGCCACCACTACTTCTGGATCGGCACGCCTGAGTACTGGCAATGGTTTGGTTCGGTGTTCTCCGCACTGGAACCAATTCCTTTCTTCATGATGACCGTGTTCGCGTTCAACATGGTGAATCGCCGCCGCCGCGAGCATCCCAACAAGGCTGCCACGCTTTGGGCGCTGGGCACGGGCGTGATGTCGTTCCTGGGTGCCGGCGTGTGGGGCTTCCTGCACACCCTGGCTCCGGTGAACTTCTACACCCACGGCACCCAGATCACTGCCGCCCACGGCCACATGGCCTTCTACGGCGCATATGTGATGGTGGTGCTGACCATCATCTCCTACGCCATGCCAGTGATGCGCGGACGCGCCGCCAACAGCAATAAATCTCAGGTGCTGGAAATGTGGTCGTTCTGGCTGATGACCGTCTCCATCGTGTTCATCACCCTGTTCCTGACTGCCGCCGGCATCCTGCAAGTGTGGCTGCAACGCGTGTCCACCACGCCGCTCGGCTTCATGGCGGCGCAGGATCAGATCACGCTGTTCTACTGGATGCGCGAGTTCACTGGCCTGGTCTTCCTGACCGGCCTGGTTCTCTACATCATCAGTTTCTTTGTGGGAGGCGAAAGCAAGGAAGCCGCTTAAAGCCTGAAAGGGAGGGGTTCGCCCCTCCCTTTTTTAAATCAAATACCAGACTGTTTTAATAGGCTATTATCCCTGGAATGAAATAACGGTATGCGCAGGAGCGACCTCCTGGTCGCGAATTCAGTGATTCGCGACCAGGAGGTCGCTCCTGCATCCATCCGATTCAACTTGACTGTCTGCTAGAATATCAAGGTTTGCACCATAGGGTTAACCATCAATGAGCACTCAAAGCCTTACCTTGGACAAACACCAACCCGGCACTCCACCAGGAGATATGGCCATCTGGCTGTTCATTTATGCCGAGCTGCTGGCATTCGGCGTATTTTTTCTTTCTTACGCCTTCGCCCGCGCCCACAATGTCGAGCTATTCAACGAATCGCAACAACACCTCAATCGCGAATCCGGCGCCATCAATACCGTGGTCCTGATCACCAGCAGCTATTTCGTGGTACGTGCCGTTGCCGCCATCCGCGAAGGTCTGTCGCGCCAATGCGCCCACTGGCTGAGCGCGGCCATCGGCTTGGGCGGCGTATTTCTGGTCATCAAACTGTTCGAGTTTCACGCCAAGTTTTCGGCGGGAATCTCGCTCAGCACCAATACCTTCTACATGTTCTACCTGTCGCTCACCATCTTCCACTTCATGCACGTCATCCTCGGCATGGTGATTCTGGCAGCGGTGATGCTGAAGGCGCGGCGCGGCGGCTATACTGCGGAGCACCACACCGGTGTCGAGACCGGCGCTTCCTACTGGCACATGGTGGATCTTCTTTGGATCATCCTGTTCCCGCTGGTTTACGTCATTCGATAAGGCGACCATGAACAACATCGAAAACCAGCGCAGCCGGTTCATCCGTCC
The DNA here is from genome assembly GCA_002784065.1 of Hydrogenophilales bacterium CG_4_10_14_3_um_filter_58_23. Lineage (GTDB taxonomy): Bacteria > Pseudomonadota > Gammaproteobacteria > Burkholderiales > Sulfuricellaceae > Sulfuricella. The sequence continues at coordinate 18,212 of PFJY01000010.1, read as the reverse complement.
CTGCACCCGCGTCTGGATTGCCCTTTTGGTGCTGACTGGCATTACCTACGGCATCGGCAGGATGGAGCTGGGCGGCGCACAGATCGTGATGCTGGTGCTGGTCATCACCTTCATCAAAGGCGAAATGGTCGCCGGCTTCTTCATGGGCCTGCGCAAGACCAGCCTGCTGTGGCGCGCCATCATGGCGTCCTGGCTGGTGATCGTCGGCGGCGGCATCGCCATCGCCTACCTGGTCGGACTAAAATAAACGCACCGCGTGGGCACAAGAACGGTGCCCACCCTTAACCCACACGCCCACCCTCGTCGAATTGAAAGTTTAATCATGAGCAACGCGCCATTCTACAAACCGCACGGCAACGAAATCGAATTGTTTGGACACGCTTACCGCAACCAGTTGCCCCTGCTAATCAAGGGGCCGACCGGCTGCGGCAAAACCCGTTTTGTCGCGCACATGGCGGCCAAGCTCAACCGGCCGCTGTACACCGTGGCCTGCCACGACGACCTGACTGCCGCCGACCTGGTCGGCCGCCATCTGATCGGCGATGGCGTTACCTACTGGAGCGACGGCCCGTTGTCGCGCGCGGTGCGCGAAGGCGGAATCTGTTACCTGGACGAGGTGGTAGAGGCGCGCAAGGACACGACCGTCGTCCTGCATCCCCTCTCCGACGACCGGCGCATCCTGCCGATCGAGCGCACCGGTGAAATTTTGCAGGCACCGCCGGAGTTCATGCTGGTGGTATCGTACAACCCCGGCTACCAGAACTTCCTCAAGGGCATGAAGCCCTCCACGCGCCAGCGCTTCGTTTCCTTGCGTTTCGATTTCCCCGAGAGCGCGCTGGAGCAGGAAATCCTGATCGGCGAAACCGGCGCCGACGCGATGCTGGCGAAGCGCCTGGTCAACCTCGCCAACGCCCTGCGCGCACTCGAGGAGCACGACCTGGAAGAGGCTGCCAGCACGCGCCTGCTGGTCTATGCCGCGACCCTGATCGGTAGCGGCTTCGACCCGGTGGATGCGTGCCGCGCGGCGATGGTGGAAACCCTGACTGACGACGTAGAAACCGCCGACGCATTGATGGAGATTGTTTATGCCAGTTTCGGCAGATAGCGAGCAAACCGAAACCCCCGGCCAGTCCATGGCGGTTTGGGCGGAAGTGCTGTATCTGAGCAACCTGCTGATTGCGCCGGGACTGGCCTTTGCCGCGTTGCTCTGGCTGTATTTCAAACGCAGCGCCGACATGCCGGCGCTCGCCCTCTGTCACCTGCGCCAAGCCATCAGCGCCAGCCTCTGGGCCGGCGCCTTGCTGGTGATCGCCAACCTGCTCATCATTCTGCTCGGCGGCTATGCCGCGCCGAAAACCTGGATGATCGTGATTATCTACTTCACCACCTGCCACTCCACCCTGGTGCTGCTCGGCGTGCTCGGCCTGTCCAAGGCGATGGCGGGGCAGAAGTATGTGTATCCGCTGGTAGGAAGGCCTTGTGACTAATACCCAGCAAAAACGTCTGTGGTTCCAGGCAGGGTTCTTCATCCTGTTCATGCTGGCACCGGTATTCGATCTGTTCCGTTTCGACCTCAACGTCAAACATTTCTTCTTCCTCGGCATGAACTGGACGCTGGGCTTGGACGATTTCCTCGCCGGGCGCATCGGCGCCACCCAGGCCGCGCTCAACATCATCCTGCGCGGCGGCCTGCCGATCCTCGGCGTGATCGGCGCCGGCGTGTGGATCTCGTGGAAATATGGCCGCCTCTACTGCGGCTGGCTGTGCCCGCATTTCTCGGTGGTGGAAACCATCAACGGCGTGATGCGCCGCGCTACGGCCAAGCAGAGCCTGTGGGACAAACACCCCCTGCCGGAACGCAATGCCGACGGCAGCATCACCAAAGCCAACCCCTGGTACTGGCTGGTGGTGGTGCCGCTGGCGCTGGCCTTCGCCTTTTCCTGGGCGGTCGCGCTGCTCACCTACCTGCTGCCGCCGGCCGAAATTTACGGCAACCTGTGGCGCGGCGAATTGACCGGCAATCAGGCGCGCTTCATCGGCGTCGGCACTTTCCTGTTCTTCATCGAGTTCATGTTCGCGCGCCACCTGTTCTGCCGCTTCGGCTGCGCCGTCGGGCTGTTCCAGTCGCTGGCCTGGATGGGCAACCGCAAGGCAATGGTGATCGGCTTCGACCGCAAGCGCGCCGACTCCTGCGTCGACTGCAACGCCGCCTGCGACAACGTATGCCCGATGCGCATCAAGCCGCGCTCGATCAAGCGCCACATGTTCACCTGCACCCAGTGCGGCCAGTGCGCCAACGCCTGTTTTCAGGTACAGGCCAACAACCCCGAGGGCACGCTGCTGAAATGGGTGGATCAGGAATGCGCGCTGGACAAATCGGCGCGCGATTTCGGGCATCATGAAGACATTCCCGAACATTGCTTCGAGCAAAAACCCTTGACGAGGTACTGAAATGGAAGAAACAGTAGGCGCCCTCTGGCACAAACTCATCACCGGCGCGGCAGAACAGCGCTACCCGCAGGAGGCGGTGACGCTAGAAGGCATCAGCAAGACCGCCGGGATCTTCTTCCGCGCCCTCGGCGGCGACAGCGGCCTCAGCGTCAGGGCGACCAGTGCGACCGAGCACGGTGCGCGCCGTAGCCTGCTGCGGCGCATTGCCGGCAGCGGCGAAAGAGCCGAGCTGACCTGGCTCGACGAAGACACCCTGCGCCTGCCCGCGGTGCTCGACATCCTGCCGCAGCGCAGCCTCAACCGTGATCTCTACCTGTGGCTGATTGCGCTGGCGGCGGTGGATGAGCCCAGCCACACCGCCTGGGTGGTGCGCAGCCAGCAGGCCACCTTGACGGTATTCGATCGCTTCCCCGGCATCCGTTCGCGCTATCAGCGCCTGCTCGACGCCACGCTGGCATTGCGCCCTGACCCGGCCAAACTGCCGGAAGACGAAGCGGCCATGGAGCAGGTCATCCGCGCCGCGCTGACCAACCCGGGCAGCGTGGACAAGCTGCCGCGCGCCAGCCGGCCGCCGCATCCGGTACACCTGTGGCTGCACCCCAATCCGCCACGAACCTCGCCGCTTCAGGCCGCCCCCCCCCCAGCACCCGGCGAGCCGCAACAGGAAGGCGACGGCAAGAGCAAGAAAACCAATGACACCAAACGCCAGGCCGAACGGGTGGAGATGCCGGACAACAAGAGCCCGTTTGTCCTGTTCTTCCGCGCCGAAAGCATTTTCAGCTGGGCCGAATACGTCAAGGCCAACCGCCCCACCGAGGATGACAGCGACCCCGGCGCCGACCCGGCCGCCGATGACCTCAACCACCTGAGCGTGGCGCAGGACAACAAAAGCGTCGCCTCGCGCCTCAGGTTCGACCTCGACCTGCCCTCCGCAGCACAAGACGACATGCCGCTGGGGCAGGGCATTCTGCTGCCGGAGTGGCATTACAAAAAACAGTTGTTACAACCCAACCACTGTTGCCTGCAACCGATGATCGCGCGCGCAGCGCCGCCTTGCGCCCTGCCTCATCACCTCGCCGCCACCGCGCGCCGCATCCGCAGCCAGTTCGAGGCGCTGACCCCGGCGCGGGTGTGGGTCAGAGGCCAGTTCGACGGCACCGAACCGGACCTTGACGCCTGCGTCCAGTTCACCGCCGACCGCCTCACCGGCCACGCCGCCGAGCGCGGCCTGTACCGCGCCCACCACTACCGCGACCGCGACCTGGCCTGCTTGATGCTGGCCGACCTGTCGCTCTCCACCGACGCCTGGGTCAGCGATTCCGCCCGCGTCATCGACGTCATCCGCGACAGCCTGTACCTGTTCGCCGAAGCGCTCGAAGCCACCGGCGACCGCTTCAGCCTGTACGGCTTTTCCTCGCTCAAGCGCGACAACGTGCGCTTCCACGTCCTCAAGGAATTCGGCGAGAAATACAACTCCAGCATCCGCGGTCGCATCAATGCCATCAAGCCCGGCTACTATACCCGCATGGGCGCCGCCATCCGCCACGCCAGCCAGCTTCTGGCGAAACAGCAGGCGACACAAAGGATTTTGTTCATCCTCACCGACGGCAAACCCAACGACCTCGACCAGTACGAAGGGCGCTACGGCATCGAAGACACCCGTGTTGCCCTGCTCGAAGCGCGCCAGATGGGACTGCGCCCGTTCTGCGTCACCATCGACGAAAAGGCCGGCAGCTACTTGCCGCACTTGTTCGGCATCGGCGGATATGTTGTAATCAGGAAACCCTCGGAACTACCGAAACAGCTGCCGCTGCTATATGCGCAGTTGACCCGCTAACCCACCGAATCCACCATGCACCTGACCCGCTACACCGACTATTCCCTGCGCACGCTGATCTATCTCGGCACGAGGCCGGGAAAGCTCGCCACCATCGGCGAAATCGCCGCCTATCACGACATCTCGCGCAACCACCTGATGAAAGTGGTGCACCAACTCGGTGCAAACGGCTATATTGACACCCTGCGCGGCAAGGGCGGCGGCATCAAACTGGCGCGCCCGCCGGAGCAGATCGTGGTTGGCGACGTGGTGCGCAGCATGGAAGAAAACATGGACATCGTCGCCTGCTTCCAGCCCGACTTCAGCGCCTGCGTCCTGGCTCCCGCCTGTCGGCTGAAAACCGCCATGGACGAGGCTCTGCAAAGTTTTCTTGCGACGCTGGATCTGTACACCCTGGCCGATTTGATCGGTGAACAACAGAAAGACATGAAATAGAAATGACCGAAGACCGGCTGATCGAGATCGAAATCAAGCTCACCCATCAGGAAGATGCGGTCGAAGAGCTGAACCAGGTAGTCTGTCAGCAACAAAAAAAGATCGACCACCTGGAAGCCATTTGCGAAGCGCTGATCCGGCACGTCAAGGAATTATCGGACGGCGCAGCCGAACAGCGCGCAACGAACGAAACCCCTCCCCATTACTAACCAGGTTGTCCATCCGGGCTTGCTTTGTCACCTTCAGGTGCGTGTAGCACCGCCCTCAGTTTTGCCTTGTTACCGCTTCAAATCACCATAGAAATTCTCGTGTGGGCCAACCGCCAAAAGCACCCGTTTGATTTCATTCCACTGGTAAGCCAGCAAAAATTGCTGGCCGACACAATCGAACTTGTAGACAAAGACGCCTGAGAGATCGCCTTTCTTTTCCTGACCCATAGTCGGATCAGCGAGCACAACCCGAATAGCCGCATGGATGGCATTGCGCTGGTTTGCGTGCAGTTTCTTGTAGGCCCGCTTGAACGCTGGCTTTTGTTCAAGCGAGATACTCATGCTTCCGGCAGTTCGAAAGGCTCGGACTCCTCGTCCATGGCAACCAGCACATCGCGGACGAATTCGACAGACAAATCCGGATTATCCAGCGCAGCACGTCCCACCTTAGCCCAATAGGCCACCTGCTGCGGAATCGAACGCATCTCGGCATTGGCGCGAACCTTGGCCGTTTGATAAAGCGCATCATCGATGCGAATGGAAACACTCATTTTGCCACCTTTGTAGTTAGTTGCCACATTTGTAGCGTAGCCGAATGTACAAGAAACTTCAACCTGCTGGGGTGAAGGATAGTGGACCCCACCAAAAGTAGGCGCCTCTAGGCAACGCAACGCCTGCATCTACCGCTTCAAGTCCCGGTAGAAATTTTCATGCGGCCCAACGGCTTCCAGATAAATCAAGCGGACACCTTCATCCAGCGTGTAGCCCAGCAGATACAATTGCTCTCCGCTGCGAAACTTGAAAACACTTAACGCGGCCAGATCGCCTTTCTTGTGCTCCCCGATTTCGGGATTTAGCCTGACCTCATCGACCGCGGAATCCACATCGGCAGCGATATTGTCGTGCAGCTTTTTATATTGCCGTGAAAACCGCCGGGTTTGCCGGACTAACCACGTCACCCGCGCCGACTCCGGGGCACGAACGGCTGTGACTGGTCACGCGATTCGCCCATCGAAGCCAAGGTCTCCGCCACGAAACTGACCGGCAGGTCGGGGTTATCCAGCGCAGCCCGGCCCACCCGCGCCCAGAACTCGATTTGCCCTGCAATGGAACGATGCTCCAGCGTCGCGTCATGCTTGGCTTGCTCGTAGAGCTCCTGATCGATCCGAATTGAAGTGCTTGCAGACATTCCGATACCTCCGATACGCATTACCACATTTGTGGTATGAGTATAGCCATGTCGTTTGCAAAAGAAAACCTCGCCTCCTTGATAGAGAGGCGAGGTTTTGATTTATCGCACCATCAGTGAGTGAGGGCTGGAGCGGGTTAGACAATCGGGCTACGGCCCTTATTTAAATTCGACCCTGGCCCCTTTGATATAGACCTGACCCTGCGCTTCTGTGAATCAGGCGAGCTTCAACAGCGATTTGATCTTGGATTTTATTTCCACCATCTCGGCAGTCGTGGCCTCCCCCTTGCGTTCGGCCTGACGGGTTTGCCAGTCGAAACTTTTGACCTGATCGGCCAATGCGGCGCCGGTCGCACCGGCCCCCGAGAGCACCACCTCGAAAGGGTAGCCCTTGATCTGATTGGTCACCGGCACGCAGACCAGCAACCCGGCGCGACTGTTGTAGGTCTTCGGGCTGAGCACTACGGCCGGGCGGCGGCCTGCCTGTTCGTGGCCGCTCTGCGGCGTGAAATTCATCCAGACAATATCCGCCTCATCGGGAACGTAAGACGCTACCATCAGAAAATTTCCTTCCCTTGGGGCGCACCGAAATCCACCTCAAGGTGACAATTTTCAGACGTGATTCCCGCCAGGAGGGTTTCCAGATCATAGCGGGGTGCCGCTGGTTCGATGATCACCCGTCCATTGCTGGCGCGCACTTCCACCGGCTGATTCAACGATAGATGGGCCGATTCCATGATCGCAGCCGGAATACGTACCGCTGGGCTGTTGCCCCATTTCTTGACTAATTGAATTGCCATAACCGCCATCTCCTGTAGAAACGTTTGTTGATACGACGAAGTATAGCGTGTGCGCCGCATAGTTTCAACAATTGTATCTACGTCAATGGACGTCTTTATCCATTAATGAGCCTGGCCCCTTATTCGTTCGGCAATAGCTGCCACTGACAGCGACATTGGCTGGCAGGTTGCGCGATCTGGCGATTTCATCCCCGGCAATGGGGAGCGTCAACCCACCAGCCACGAGGTGCAGGAATTTACGGCGGTTCATTCGGGGAAGAATATTCTTCCCAAGCAGTTCTGTCCAGAAACCGAACCGGAAAAAGGGACGCAACCCTTTATCCAAACACCTTGCTGGTTTAAAACCTCGGCCTTCAGGCCGATAGGAGCGTCTACCCCGGCTGAAGGCCGGGGTTTCAATGGCGCGGGTTTGGGAGGGGTGCATACCCCTTCCAAACCAAAACACACCGGCCTGAAGGCCGGTGACTACATTGCTTCTTTTTCGTTCCAAAGGGTAGCGTCCCCTTTTTCGCACTTCCCCGCACTGCCATCTACAATCACCCCACCCGCTTCGGCGAGTTTTTGTTGCCACAAATCACCTTATGCCGCCTGCCGCATAAGCGGCCAGCGCACATCAATTTCGTCCCAAGGCACGAGCACCAAGCCGTGCTCGTCTTTCTCGATCACCGTCCACTCCATGAGTGCCGTCACGTCCTTATGAACGTTGCGGTAGTGGCGATTCAGCCGCATGGCGAGCGCATAGATACTCAGCGGCCCCGCCGATTTCAACGACTCGACCAGCTCCCAGGAAACACCACGGGGTCAAGCAGCACCACGGGGTCAGGTCTATCAATGTAGCATTCTTCTTCCGCACTCATCACCCGTCTCCCCGAACAAAGCACGGGGTCAGGCCTTGCATTTGACATCCATGTCCTGTCGTTTTAGGCTGCTGTCTGTTTGACTTCAAACAGGAGGCATGGATGGCGAGGCCTTGCGGTGAAACGGGCGGAAGGTCGGGGAGGATATGTCAAACGTAAGGCCTGACCCCGCGCCTTCGTTCGCCGCGTGATGAACGGCAGTTTCAGCGAGATGGTATTCACGCAATTGAAGGAAAAGGCGATTCTCCGCTTCGAAGGCCCGCTGGGGAGCTTTTCCCTGCGCGAGGAGAGCGAAAAACCCATTCTCCTGCTCGCCAGCGGCACCGGATTCGCACCGGTCAAGGCCATGCTGGAGCACGCCTTCCATCACAACATCAAGCGCCCGATTACGTTCTATTGGGGTGCCCACAACCTGTCTCACCTGTATATGCTGAATCTGCCGAAGAAATGGGAGCAGGAGCACGCCCACTTCAAGTTCGTGCCCATACTGTCCGATCCCGAACCGCACCACGGGGTCAGGTCTATCAATGTAGCATTCTTCTTCCGCACTCATCACCCGTCTCCCCGAACAAAGCACGGGGTCAGGCCTTGCATTTGACATCCATGTCCTGTCGTTTTAGGCTGCTGTCTGTTTGACTTCAAACAGGAGGCATGGATGGCGAGGCCTTGCGGTGAAACGGGCGGAAGGTCGGGAAAGATATGTCAAACGTAAGGCCTGACCCCGCGCCGTGCTATGTGATTCCTGATTGGGTGGTGGCTCGCGCTTGGCTGATGATTCTCGCGCAACGTCCGCTTCCCACTTGATAAATTGCAGTCGTGGGAATATACGCACCAACACTGCATACGCAGGGTAGACAACGAGGGTAAGTATCGCAACGAAACCTATAACGTCAGACAGCTGCTGCTGCGGAACAACAAACGAGAAGAAAAATACTGACGCCATGAAAAACACAAGCGCATTCGTTAAAGTTCTCACGCCCTCCCCCCTGTGGTGCTTGTAGTCACTTTAAATTCAAAAAGCCAACATTCGCCGGCCCAAAGCGGTTCCGCCCTTGCGATCCGGGTACAACAAGCAGATACAGCACCAGTGCGAGATTAACGAAAGGTATCAGCCAAATTAAAGACCACCATCCAGATTTGTCAACATCACGCAGTCGCGCGATGGCAATTGCGAAGCTGAACGCCAGCAAGGCAGCAAGCAAGACAGAGGGGAAATTCACCGGGCTGAGCGATGGCTCTGCAAGGCCACCTTCGCGCACCATTGCAGTGACAACTATAATCACCAAGACACTGGCCAACCAAAGCCAGAAGAACGTCAAACGGCCTATCCTGCCGACAGTTTGATCTTTTAGGTCAGGGTATTCCTCGACTTGGTTGTCATGGGCGGTATCGACGCGGAACTCGTGGCCGCATTGGGTGCATCGTACATCGAGTAATTTGCCCAACGGCATTCGAAGGTTTATGCCGCACTGAGTACAGGCGACCACTGTTTTTGCAGATACGCTTGGGTTAAACCCATTATCGGTTTCGGCATCCCCGCAAAATCGTCGAGCGGCTTCAGCTTTCATGGCATCGACACGCAGCTTGATATAAAGGGCCTGGGCTTTGGTGTTATCGCCTTCGGCCTGCGCCCATGCCTTGGCCCATAACCCCTCGCGCACGTTGCCGTTGCGTACTTCCCGCGAAGCTTGCTCGTAATAAGCCTCGTCAGGAATTCGACGTGCCGAGAACCAGGCCTTTGCACGCTTCGTTATCCCGAGCGACTCAACCCATTGATGCAGGAACCAATGCCAGCAGGCCCAAGAAACAACACCCCAAAAGACTAGAATAAAAAAGGTTTCCACGAAGAGTCCTTATCGTTGAATAGCACGAGCCGCGTCTGCCTCGCGTTCCATGTCTGAAACCGCCAATTTTAGGGCGTTTGGACGTGAATTACCTTGCCGCACGTAGCCATTCATCCTCGCTATAACTTCATCAACCAATTTTTGGCTATAGCGTGGGTGATTCGGCTCAAATTCTGGATGGCGCAATTCCATTTCCCTGATGGCTATGTCGAAACTCTTTCTCTCAGCTACTTGCTCCTCTGTCTGTGCGCGGGCGCTGGTCTCTGCTTCTGATTTAGCTTGTGCCTCTGCAGCAGCGTTGCGCCTTGCTTCCTCCTGTATCAGTTGTTGCTCGTTGAGCGCGGCTATCTTTTGCTGATTGGCTTCAATTTGGAAGAATGTGGCTGGTACGTAGGCGATTAACAGAGGAATAGTGACCCAGACCCAAGTCCCGCGCCTTGGTTTGCTTGCTTTATGAATTTTCTCCAGCGCTTGTTGCTTTGGGAGATGAGAAAACTGGGCGATTCGTTTTATCGCCGCTGAAACATAAATTCGATTAGCAACTGCGCCAAGAACTGCAATCAAACACCAAGAGATCGCAGTATTGAGTGCCATACTCGACCCAGCAAGAACGGCGGTAAAAAATGCGATGATGCCGAGGGGTATTAGCCCCAGAAAAGCGTAGCCTGCCATTCGCCGGTACACCAACCAATATGTCCAACAAAACCCAGCCCAGAAATTCCATCGTTCCATGAAAGATAAGCGTGCAGCTGGCTCATGGTAGTTTCGGAAGACCTTCGTATAGTATCGAAATGCGCGCTCTACGCGAAATGCGCGGGTGTCGGTAATCCTCCACCAAATAAAAAAGCATAAAGAAAACAATATGGTCATGCCGTAGGCTGCAGATTCAGACGGATGCTGGACGAAATTGAAATCCGTGATTCTTGTTAAAATTATTTGCCCCACGATACTGAGAAGCAGCAGGATTCCCAGCTGGATGCGAGTAGTGGTCAGCTTTTTCGCAAACTCAATATCGCTCATCCTCGACGACTCTTCAACTTCGCTATATACAGCAGCGTAATAAGGTGCCGCATCGTCCCAAGACATGGATTGAAGTGAATGAGGTATGCCTGCGCCGTCTTGTTGGTTCCGGGTTTGCCTCTTTCCTGAGCCGGGACGCTGGTTTGTCATTTTTACTGCATTCGCGGCAACGGCTTTTGCAATTGCTTCCGGACAATCCAGTGCTACCAAAGTCTTGACGATTTTTTCTGCGCTAAAGCCACGCGAAGCCAATTCCTCCGCCAAATCGAGCATTTGTTCGAAGAACATTTGTTCAGCGTCATCTTCAGACACGCCGGCATTCTGGTTTTGGTGCTCATTAGCTCCAGCGCCAGCGGATACGCCTTGACGTTGTTCCGTGAGCCAACGGTCATACTCCACTCGACTCGCTGGATCGGAAAGCACCTTGTAAGCGTAGGCGATCTGCTTGAACAACTCTTCAGCTGCCTGCTTGTTGAGGGGGTTACGATCAGGGTGCCATTTCATGGCTTGGCGGCGATAGGCATCCTTAATTTCATCCTGCGCAGCAGTGGACGAAATACCCAGGACATCATAAAGACTTTCGAACGGCATTTTTAACGGCTCCCTGTTTTTATCGTTTTTCGCGGCTCTCTAAAATTCATCAGTCCGCGAAATAACCCACGGGCGCTCTGGCCGTAAGACAACATGAATGTTGATAACATCATCAACATAACATACCCTGTTGCCATATTCCAGCGCCAGCCATTCTTGTTGCTTTCGAGGGCAACAAAATGGTGGATAAACAAGCGAAAAGGGGCCAGGGTCGAATTAACCCGTTAATGGGTATCCCCTTGACGCACGTAAAGTTCTACTGGACGGTTTTCGCCAAGACGCATCACGCTGCCCCACCGCAAGACTTGAACGCGAGCCCAGCTAAATGGCTCTTCGCGGCTCTGGAAGCGCGCCCGGTATTTCGGATCACAGGTGCAACGTGCGTCAAGGGGATACCCATTAACCCGTTTTAACCCGCAATTCAATTAAACGCGATATTTTGTTCCATCACAAGACCCACCCGGCGCTGCGAAAAGCCTAGCCCGGCTGCCCATCCGACCTTGGCCGCCAATACTTGGGCGCATATTTGACGAACCAGGGAACAAAGCAGGCGAGCCAGACCGCAGCGGCAAGCAGGTAGAAATGTCCTGCCGCCGCCCCAGCCAGCGGTAGGTCACCGCCGATGCGGGCCAGTGCGGCGAGCTGGAACCCCCAGAACAGTGTCCAAGTGGCGCCATCCGCCGCGAGTTCGGCACCGGAGTGGCCCAGCGTGACGCGCGAGGCCATGCCCAGCACCATCGAGCCGAACAGGCCGATGGTCAGGGCGTGTAACGGCGCGAAACCCAGCATGACGACGCCCGCCAGCAGCGCAAGGCTCTGTACGGTATACATCGCCAGCGCGACCGAGATCCAGGCAAAGCCGACGTGCAGTACCGCCAGCAAACGCACTGCGAAACTGCGGCGCAGCTGCCAGCGCCAGCTCAAATATATCGTTTGCGCCAGCAGGGGCAGGTCGAACAGCCACAGCCAGGCGTTCCAACCCAGAATTTCAAACATGCCGTGGCCATAAGCGCACACCAGCATCACGCCGAGCGCGCCGGTGGGGCGGACGATTTTGTAGTTGTCCAGCACCCGGCTGGAGAAAAATGGAATCATGCGGTGGCAAACGGTGAAGAAGATCGGCAACAGCAAAAACCACACGCCGGCCTTGAGGGAAAGCAGCGCGAGCAGGGCGTTGCCGGTCACCAGCCAGAGCAGGTAGGCCAGCAGGCCGAGCCAGCCCATGCCGAGGGCGACACTGGTGATTCTGGGGTGCAGCTTGTCGGGGTGGCGGGCGCTGAGCAGCACGTCGAGCAGCGCATAAAAAGCGATCCCCCAGCCGGCGAGCATCAGTACCAGCGCGACAATCAGCAGCCATTTTCCGGCCAGCAGGCCGATATAGAACAGCAGCACGCCGCCCGCCAGCAGCAGGAAAGCCGGCACATAGCGGCGCGGCGGCACCTTGGCGCCGTTCATCCAGCTGGGATAGACGGTCATCAGGAAGCCGAAGATGAAAAACGGGAAGAACCCGTAAATCATCAGGAAGCCGTGCGCCCAAGGTGCCGGGATCGCCCACATCGGCGGCAGCCAGGCGGAAGTGTAGCGACCGATCAACTCGATCAGCCACCAGGCGATAACGGCCAGCCCCTGCACCGCGCCCGCCAGGAACATCATGCGGTGGGGCGCGGCGAAAAACGTGCGCCAGACGGAATTAACTTGCGACATGTCAGCCTTGATTCAATCGTAAAATGCCATTTTAACCCGGTTCCATCCGGCTGACCGCGATTTAGCTGAATGGATAACTTGAAGCTTAGGACACGACATGCTAGCCTAACTCTTCTCGACGAGACCCGAACGAGACCCGAATCCCGCTTTTTTACCCAACAACGTTAACACCAGATGGTACTTTCCGACCGCATCCATACCTATGGGCAGCTCCTGCTGCAACGCCACGGCGAGCGCGTGCACAAGATCGCGCTCGACGTCGGCCTGACTTGTCCCAACCGCGACGGCAGCAAGGGCATTGGCGGCTGCACCTTCTGCAACAACGAGTCGTTCAGCCCCAACGGGCGCCAGCCGCCCACCCTGCATGAGCAACTGAGCTCGGGAAGGGCCGCCATCACCCGCTGCACCCGCGCCAAAAAGTTTATCGCCTACTTCCAGGCCTATACCAACACCTACGCCAAGATCGAGCAATTGCGCGCGATGTACGAGGAAGCCCTGGCGGAGCCTGACGTGATCGGGCTCGCCATCGGCACCCGCCCCGACTGCGTGCCGCCGGGGGTGCTCGACCTGCTCGCCGGATACTGCGAGCGCGGGGTCGAAGTCGTGCTCGAACTTGGCCTGCAATCCGCCTTCGATGAAACCTTGAACCGGGTGAATCGCGGCCACGGTTTGGCCGAATACCTCGCCACCACGACCGCTGCGCGGCAGCGCGGAATTCCCGTCTGCGCCCACCTGATCGTCGGCCTGCCCGGCGAAACCGAGGAACACTACCGCGCCAGCCTGGAGACCGTGATCGAGCATGGCGTGGACGGACTCAAGCTGCACCCGCTGCATGTCGTCAAGCACACCGTGCTTGCCCAGGAATGGCGGCGCGGCGAGTACCAGCCGCTGAGCCAAGAGGACTACACCCGCATCGTCGCCGATCTGATCGAACTCACGCCGGAAGAAGTTGTCTTTCACCGTATCACCGGCACCGCATCCAGGGACATCCTGCTTGCCCCCGACTGGTGTTCGAAGAAATGGGATGTGCTGAACAAGATCGAGCAGGAACTGCGACGGCGCGACAGCCGCCAAGGCAAATTCGCCCGCTTGACAACCGGCAATAGAGGAAAGATTATCACTATTCCGGCGCAGTCGTTTTCCTCCTTCCCCTTCAGGGGGAAGGTTGGGATGAGGGTGGGGTTGCACTGTACGCCCGCGCCACTTCTACTCCATCCCCACCCTAGCCCTCCCTTTGAAGGGGAGGGAACGGCATCCAAGGTAGCCAGGAAAAATTAAACTATGTCGCCTAAAGCTTCTCTCGAACTGGTCTGCCCCGCAGGCAACCTGCCCGCCCTGAAAATCGCTGTCGACAACGGTGCCGATTGCGTCTACATGGGCTTCAAGGACAACACCAACGCGCGCGCCTTTCCCGGCCTCAACTTCGACCCGGCCAGCGCCCGCGAAGGCGTGCGCTACGCCCACTCCAAGGGCGCCAGGGTGTTGCTCGCCCTCAACACCTTCCCCCAGTCCGAGAAATGGGAACGCTGGCAAGCGGCGGTGGACAATGCCGTGGAATTCGGCATCGACGCCGTCATCCTGGCCGACCCCGGCCTGATGGGCTACGCGGCGAAGAACTACCCGAACCTGCGCCTGCACCTGTCGGTGCAAGGCTCCGCCACCAACTACGAAGCGATCAACTTCTACCACGAGCATTTCGGCATCCGGCGCGCGGTCATCCCGCGCGTGCTGTCGCTGGCCCAGGTCGAGCAGGTGGTGAAAAACACCCCGGTGGAAATCGAGCTGTTCGGCTTCGGCGGCCTGTGCGTCATGGTCGAGGGGCGCTGCGCGCTGTCCTCCTACGCCACCGGCGAATCGCCCAACACCTGCGGCGTGTGCTCGCCGGCCAAGGCGGTGCGCTGGGAGCAGACCCCCAAGGGCCTGGAATCGCGCCTCAACGGCATCCTCCTCGACCGCTACGGCAAGGACGAAAACGCCGGCTATCCGACACTGTGCAAGGGCCGCTTCGAGGTCAACAACGAAACCTACTACGCCATCGAAGAGCCGACCAGCCTCAACACCCTGGAGATGCTGCCGGAAATGATCGCCATGGGCATCGCCGCGATCAAGATCGAAGGCCGCCAGCGTAGCCCCGCCTATGTCGAGCAAGTCACCAAGGTATGGCGCTCCGCCATCGACGCCGCCAAGCGCGCGCCGGACAGCTACGCTGTCAACCCGGCGTGGATGGCGCAACTGAACAAGGTCGCCGAAGGGCAGCAGAACACCTTGGGTGCGTATCACAGACCGTGGAAATAACCTCCCAATTGTCCCATGCGTTCCGTAAAATTGTGGCGCTTCTGTAGGAGCGGCCTTGGCCGCGATAGCCGCCAATCGCGGCCAAGGCCGCTCCTACAGGGGAACCCATTCTCGTCCTCCGCGGTGAGAAAAGTTTTTAAAGAAAACTCAATATGAAGCTAGCTCTAGGCCCCATCCTTTACTACTGGGAACGCGAAACGACCTTCAGTTTCTACGATGAAATCGCCGCCTCGCCGGTGGACATCGTTTACCTCGGCGAGACCGTCTGCTCGCGTCGCCACACCCTGCGCACCGAGGACTGGCTCGAAATCGCGGACAAGCTCGCCGCCGCCGGCAAGGAAGTGGTGCTCTCCAGCCAGGCGCTGATCGAGTCGGAATCCGACCTGATGACCCTGCGCCGCATCGTTAGCAATGGCAAGTTCATGGTCGAAGCCAACGACATGGGTGCGGTGCACCTGCTCGCCGCCGCCAAGCTCCCCTTCGTCGCCGGCCCCCACATCAACACCTACAACCCGCAAACCTTGGCCCTGCTGGCCGATCTCGGCGCCAAGCGCTGGGTCATGCCGGTGGAAATGTCGCGCGACGCGCTAGTCCACATGCAGGCAGCGCGTCCTGCGGGTATGGAAACCGAAGTATTCGCCTACGGTCGCCTGCCGCTGGCCTTCTCGGCGCGCTGCTTCACTGCCCGCCACCACAACCTGCCCAAGGACGACTGCCAGTTCCGCTGCATGGACTACAAAAACGGCCTCACCCTGAACACCCGCGAAGGCCAGCCCTTCCTCGCCCTGAACGGCACCCAGACCCAGTCCGCCAGCGTTTACAACCTGATCGGCGAGCTCGACGCGATGCGCGAAACTGGCGTCGATGTGGCGCGCGTCAGCCCGCAGGCGTTTTTCACCGCCAAAATCCTCAAGCTGTTCCGCGAAGTGATGGACAACCGTCTCCCCGCTCAGTCCGCGATGCAGCAGATGACCAAGCTGATGCCCGCTCAGGCCTGCGATGGCTACTGGCATGGTCGGCCCGGTATCGAACAGAGCTATCTCGCCGCCGCCGAGGATGCCGCTTAATCCGTGGAAGTTTGGGATAGTAAACTGAATGACGGCGGCTCGAACACCGCCTTCGATCACGCCTGGCTAGCCTTGCACGCCGATGGCGTGCGCCCCGACCTGCTGCGCTTCCACCGCAGTCGCCCAACCGCCAGCATCGGTCGCCACCAGGCGCTGGACCGCGAAATCCGCCTCGACTACTGCCGCCAACACGGGATCGAAATCGTGCGCCGCACCAGCGGCGGCGGCGCGCTCTACCTCGACGAGAACCAGCAGGGTATCAGTCTGATTTTTCGCCGCCCGTCAGACTGGACCGGGCTGGGACTGGCGCAAATCCTCGCCCGCTTCTGCGCGGCGCTGGCCGACGGCCTGGCGCACCTCGGTATCCAGGCGCGCTTCAAGGCTCCCAACGACCTGGAAATCGACGGTCGCAAGCTCGCCTCCGCCTTCGTCGCCATCCAGGGCGATTCGCTATTGCTGCACGCCACCCTGCTCTGCGACGCCGACATCAAAACCATGCTGGAAGCGCTGCGCGTGCCGACCGAAAAGCTCACCGTCACCGGCCTGGAAAGCGCACGGCAGCGGCTGGTTACGCTGAAGGAACTGCTCGGGGAAGTTCCTGAGGATGCGGTGCTGCAGCAGGCGCTGCATCAAGGGCTGGAAACGCTCAATGTAGGTTGGGTTGACAGTAGAAAACCCAACGATATCGATGAAAGCTGGGTTTCGCCTGCGCTGAGATCTACCTGTATCGACTGGAGCGAAGACAACACCGCTCTCGAAGCCTTGCACAAAACGCCGGGCGGGGTTTTAAGCGTGCGTTTCTGGCCGGATGCCGAGGTAAAAACCATCGCCCGTCTGCAATTCGCCGCCGATCTCAACCTGCATCCAGCCGATATGCTGGAACACTTGCAACGCACCCTCATCGGACTGCCGCTGGCGCAATCCGAACCCGCCGTTCGCGCATTTTTTGCCGAAAACTGCTGCGACCTGGTTGGCTTCACGGTGGACGACATTTGCCGCCTGCTGCAACGGGTGCTGAACAAGCTCGACCAGCAGCAGGAAATGGGCTTGAGCACGGCCCAAGCCAACGGCCTGATGGTGCTGGACAACGGCATCGAAAGCAATGCCCCCACCATCCTCGCGCAGGCTTCGGTGATGCTGCTGCCCTACTGCGCCAAGCCCGCCTGGTGCCAATGGCGCCACCAGGACGACTGCGTCGAATGCGGCAAATGCGCGGTGGGCGACGCCTACCGCCTGGCGCGCGAGCGCAACATGCAGGTCACCACGATCACCGGCTACGAGCACCTCACCGCCACGCTCGGCCAGATGAAGAGCGATGGTGTGGATGCCTACGTCGGTGCCTGTTGCAGCCAGTTCTTCATCAAGCGCCACCACGCTTTCCACGAGGCAGGCATGGCGGCTGTTTTGATGGACATCAGCGGCGCCAACTGCTACGAACTGAAACAGGAAGAAGCCGCCTACGCCGGCCGGTTTGAGGCGGAAGCGCGGCTCGACGCGGACACGCTGGAGCGGGTGATGAACCGGGTTCCGTTCCGGCCGCAGCGCATTGCGCCAACCGCACTTGCCATTAGAAAGTCGAAAAAATGCCGCATTCCCCTGATAGAACCTTGAAAGAACGCATGAAACGCATCGACAAGATTCTTCTCACCACACTCTCCACCCAGGCAGCCGCCTCGCCGCGCAAGCGGGCGCACCACAACCTGCACCCCCAGCTCGACGACAAGGTTCAGCGCTTGTGCATCGCCATGGAGCCCGGCACCTACGTCAGGCCGCACCGCCATAACCAGCCGGAAACCTGGGAAATCCTGCTGATATTGAGCGGCGCTGTGGCGCTGCTGATTTTCGACGATAGCGGAAGGGTGCTGGAGCGGATCGAACTGGCGGCAGGAGGAGAAGTCACCGCAGTGGAAATC
>PFJY01000220.1 GCA_002784065.1 Hydrogenophilales bacterium CG_4_10_14_3_um_filter_58_23 | reverse complement strand
TGTGTGATTTCAAACAGGGGCTATGGATGGCGAGGCCTTTACGCATTGAGTTTGCTGGGGCGCCGTATCATGCGTGAGCCGGGTGGTGAAACGGGCGGAAAGTCAGGGGAAAAATGTCAAATGTAAGGCCTGACCCCTCGCTTTCTTGTTCGCGCTGCGCGCTTTATCCACCCTACGGCGCTTATTGGGTTCGCAAGTCGAGATTGCGGATGGTCACGCCCTGTGAGCTGGCTCCCGATCTGAAACCGCCGGTAAAGCCGAAATAGATCGAGTCCATCGAGGCATCCAGGGCAACGCATCGACCGGCCTTGGGCGAAGAGGCGACGAAGTCGCTGGCGGTGCCGCTGCATGAGACGCAGTCCGTCCAGACCTTGATCTGTGCATAGCCCGCCCCGGCGCTGGAGCAGGTCGCATCGTTGTAGCCGGTATGGATTTCGATACGCTGGTTGTGGTTCGGCGGGGTCGGGCTTTCCTCGAAAGTGTTGGCGGGCGTGTACAGACAACCCTGCGCGGTTCCGTTGCAAGCTGAAGTCAGGTTGCCGTTCGTTGCCGAATGGGTGATGTTGCCGTTTGCCATGATAGCGGTGTGATTCGCCGTGCCGTTAGGTTCGTTGTTTGCATTATCCTGATGGACGTCAGTTTCAAGGGACAGGCTGATGTTGCCCCAGAGCGTGCTTGCATCGAGCACGCCCATATAGGACTGGGTGCCGCACGCATTGGGCGCCCCAACATCTCCGCGCAGGAACGAGAGCGTAAACCCGTTACCACGATCCTGTCCGCCGATGGGATCGGAGTCGGCAAATGTAAAATCGAGGTAGGCACGCAAGGTTTTCCCATCTAGCGGAACGGCTGTCGGGAACCAGAAGCAACCGCCACTACTGCCGGCTGCGGGCGCTACGGTTACGGTAAGGGCGACAGGGTCGGTCGTCACTCCGGCACCAAAAGGCTGGAAGCTGCCGAAGTCGCTGGCGAAGGTGACTTGGGTAGGCGGGGGACTTCCGGTCTGGATGCAACGCACGATGTCAGTGCTGGCGGAGGATGGGTCAAAGCCGACCGCGCCGCTGTAGGCGCCGGTGCCCGGAAAGAAGCCGAGATTGGGCGCTTCCAGATAATTGGCCTTGTTCGACTGGTCGGCCGGTGTCGCCCGCGCTTGCCCGGTGGCCCGTTCACCGGCAAAGATAAGCACGGCATCGCAGGGCGCGCCGTTGACGGTGATCCCGGCGCTTTCCGCGAACCTGAGATTGTTGTTCCAATTGCAGCGGAAATAATCATTTATCTGGTCGGCAGAGCCGTCCGCCACCGGGCAGCCAATTGTTGATGCCGTGTTGAATGCCGTAACGAGGGGGGGCGGGGCAGCATCGAGGGTGGTTTTCAGGTTCGTGAGCAGGGTGCCGATGTCGGCAGCGAAATCGCTGCGCTTCTCGACCCGATCGAATATTTCCCGGCTTGAAATCCACAGGCCACGGTCGTTGTTGGTGCCGTTCTTCGCGCTGTCGTTCGTGGCGAGCACGAGCGTGCTCACGAGGCCCGCTGCCGGATTCAGCGTCAAGCCTTCAAGGTAGGCTGCGGCATTGTTGTTGCCGCCGCATTCGCTCGTCCCGGCGGGGGTGCGGTCTTGCGTGCCGGTCACGCCGCCCGGCCCGATGATGGCCGCCCAGGGCGTGTCATGCGTATCCTGCGCCGCCAGCACTTGGCCGGAGGCATCTTGCACCTCGATCTGGCCGACCGTGTCCCAGTTCAGCGAGTCGGTGTAGGGGTTGTCCTTGACGCGACCGGAGACGACATACCACAGGCATTCCCCCGCGCCATCCCGCGATGGCGGCAGACCCAGCGTTTTCCATGGCAGACGCCCTGCCACGGTGATATTTTTGCCCCCGCACGGCGGATCGGCCAGGCCGTCGTTGTTAATATCCGGGCAGGGCAAGTAGCCGAATACTTTGTCCATATGGCCACCCGTGTCTGGATGGGCGTCCCGATATGTCGCCGCAACTCCGATCAGCGCCTCCTTCGCCTGCGCCAGCGCTGCCGCAGTAATCTTGTCTCGCCCGATCTGGGGGTTGCTCATCAGCGCGGAAACCAGCAGGAATGCCGCGCCGATGCCGATGAGGGCGAGGATGATGAGCAGGGCGGAGCCGCGTTCGCGGCGGGGGGCGGGAAGAGTGCTTTGGCTTTCGGGTTTCATCTGTTTTCTGTCTCCTGACTTCCGGCTTCTGACCCCTGATAACCCTCGCGGATTTTTCCTCCGGTGGCGTCGAAGGTTTGACCGGCCTTTAACTGAACCTGCTTTCCCGATGGCAGCCGCAAGAGGGCGGAGGGTTTGGCGGCCGACTTCAATACGGACACACCTTGGGGGTTTTCGTTTTCATTTTGCGGCAACTGGTTGATCCAGGCGGTGGTTTTGCCGCTGCTGCGGCGGACGAGGCCGTTGAGCGTGATTTGTTCGATCGGGGAAGATTGTCCGACCGGGGGCTGTTGTCCGGTCGGGTCGCTGGCACTGGCGCTCCCGTTGCGCGCCTGGTCGAGATTGGCGCGCTCGTTGGGGCTGAAGAACAGGCGACCGATGGGCTCCGCGCCAGCAGGAACGGCAAGGCCGAGCAGGGCGGCGGTTGTCAGCAGAAATATCAGGCGTGTCATTAGATCTGCCCTTATGGGCCAGCCGGGTTGGGCGCTTCGCTTTTGGCTCCCATCCGCTCGCCGAGGGTTAGCCAGTACAAGGCGCACTCGGCGGTAAGCCGGGGCGACTGCGAGTTAACCGGCTCCGCGCCGACCCGTTTGACGGTGCATTCCTGGACAGTATAGAACCCTTTGCCGCTCAAATCATCCAGAAAGTTGAGTAAATCCCCTTCATGCAGGAGGTCCATCTGGAGTTTTATTTTGCTGCCGCGCAGTTCCAGATCGCCGATCGAAACCTCCGGGCCGACCTGAAAAATCTGCTGGGCGGAGATTTCGTAAGTGATCGGCAAGAGTTTGCGGCTTTCCCGGATGGACTTGATGTGTTCCATCCAGTCCAGGCGTTTTTCCTCGCCGACGAATCCTCGTCCGCGTAACTGCTGGTATCTGGACTGGTATTCCTGGATTTCCTGTTGGTCGATTTTGGCCTGGCGAAGTTTGTTGTCGGCGTCGCTGCGCTGTGCCTGGGCCTGGTTCATGCCGTCGCGCTGCCTGGCCTGGAAGGCTTTGCTGGCGCCGACCAGCGCCGCGCCCGCCAGCAGGCTCGCGACCAGGACGATGAACGCTTTGCGGATGAGCGGGAAATCGTCCTTCATGAAAGAACGTTGCGCCGGCTTGGGAAGGGGGTTGCTCTGGGCCATGTTCA
Organism: Hydrogenophilales bacterium CG_4_10_14_3_um_filter_58_23; assembly: GCA_002784065.1. Taxonomy (GTDB): domain Bacteria; phylum Pseudomonadota; class Gammaproteobacteria; order Burkholderiales; family Sulfuricellaceae; genus Sulfuricella. The sequence goes on along the minus strand of PFJY01000220.1, from coordinate 9,835 downwards.
GCTTTCCGGCCTGAAGTTCAGTTTCAGGCTAAACCGGGCTTGGGCTTGGGCATCGGCGTCTTCGTTGCCCGCTTTGCCGGTCAACTTTTCGGTGGGCCGGATGTCGAGCGGCAGGTGGGCGATTTCTACTTTCAGCCGCTTGTTCTTGCCGAGTTCGGCGGCGAACAGTTTCACGCTTTCCAGCGCGGTACGGTAGTCGTTTCTGAACGGGGTCACTTCCCCTTCGATCAGCAGTGACTGGTCGGGTTTTTTGGGGATGCCGATCAGCGTGGCGCCAGGTGCCGCCTCCGCCGCGCCGGGTTGGGGCGCCGGAGCGGGCGCGGATTGCGGTGAACCGGCGGCTTCGGCCTCCGCGCCGACCTGCCAGCTCAATTGGTCGATCCGGATTTGCGGCAGGGCGTCGAGTGCGCGGCTGACGATGCCGAGTAGCTCTGCGGGCGCGGGCGCGTTGCGGGAAAGGGTCTGTTCGATGTCGACGGCAGCTTTCATGTTCTGCGGGCTAACCGCAGTGTGCGGCAGGCTTTGGATAATGGTCTGGTATTGTGACTGGGCCACGCGGGTTTCCATGGCCATTTGCCGGCTTTGCCGGTAATGCTGCAGGGCCTCCAGGCTGTTCGATCCAGCCGATGACAGCGCTCCCGCGACGATGCCGGCGCTCAGGATGTAGAGAACAAGCCGCGCTTGCCGCAGATGGAAGCTGCGGCTTTGCGCTGCCTGCGCATAATGGCTGGCAGGGGCGGCGTGGCCGAGCAGGAATAAAAACAGCGGGTCGCATAACGAAACGGAAGCGGGGTTTTTCAGCCCGAGCCGGGCGGCGGCGTCGCGCAGGTCGAAAAAACGGTGAGCCAGGGCAGGCGCGTCCTGACAAGCCGACTGGAGTTGCGGCAAGCTTTCCCCGCCCGCCAGGATTACGGTGTCCAGGGTTGTGCCACGCGGCAGCAGGCGGGCGCCTGCCAGGAATTGCCGGGTATTGGCCGTTTCGCGTGCCGTCGTGTCGGCGACGGTATCCGGGTTGTGGTCGGCCAGGGGTGTCAGGCGGCTGAATTTGAGCGCCGCTCCCTGGAAAAAACTTTGACGCAAACCGCTGGACTGGTGGGTGACCAACAGCAGATTGTTGCTGGCAATGCCCAGTTTCTTGATCAGGACGGCGGAGAGCAGCGCCGGTGAGGTGATGCCGATCAGCGGCGTTTTCTGTTTCAGAATTGCGTCCAGCCAGGGTTTCAGCAGCTCCACGTTGGTCAGGGCGCTGAACAGCATGATGTCATCCTTGCGCCCCTGTTCTTCCCGGCCCTGCAGGGTGGCTTGGCGGTAGGGAGTGTCGCGGTAAAGCTGGCCAAGGTGTCGCTGGATGAGATTTTTTTTGGCCGCACCCCGCACATGCGGCAGATTCTCGCGCTGGAAATCTTCCTCGACCAGGTCGGCCAAAAGGTAAGTCGGGGTATTTTTCGATCCGGCAAGATGGCGGGAAAACGCTGCCCAGCCGGTCTCGTCGTTGGGGAAAGCGTGACTGGGGGAAAGGCTGCCCCACGCCCACGGGTAGGCGGTGAGCTGGTTGTTGGTCAGGTAGAGTAGCTGTTTGCGGAACATGGTTGGTTCAGGCCAGAGGCCGGTCAATGTGCATCAGACAGGTGTAGGAGCGGCCTTGGCCGCGATTAACGCAGCCGATCGCGGCCAAGGCCGCTCCTACCCATAGTCCCTTGCCTGCTTTCATCACATTTTGATCTTGCTGATGGTGTCGTAAATCGGGCCGAGCACGGACAGCATGATCCAGCCCAGAATGGTGCCGAGTATGACGGTCATGATGGGTTCGATCATGGTTTGTACTTTCTCGATGGATTCCTTGACGTCGCGATTGTAAAAATAGCTGACATTGCGTAGCGCCTTGTCCAGGGATCCGGTGCTTTCGCCGACTTTGAGCATGCGCACGACCAGGGGCGGGAAGATGCCGACAGCCTCAAATCCGGCGGTGACGCTCTGCCCCTCGGAAATAAGCTGTCCGGCACGCTTCAGGCCGCCTTCGAGCACCTTGTTTGAAACGATTCTTTCCGACAGTTTGATACAGTCGAGGATGGTGATGCCCGAGGCGTACATCAGCGCAAAAAAGTTGGCGAAGCGGGCCAGGATGATTTTACGCAGGATCGGGCCGATCATCCATACCCGCAGTTTGACATCGTCGGCCTTGTAGCGGGCGCGCGGGTTCGTTCTGACCAGGATGGCCAAGCCGACCCGGGCCAGCACCGGGATGGCGAGGATCAGATACCAGTATTTGACGAAAATTCCGGAGACGAAAATCAGCGCCCTGGTATGGAAGGGCAGCGTCCCCCCCATGTTCTTGATGAAGCCGACAAGCTGCGGCACCAGGTAGATCATCAGGAAGAAGGTGACGCCGAACACGATGGTGCCGACGAACGCCGGGTACATCAGCAGTTTCTTGGTCTGCGAGGCAAGCTCGTCCTCCCATTTCAGGGTTTCGGTCAGGTTGAGGAAGACTTCGGCGATTTTTCCGCTTTGTTCGCCTGCCATGACCAGGCTGACGAAAGTGGGGTCGAAAGTATCGGGATGCTTTGCCATCGCCTGCGAGAGCTGCAGGCCGCCTTCGATGTTTTCGATCAGGTCGGCGACGATTTCGCGGAGGCGCGGATGGTCGAGGCTGTCGCGCAGGTCGGCCAATGCTTCCAGCATCGGGACGCCAGCGCCGCTGAGCTGTTCTATGTAGAAACAGAAATTGATCAGATCCGAGCGCTTTACCCGGCGCTTGCGAAAAAACAGGGCGCGTCGCTCCAGGATTTTGCAATCGATCAGATCCAGTTCCATGCGCTTCAGGCGCAGCTCCAGGTCAGAGAGATTGGACGCGTCTATATGGCCACGGATAAGCTTGCCTCCGGCGTCCATGGCCTGGTAGGCGTATATGCTCATCCGTTCAGCCTGTCAGTCAAGTCCACGACGCGCGAAACTTCATCGAGCGAGGTGGAACCGTCAAGAACGCGGCGAATGCCGTCTTCGGCCAAGGGGCGGAATCCCTTGGACAGCGCCATGTTATTTAGCTCGCGGGTGGTGACGCGGCGCGCGATCAACTCGTCCAGGTCGGCATCCATTTTGAGCAGCTCCATGATCGCCATGCGCCCCCTGTAGCCCTGGTAATCGCAGAGTTCGCAGCCGGTAGCGCGGTAGATGGTGACGTCCGAGCCGTCCGCAGCCAAACCGAGCAAGCGCCGTTCCAGCGTGTCGGCCTGGAACGATTGCTTGCAGTGGGGGCAGAGCTTGCGGATCAGGCGCTGGGCGACCACGCCGATGATGTTGCCGGCCATGATGTCGGGCAGGATGCCGATGTCCAGCAGGCGCGGGATTGAGCCCACCGCCGAATTGGTGTGCAGGGTGGAATACACCTGGTGGCCGGTCATGGCGGCGCGGAAAGCCATTTCAGCCGTATCCGCATCGCGGATTTCGCCCACCAGAATGATATCCGGGTCCTGCCGCATCATTGACCGGATGCCGCTGGCAAAATCCATTTTTGCCGCTTCGTTGACCGAGGTCTGGCGGATCATGTTCATCGGATATTCGACCGGATCTTCCAGCGTCATGATGTTGACGCTTTCGGTATTGATGTGGTTCAGGATGGAATACAGCGTGGTGGTTTTCCCGCTGCCGGTCGGGCCGGTTACCAGGATGATGCCATTCGGTCGCGCCAGCATGAGCTTGAGCAGGGTCAGCTCATTTTCCTCCAGGCCGAGGCCATCCAGGGGAACGATGCCTTTTTGCCGGTCGAGGATGCGCAGCACGATGTTTTCGCCATGCGCAGTGGGCTGGGCTGAAACGCGAAAATCGATCGCGCGTCCCGAAAAAGTGATGGAAATGCGTCCGTCCTGAGGCGCGCGCGTTTCGGAGATATTCATGTTGCTCATCACCTTGAGGCGCACCACGATGGCGGCCCAGTAGGTCTTGTGCAGGCTGCGGATATGGCGCAGCACGCCGTCGACGCGGTAGCGGATGCGCAGAAAAAACTGCTCCGGCTCGAAATGGATATCAGAGGCGCCGTACTGTACCGCATCGGCGAGCAGGGCGTCGATCAGGCGCACCAGCGGCTGGCTATATTCGTCGGAAAGGGTTTGCAGGCTCCGGTAATCGATTTCCCCCGTCTCGATTTCGTGCAGGATGCCGTCGATCGACAGTTCGACGCCGAAATGCTGGTCGATCGCCCGCATGATCTCCGAGTCGCCGGCCAGCATCGGAGTCACGATGGTCTCTTTGCCAAGCATGGCGCGGATCTGGTCGAGTGCGACGATGTTGTTGGTGTCGGACATCGCCAGCTTCAGCACCCGGCTTTGTTTGTCGAATTCCAGCGGGAAGACGCGGTAACGCTTGGCAACATCCTTGGAAATGAGCTTGAGCGAGGCGGGATCCACCACCACGTGGGACAAATCCGCGCTCTGCTGGTTCAGGTTTTCGGATAGTGCGTCGCGCACCGTGGCTTCGGTGACGAAGCCCAGGCTGATGAACAGCTTGCCCAGTTGATCGCCGGTGCGCTGCTGCTCGATCAGGGCGATGCGAACCTGGTCTTCGCTGATGACGCCCTTTTGAACCAGCAGTTTGCCTAAGGGAAGTTTGGGTTGTTCGGGCATAATATTTAGCGTGTAGGTCAGGCTTCAGCCCGACAGTCAGGCTGAGGCCTGACCTACCATCATTTCTCCGCCAGCGGTGTCAGTTCCCCGATGCGGGTCTGAACTGAAGATTTGTCAAAGTTCGCCTGACCGGGCTGGGCCAGTGCGCGCTGGTAATAGTCGAGCGCCAGCTTGCCCTGATTCAGGTGATCGAGACTGACGGCGAGGTTGAACGCATAATCGGCGTTGCCGGGCGCGCTGCTGTAGGCGCGGAAATAGGACTGCTGAGCCTCGGCCCAGCGCGACTGCTGGGTGTACAAATTCCCCAAGGCAAAATGGACGACGCCAGCCTGTGGATTTTGCGCCAGGGATTTCTTCAAACGGCTTTCGCTTTGTCCCGGATCGGATTGCCCTTGCAGACCAATCAGCCCGGCCAGCGCTTCAGGGTCTGCCGGGTCGAGCTCTAGCAGCTTGCCATAATAGGCCGCAGCCCGGTCCGTCTGATTATGCTTCAGTGCGATGGCCGCCAGGCCCAGCAACGCATCGCGGTTGTTCGGTTCCTGTTGTCGTACCTTGTGGTACAACTGTTGCGCCGCTACGGTGTCGCCGGAGAGGAAGGCCTGATAGGCTTTGCCGAGGGTCGGGTCGAGCTGGCTGATCGCCGCGCTTTGCCGGATTCGGATGGCCGGATTCTCCTTGAAGGACTCCGGTTTATTACGCGCTTCAGCCCGCGCGGGTTCGGGTGCGGCGGCTGTCGTCGGCTGGCTGGCGGGTGCCGCCGCAGGTGTGGGCGCTTCGACCTGGCTCGGGACAGGTTTGTCGATCGAATTCTGCGCCGATGCGACTGGCGTGCCTTGCTGTTGCGGCGCGGTGGCAACAACGACAGGGAGGGCCGGCACGGCGGCGCTAGCCGGGAGGGCCATTGTGTTGGTGGACGTCATCTGCCAGTAGTAAATGCCGCCGCCAACCAGGCCGAGCACGACTGCCAGAGCGGTGCCGCCGAGCAGCAGGGCGCGGCTGCGGGCGGGTTGCTTGGCGGAGAAGACCGCTCTGGCTTTTTGCTGCGCGGCGGCGATTTTGGCGGCGTCTGGGGGTGGCGTTTTATTGGGAGCCCCGACGTGGCTTGCCTGCGGAATATCGGGGCTGGCGGTGGGTTGTGGCTGGTTTTCTGGCCCGGCGTTAACGTGCCCCCCCCCCTCTCCCCCAACCCCTCTCCCGCGAGGGGCGTGGGGAGTAGAAGTCCCTCCACCCTTGTGGGGGAGGGGTTGGGGAGAGGGGGAGAGGTTGGTTGCAGCGGGCGCTGGACTCGCGGGCTCGTCCTTGTGCGGCGGCTCATCCAGAGAGAGTTCCAGCGCGGATACGGTCGGTTCAACGCGGGCCAATGCGGCATTCCGGCTTTCGATAGGCGGCGGGGAAAAATCCGGCAGGATGGACGGGAAATCGCTGGCACCGGTCGCCTCGACGTGGCTCGCAGCCTCTTGTTGGGGCAACAGGGAAAGCGCGGGGCTCGGCGCTGCGGTCAGCCCCAGCGTTCCTGCAGCGCCGCCGGGTTGGCCGGATTGTTCTGTGGGTGAAACCGGTTTCCCCTGCTTGGTGCGCTCGGCCTTTTTCAGCGCCTTCATCAGCAGGCTCATGGTTTGGCCTCCTCTGCCCTGGCGGGTTCCAGCAAGGGGTTGGGTCCGGCATCGTGCGGGTCATTGAGGAATTTTTCGTCGGGCAGGTAGCTGCGATAGGCTTTGTAATCGCCTTCCAGGCTCGCCTCCTTGACGACAATCGGGCGCAGGAAAATCACCAGTTCGGTTTTGGTGGTGGTGTCGTCGCGGTTGCTGAAGACATTGCCTAAACCAGGGATTTTAGACAGTCCGGGGATGCCGTCGGTGGACTTGATGATCTTGTCTTCCATCAGTCCGCCCATGATGGCGGTCTGGCCGCTGTCGACCTTGAGGATGGATTCCATCTCGCGTACCTGGATTTCCGGGATGCTGCTGATCACGCCAACCCTTGCCAAGTCAGGATTCGGGTCGGGAACATAGCGCAAAATCCGGGAGATGGTCGGCCTGACGTTGAGGGTGATGGTGTCGTTCTCGTCGATCTGGGGAGTGACGCTCATGACGAACCCGACGGGTACGGTGTTCAGGTTGGAGGTGTAAGCGGTCTGGGTGGATGTTTGGTTGGATGTGGTCGTCGCCGTGATGGTGAAATAGACGCGGTTGTCCACCACTTTGAGCAGGGCGGTCTGGTTGTTCAGGGCGCTGATTTTCGGGCTGGAGAGCACTTTGACGTTGCCGAAGGTGTTGAGCAACTTGACGGCGGCGGCTAAATTGCCGGCATTGGAATAGCCGATAGTCAAGCCTTTGCCGGCACCGGTGAAAGCCGTGTCTGCGAAAGGGAGGGTGGCGCCGGCATTGCCGGTAATGGCGCCGGTCGCGGGATCAATGGTTCCCATGCCGCTGGAAATTTGATTGATCAGGTTGGATTTCTGGATGGTCGATAAATTGGAATCGCTCATGATGCTGGAAATTTGCGCTTGGCGGGTCGGGTCGGGCATCGGATAGCGGACGTCGGATAAATTGGTTCCGGCCATATTTTGCCGCATGGTAAAACCGGTGCCGAAGGCGACTTTCTTCCAGTCGATGCCGGATTGGTACTGGTCATTGAGTTGGACTTCGACGATGGTGGCTTCGATCAGAACCTGGCGCTTGGCGCTGCTCAGCACCTGGTCGAGGAATTCCTGGATTTTATCGTGCTGGCGGCTGGTGGCGCGCACCGCAATCAGCCCGGCTTCCGCATTGACGATGACGGAGGCGGCCTCGCGGAAGGTGGCGCGGCGCACGGTGGTGGTGTCGGCGGCGGTCATGGCTGCGGGGTTAGGGCTGGCGGCGAAGGTGGCCAGCGTGGTGGTTTTGCTTTTGGTGGGCTGTGGATGAGCGCCGGTGCCGGTCGTGGTCTGGCTGCCGGACTGCTCGGCGGTGGTTTCGGAAGAGCCTTCGGGAAGAATTTTGTCCGTTTCCTTCAGGATGTCCTTGATGTTCTGCGCCAGGGTTTCCCAGAAACGGTTGTTGGATTTGTTGGTGACGGAGGTGGTGGAGTTGTTGTTGCCCGCCCCCGTTGCGCCGCCTGCCCCACCGCCTGCCCCACCGCCTGCGCCACCGCCGGTGGTGGCGATCTGGGTGGCGATGCTGACGTTGCTGCTGGCGTCCCGCGACATGTTGACGTAGTCCACCTTGTAGTTGCGCAGGAAAGGCGCGTCCGGCATGACGGCCAGGTTCGGGCCGTCCAGTTCGTAGCGCATATCCACCTGTTTGGCGATGCGGGTGAGCAATTGCGGCAGGGTCTGGTCGAGCGCGTTGAGCGTGACGGGGCCTTCGATGCCGGGGTGGATGTCGACATTCACTTTGGCGTCGCGCGCCAGCGCGAACAGCAGTTCCTGCACCGGAACATTGTTTACCACGACGCTATAGGTTTCCGCCTTGAGAGCGGGTTTGGGCGGGGGCAGCGGCGTGGCCTGCTGCACCGTTTTCGGAATATTTCCGACCGGACGCGGTTCGTCCTTGATGTGGCCGACTGACGGCGTGACCGGCTGCGTGCCGCAGGCGGCAAGCATCGAACAACCGAGGATGGCGATAATGACTTTATTCATCCAACACCTTGCTGGTTCAAAACACATCGGCCTGAAGGCCTGTGACTACATTGTTATGCACAAGATTACCACTTAGAATATTTGTAATCAATCTGTTAGGAGATTTTTTTAATTTTAAATATTGATATAAGGGCTGCCGATCCTATTTCTGTTTGGCCATTTCATCCCGGATGCCTTTAACCGTGCGCAGTATGGGCCGATTGTTCCGATAGCCGACGGGCAGCCTGGCGAGGGCGGCGAGGGCCTGTTCCCGCGAGGAGAAGTTGCCGAAAGTGATGCCGAATTGGTGATCTGCCGTGATATGGGTGGGGAAGACGTAAATTTGCGTCAACCCGAATTCCCTGTCCAGTTTGCTCAAAGTACTTTTCCATCGGGAGGTCGTGCCGGTATCGGTCAGCAGCATCAATTGAACGGTGAAGTGGGCGCCGTCCTCGTCGGCGAGCCATGACTGGGTGGCGGCTAACCTTTGCTGTAGCGGGTCGTGCGCGGGCGATGGGACAGAGGCGGGGGTGGGCAGGTTCTCCGCTGGGCGGTTTTGCTGCGGCGCCTGTTCGGCGTCGGCGGTCGGTGCTGGCGCGGCTGGAACGGGGGTAGGTGCGGACGCTTCCTGGATGGGAGGCTGGACGGCGGGCGCAGGCGCGGTTTGAACGGTCGGCGTGGCTGCGCCGGCTTTGAGCGGCAAGCTCGCGAGATGCTGCCAGCCGACCCCGAGGGCTATTCCCAGCCCAATCAGGGCGGCGGCGAAGCCGATCTGTTTCAACGGCGGACTGCGGGGAGGAATGGCAAATTCGCTGTCCTCGATCGCGGCCTTGACGTGTTTGGGCTGGATGCTATGGGTGTTTTCCGAGAACGCCGCAAGCAACGCTTTGTCGGCCAGTACATTGATGCGCCGTATGATGCCTTGGGAGGCGGTGGCGATCAGTTTGATGGCGGCGGCGTTGAAAATGTTTGGCCCGTGGTAACCGGCGGCGCGCAGACGGAACATCAGGTATTCCGGGATGTCCTTCTGGTCGAGCGGCGGCACCTTGAAACCGTGGGTGATGCGTTCCTTGAGCTGACGCATTTGCGGCAGGTTGAGATGATCGTCCAGTTCGGGCTGGCCGAACAGGACGATTTGCAGCAGCTTGTGGTGGGCGGTTTCCAGGTTGGACAGCAGGCGGATTTCTTCCAGGGTGTCGAGGGGCATGGCTTGGGCCTCCTCGACTAGCAGCACCACCTGCTTGCTGGCGGCGTGTTTTTCGATCAGGCAATTCTGCATCAGGCGCATGATTTCGCCGCCGCGCTTGCCTTCGGTGGCGAGGCCCAGTTCGTCGGCGATGGCGTGAAACACTTCGTCCCGGTTCAGGCTGGGGTTGGCCAGGTAGACCGCTTCGACATTGTCCGGCAGCATGCTCTCCAGCATCCGGCACAGCATGGTTTTACCGCTGCCGATCTCGCCGGTGACTTTGACGATGCCTTCGCCGTGGATGATGGCGTAGAGCAGCGCGTCCAGAATGGCGCCACGGTTTCCGCCAGTATAGAAAAATTCGGTGTTCGGCGTGATCTTGAAGGGGGGTTCACTGAGGCCGAAGTGGTCGAGATACATCTTTAGGAAGCG